>BNUF01000046.1 GCA_025997155.1 Clostridia bacterium
TACATTTTGTCACTCGCCTTTTCTATGTCATTAGGTCTTTTTTTCGTGTTATTTTTTCATTTCTGTGGTTTTTGCTTTTTTACTAAAATTTTTTTAAGTTACCTATTGACTTTTAATAGCTGGTCTTACTGCTAAGACAAAAAGAAAAAGGATATTAAAAATACCCTTTACGATTCCCAAATCTTTGTTTCATTCTTGTTTCAAAAATTTGGATTTCTTTTAGCATATCCTCTAATTCCTTTTTTACTTCTTCTCTGGTTTCAAATTTTAATAACCACTCTGTTTTGTTTCTCGCATTTTGAATATTTCTATTCGTTTCTTCGATAGTATAGAGTTTCATACAAATCATCTCCTTCTCATAACAGGAGATGTAATTTTCGCGAGTATGTTTATTTAACCCTGACTTCAAATCCTCTATCTCCGAATCCAAAGGACGGAATTCCAAATTTTCCATTAGCGGCGTAGTATCGACCTTCCGAAATCGCAGTTGCAGATAGCGCAGTGACAGCAATCGGGGACATAATTGTTATAATTTTTTTGGTTCGTTCTTGCCGTTCCATTCGCTGATATTCCTTAATGTTGATAGCTTCTAGCTCTTTGTTCGTTAAGGTACTTCCAAAAACTCGTCTTCGTTCTTCGAAAACAAGACCCGCTGTACTATGTTTTTTATAACGTTTTGCATCTTTTATGTCTTGCTTAGCCAACACCTTATTGGTTACGTCGTTTTCTATCTTGGCTTTTTGCAGAGCTAATTTACCTCTTGCTAAAAATACGTCTTTTGATTTGCGAATATACGCGTTAGAAGCCGCGCCTTTTGTATTCCTAATTTCTTTTCGGGAATCGCTTAACTTTCTTTCTCGTTCCGAAATGCGGTCTAATGTTGCCCGAGAGCGTCTCACTCCCCATTTCATTCCCAAAATGCCGTGGTGGATTAATGTATTGTTCACAAAATATCACCTACTATTTGTAGTTTCTTTTAAATCCATATAAGCTTGTAATAGTTGTAGAAGTTGTTCGTTTTCTAAGTCGGTTATAGTCATACCAACATCGTCTGCTTTTTTATGTCCATATTTTTTTAATATTGCGATAGTGGCTACTGTCCCGACAGCTATAGCAGCCGAACCAATTAATGCTCTTTTTTTTGTTATTATTGGTTTATTATGCGAGGAATTTGATGTCTTGTTTCGCTTGTTTCCTAATTGTTCTTGGTTTCTCCGAATCCCCCATTTCATTCCTAAAATTCCGTGGTGGATTAGTTCGTTATTCAAAAATATCACATCCTTTATTCAAAACACTTGATTTTTATATCGAAGCGTTGTATAATTTAGACAGCACGTATAAGAAGGAGGTTATGATTTGTGAACTGGCAATGTTTAACAGCGAATGTATCACAAGTAAACGGCAATTTGGTTGTGATATGCGGAACTATAGTTTTCGTAGTCGGGCTGTTTGCAGTTACTGACGCGGCAAAAGGAAGAAGCTTTTCTTTTCAAAAAGTCGCTAAGGACGGCTCTGTGTATACAATCGAAAGTAATTACAACAATGAGTCTTCTTCGACTACCGCATAAGCAATAATCCAAACAAGGCATTCGTCTTCCAAGAACGTTTGGCTTGTTTTGTTTTCCTAAATACGTACTGCCTAAAATATACAACGTTTCGACTCATTTACTCAAAAGAGTCCTTGTTCAATTTATACGCCACATAAGCGTCAAGCATAGCGGAGACGGCATCTATCTTCTGCTCATAACGTTTTTTGAGCAGTTTACGGTTGCCGTTCGTATCCTCTAAGGCGATGCAGTTGCCCATGGTGAAAGTCATTAGTTCTTCGTCGAACAATAGCATACGTTCCTCGGATAGTTTCTTCAATTCGCCTAGCGGAACGGATTCGGTTTTTACACCTTGAATTACCTTTTCGATTCCGAAAGGTCCGTTCTCGGATTGCCAACGTTCCACAAATTCTCTGGCGTTATACGGGTCGAATCCAAGGCAACGGACATCGTATTCTCTGGTGGTTATGTGGTCGTCTAGGTCGTCGTAGACGTGCATCATGTCTAGGACAGTACCGTCAAGGACGATTAAACTTCCCTCTTTCATAAACTGGTCATATTTTGCTCTCATCGCGGAAGGTAGTTTTGACAACGTTAGTGATGTAATATAGTTCCGAGTTTTGATACCAAAGCAACCAGTTGGCAATGGAAATATGAAAGTAAACGCGCAGAAGTCGTCGCCCTGTGATAAGTCGCAACCCAATGCGCACGGTAGTTTCCAGTAATCTCTTTTCCTGTGCGGAAGTGTTTCTTCGTATGTGAAGTAATATGTGAAACCCTCCATTGGAATGCCGAAGCGTTTTGCTAATGTATCGTTTCGGACAGACGGGACGGCCTCCGCACGTTCGACTTCGCGCTGATAAGTATCATAGCTTACGGTCATTGTACCGAGGTTTGGATTAGCTTTCAGCCACATTTCAGGGTTAGACACTTCCTTTACGGAATCAAGTTTATACCACCAGATTGAAATGTTGTTGGCGTAATCGGTATCAACTTCGCCTTTAAGAATGGCTGACAACTCCATTTTGATTGTATCGCCTATTCCGTTTCGGACAGTACCCTCGGAACTTATTGCGACGATTAAGTAGTCTTCTATCTTTGACGCGCCTTGTTCGACCGCGCCTACAACGTCTTCTCTTGTGTCGCCTGACAGCCACTCGTCAATTGTTACTAGTTTAGTCCGTAGTCCTTGAAGTTTATCTATACTCATCGGTCTTACTTCAAGCAACGAGCCTGTAAGAAAGTTCTCAATACCCTTTTTGGTAGACGCTAACTTAACTCTCTTTGCTCTTGAACCTGTTGTGTTTTGGAGAGAACCCTCTGTGAGAAACTTGAAATATGAGCCTCTTGCCTGGACGATAGAAGTTCGTATCGGTGAGATAACTTCTTCCGCCTGTTTCATAGTCGGGGCGGTTGTTATCTGATGTGTGGTGGAACTGTCAACGTTTAGGAAGAAACTTTGAAGACAGGAGGCGTACATAGATTTCGCCGCGCCTCTCGCTACTATGAGGTACTGCTTGTTGATTAGTCTGCGTTTGATTGTCTTGGTAATGTATCGTCCGCCGCGTCCGTTCTTAAACGGCTCATATACTCTCTTGTCAATGAAATAGTACCAGCCAAATATCTGTTCCGCCCATACTTTGAAAGTGTCAAGAAGAACTAAGTCGCTTCCGTCCGTCAACGTTAGTTCAGTTTCGCAGTATTCGATAAACCCCTCAACCGCTCGGTCGTCGTAGTAGATGTTGCGGTTGGCGATTAGGTCGTCGATACGGTTCATCTCCATTGAAACCTCTTTACATACAGGAATTTCCCCGCGAATTACGGCATCTCTGAACAAACCGTAATATCTCGGAACGGCAGTGTTTGATAACGCCATAATTCGCCTCCTTATTTCTTGTTGATGTATGTTCCGCGTTGTTTCCAAGTATCTGTAATTTCTTTGGCGGATACCTCATTTTGACCGATGTATTTCAAAGATTTCTGTCTATCGAATACAATGGTCGGCTCTTTCCCGAAACGGTTAGCGTCCATATCGTCGGTGACGAACGAATACCCTTTCTTAGACAACTCCTTAAAATATTCTCCGCGAATGTATTCATTTCCGCCGAGAGACCTTGCGAAGGTGTCATAGCCTTTAGCTTTTAAGTCGTTGTAGGATAACTTGCTATACTTATGTTCATAGAACTTAGTTGGTAACGGAGTGAAATAGTGCCAGTCGCTTTTGTAGTATTTGCCGAGTTCTTTAGCTATAATCGGGTCTTTTGAATACAGCTCCAAAAACGTATCAAGCCTTTTTTGTTTAGACGGAGCTTTCATGTCGTTCGCCGCTTTAAGGTCTATGCTGTACACAGCAGCACCTTTGTTCATCGCTTTTAGTCTTGCGCCGAAAAATCCTTTGTAATGTTCGCTGTCGTTTTTGAGATAGGTTACGTAGGCGTGCCCTTTAGACACATTCTCTTGATGTATGCTTAGCCGCTTAAACGATGTGCCTTTTTTTATGGTAATGTCGCCAACGGTAGAGTCTATCGGGTACGGAGGTCCGTGTCTTACTCCCCACTTCTGCCCCGAAACGCCGTGATGATATAACGCCGTCATGATGTGCCTCTAATTAATCCTTGTATTGTATTGCTGTTGTTATAAAGCGTAATAGCGGCGGTAGTTAAAGCGGCTGCGCCTCCGGCGATTTTAAGTCCGTTTTTTGCGTATGTTTTGCCTCTATCAATAATCGAAGGTGCTAATTTGGAATATTGTTGTTCTAGATTCAGACGAGAGATTCGCGCTTTGAGTTCATCATCTGACATGTCCGCCAGTTTTACTTTTTTCTTCTTTTCAACGTTTTTCGCCGAGAGTTTTTTGCCGAGTTTAGCAAGAGGAGCGTTCATATAAGGGTCGCCGTATTTATCAACCCTTTTGGCGTATGTGGATTTTGAAGTTTTGTATTTCGCTTTAAAATCTCCGTCGGACATTTTGTTGTAGTTATCTATAACTTTTTTTGTTTTAGAACTCATTCCTTTGCTGTATCCCAATTGAGAAGGCGTTCTCCTTACTCCCCATTTCATTCCCAAAATGCCGTGGTGGATCAACGTATCTTCCATTTTGATTTCATCTCCTTTGTTATGTTGTTTGTTCTGCCTCAAGCATTACTTGGATTCTCCACTCGAACTCACCAATCGTTTTGTTGATTGATTCGATAACGAAGGAACTTGTTGGCGGGTCGAAAACGAGTTTAACTCTTAAGTGTGTGTATGATTTTATCAACTCTAACGCTGGGCTGTTCGGAATGAAGTCTGTCCATACGGCTGTTTTGTCTGTTATCGAGAATCCGTCTGGAGAGCCTACGCCTATTTGGGTTAATACCGATAACGCAGAGTTAATACTTATGATGATGTCCGCGTCAAAGTGTTCGTATTCTTCTTCGATTCCGAGTAACTTTTTAACTGATGTTAGTATACTCTCCATATGAATCTCCTTTATTTCTTCCACGGGCATGTATCGTTCTTACTTCGTTCAATCGGTGCTTTGATTAACAGACTTTCGTCGCCGTAGTGAATAGCGTTGTGGGTTGTATGAGTTGTACAAACCAAGTATTCAGGGTTTAGCAGAAAATCACTTTGTGTTTCAAAGTCTTTTGGCAGAATCGGATTCATATGATGAATGATAATCTTACCTTTGATTTCAAGGTCGTCTATTCCAAGGTCGCAACCGTTATCTCTGATGATGACAATATCCCGAATAACTTTCCACTCTCTTGACTTGTAGAAATTCTGATTGAGGAATCGGTCGAATCCGAATGTTTCTTCTTTGCCGTTGCTGTCGAGTTGCAGATACTTGTAACGTTCGTCAAAACTTTTAAGCTTTGACAGTTCGGAATATGTTCTAATCATTATCAGAACCGCCTTGACCGCTGTAATTTCGAATAGCGTTAATAGCGTTCGCGTAAAGTTCTTCGACATTTCGCGCTGATTGCAACGCTTGAGTTTTAGCGGTAATCAATTCTTTCTGTTTTTCGAGAATATCCTTTTCGATTCGCTCTTTGGTTGAACCCATTTTCAAGTAATGAGATATGACTTGAGCGGAGGCAGTGCCGTCTAACAACTGTTTCTCGGCTAAGTCAACCGCTAAAGATATCAACTGCTGTTCTCTTGTTTCCATACTTAAAGCCGGACGGCGTTTTGGCGAGCTATCAGCGGATTCTACCGTCTTTTCTTTTGGTTTTCTCATACTTACTGCCTCTTTTCAGACAAATATCTTGCGGTATTTCTATGGTTCTGTTAAGTTCTACTGCCCTTTCGGGATAGATTCAGGGTGTGCAGACGGCTGTTAGTGCAAACACTCCAAAAATATGACCCCCGGAGATTTTTAGAGGAGGCAATCGATTACGAGGGGGGTGGGGAATCGGCGGACACCCCCCCGCCTAGCCTCAGAGACAACTGAACTCAAGAGAACTAAAGAGATTATCAAAGTTTTCAAGCGTTTGCGACTTTCTTGTAGATGTTTCGGAAATCGTATTTGATAATCTCATCAATTGCTCGTTCGACTTCGGAATCATTCTCTTCTTCAGAAAGTTGTTCAGAAGTTCGAGCGATTCTTCCCAAGTAAGCGCAAGAATGATAGCCTTTTTCTTCGTCATACAAGAACCACGGAACGAACTGTTCGAACGGATTGTAAGGATTGTCGAAGGTTGTTATTGCGTATTTGGTTGCCATGTTTACATAGTTCACTCCTTTCCTCCGATGTACTTCGTCACGGTAGATGACGACACGCCAAGAGCTTGCGCTATCTCAGAAGTGTTGTAACCAGAAGCGTTCATCGAAGTAATCTTGTTTATCTTAGCTTGACTAAGCGTTGTCGTAGCTCTTGGAGTAGCTCTTTGTCTTAGTTTGTCGGTGTCGACGTTCTTGATGATTTGACTAAGTTTATTCTCGCTGATAGCTCCTGACTGAATCGCTTCCCATTCTCTGTCGGTGATGTCAATAGGCTGTCTATTAGCTCCCACAGACAGCCTTGCCGCCGTAAGAGCTTGTTGATTGGCTTTCTTAATTTCACTCTTTGTCATATCGGGATTCTCTTGTTTCTTCGCTGTCATAGAAGCGTTAGCGATGACTTGAGCTTGCCTTTCACGAGGAGCGTTCTTCAGAGAGACGTTCAACTTAGCTAGTAGGGAGGATGTTTCTTCTTCATAGGCGGTCTTTGCGGACTTTGAGTAGGGTATTCGTCCTGTGTTTACCATTTCTTTACGGGCTTGGTTACCTAAAGATTTCATCTTGTTGGCGTAATCCGCATAAGCTTCTTCTTGAGGAGTGCCTGATGACAGAGTGTAGGCGTCCTTTGTTTCAAACATTTGAGTGCTTTTCTGTGTGTGGGTCTGGAGTTTCCCCTTCTTATCGTAATACTGAGGATTCTCGACTGGTTTCCAACTCTGTTCCCCAGTCTCTTTGTCAATTATAGGACTGCCCCTTCTTTTGACAACCGAAAACTCTGAACTAGCTCTTGAAATTAATGTAGACGCTCCTTTGCTAACCGTGCCGTCCTCTTTGATAGAGGTTTTGTACTTCTTTTCGAGAGAAGATATGCCGTTGTCAATCGCACTCTGTTTGTAATCGAGTCTATGTTTCCTAGCGTCTATGACCACCATACTATGACGGACAGCTCTTGCTAATTCGTCTTCGTCAGCACCTTTCAATGTCATGTCTGTGATCAAATTTGAGATTTTGCCCATTTCGGTTTGGGTTTGAGTCTCACCCATTATCTTCATACCCTTACGATAGTGATACTCCATTTTAGCGTCGAATCCCTCAAGTCTTTCGAGAGAAGGAGTTGCTGTAATTTTCACCTTACCGCCTGTCGGTATCACCATAACGGTGTCGCCGTCGAAGTCCGCACCTGATAATCTCTCTGCGACTTTAGAGTTGATACCAACCGCGTCAAGCGCGTTACCAAGAACCTGTTTAGCAGAAAGCTGTTTATTATTAACAGTTAATATAGGTATTTCAAAAGTTCCGCCATGAGGATATCTTACAAGTGCCACCTGTTCGCCGTTTTTGTAGTTAGGGGCGTATACCTCGTTATCTTTCATAGACGGTATCGGTAATATAACTTGATACTTCTGCCTTGGTAAAGCGGCAGCTTGAAGATGTACGGCGGCTGAGTCACAGTCATCAGAAAATGATTGCAGCAACGCTTTCTTGACAGTTGGATTGGTGAGTGAACAAATCTCGTCAAACTCTGCCTGTTTATCGACAACCGCCAAGTTAAGTTGTTTCTTGATTAACGTCGTGTTTTGTTTAGATAGAAACTGCGACGGGAGGTGGTCACTCCACTCGCCCCAATCGCCTTCTTCGGCTCTCTTGTTGATTAGCGAGAGGCGGCGGTTTCCTTCTTTATCAATATAATAACTTTGACCGCCCGCTTTAATAAGCGAACCAAACGGGTTGTCCGGGTCATTGGTAATGTTCTTCAACACGTCTTCCTTCGGCGTACCCTGTTTCTTGTTAGTGTTAAATATAATGTCAGTTCCGTCTGGCAAATCATCAGAATATACTGCCATTCCCTTGATGTACTTCTTATCATCAACCAAAATACGAACCTGCGCGTAATGAGACTCACCAAGCGATAAGTCATCAACGCCGCGACGAATCTCTATAAGTCCGTCTTTCTCTGTTCCGCCTTGTTCGGCGTACCGAATATCAATGCGGTTTCCGTTCATACTGCTCGGATATATGAATTTATCAAATGTTTCCCCGTCGTCATGAGAGAAGTAATCTCTAACAGAGTTAATATCCTCAAAGTTGTAAATATCTTTATGCTCTGTGTCAGGAGGACAGATGACTTTAATATTTGTCTGTTTACCAGGGTTGGTAACTTGCGGAACGCCGCCGCCATAGACGGGATACCCCTCTCTTTCGAGAATATAAAGAGCCTGATTGAGTTTCTCTCTCGATATACCAAGTTCTCTTTCAACACCAGTTCCAACGTCAATTATGCCTTTCTCATCAATTTGCTTCTTCAGAAACTCGGCGGTTTTCATAGCTTGATTCATACGGGCTTCGGAACTCTCGTTCAGAAGTGACCTGACAGATGAATCGTTAGCAAATCCCATTCTCTCCGCGATTGCGTTTAAACTATAACCTTTTTCGCGCAACTCTCTAGCTTGTGATACCTGTTCGTTTCTTCTCTCGTCTCCCGCCAATGACTTTTGAACTCTCAACTGAGTTGTCGTAAGCCCCATAGATTTAGCAATATCAGTTTCGCTAAGTCCTTGCTTTTTCAACTCATTAACTCTGCTTAGGCAATCGCCACTATGTTGATAAGGGTTTTCACCCGAACCCCAAGGGTATCTGCCAGAATGTCTAGGCGTTCCGTAATGCTGTAAAATATCATTCGCTATCGGATTCATAGTTTAACTCCCTTGCTCTTTGAGTTTATTGATTACCTTATCAAAGGTGATTATCTTGTCGATGATTGGAACGATGTCTTCGGCGGTTGCTGTATGTGCCAGAATATCATCGTTTTGATACAGACGCAATTCAATCTCAATGTCTCCGGGTTTTACTTTATACTCCAAACAAAAAAGAGCGGCGTATATTTCAAGCTGCTCCATGTGGGCGGGTGTTACTCCTGATTTGAAATCGTGAATCCGTAACAAGTTATCTCGAAAGGAAATCGCGTCAGCAGTTCCGAAACAGTTATCAGAATATAACAGAACCTGTTCGGGTGTCATCTTAAAGCCGATTGCGTCGTTTACATACATGTTCAAAGTCTTATGCGACTTTTGCAGTTTCTGTCCGAGTCTTATACACTGCGCCGCGAACTCATGAAGTATTGTACCCTTTTGCGCCGCCGTGTACTTAGAATATGATTCCGCTAACTTGTTCTCATCATAGTTAATCCAGTGGTATTTGCTTGCTCCGAGAAAGGCGTGCTGCCCCTCAAGGAATGAATGTTTGTTGAAGTTCATTTAACACCTCTTCCTTGTTTTCGGGAAATATAAATCTTGAGAATGACATTTTGTTCATACGGTCTACATAATATTTTTGATTAGGTTGTGTTTTAGCTTTTGAACTTTTCTTGCATTCGAGCGAAGCCCACTTATTGTTGTAAAGCACAAGTAAGTCGGGAATTCCCTGAATATGATTCGGGTCATTCTTAACAATTAAACATTCTGGAAATATCCTCTTCAACTCCTGAATCAGTTTCCCTTGAAATATACTTTCTGACATTCCGCGCCTCCTTCGATTAATTTTCGGCAAAACGCAAAAGAGAAAGGCAGTGTTTAAATTTCACGTGTTATCCTTCTTCTTCATAAAAGGGTATGTTTATTTCGCGTATCGAATTTTAGGCAAAAAATAAAAGCCTTTACCTAATGGTATTGGCTTCCATAAAGACAAATATCAATCGTCAAACATCTTGCAACTGGTCATACATTGCGGATATGGTCCGCCGCAGGCTCTGCACCCAAACGGTGTTCCGCCGTCGTATTCGTAGTAATCGTCTTCCGCGACTTCCTCTCCACAGCAAGAACACTTGAACCGCTCCAGCTTCGCGCTGTAATCCATTACAACGTCACAACTGTGACATATCAGCAACATCTCGTCTGGGAGTTCGTCGTTATATTCGTCCTCCGCGATGCAAATATCAATCACCGCGTTGTCTTTCTTCTTTCTGCCCATAAACATTACCTCCTGTTTAAGTTCTTCTTTTTCATAATAGGAGGTGTAAAATTCACGTGTTTGGAGATTTGCGTTAAAGCACACACTTTTCGCAAGGTAATAATCCTTTACGCGTTGCGTCGTCAAGAGTTGATGAATAATAATCGCCACCATTACAATGGTTATTATAGTGATATTTTTTACCTGTTCTGGTTATATAAACAGTTCTAGAATTTTTATAGGTCGGTGGCGTATCGGCAGATTGAGTAACCGACGTATCTGTTCCCTTGGATACAGCAATAACTTCATCTACAACGATTGGTTTAGATACTTCTTCAGGTTTAGGTACTTCTTCAGGTTTAGGTACTTCTTCAGGTTTAGGTACTTCTTCAGGTTTAGGTACTTCTTCAGGTTTAGGTACTTCTTCAGGTTTAGGTACTTCTTCGGGTTTAGGTACTTCTTCGGGTTTAGGTACTTCTTCAGGTTTAGGTACTTCTTCAGGTTTAGGTACTTCTTCGGGTTTAGGTACTTCCTCGGGTTTAGGTATTTCTTCGGGTTTAGGCGTGTTAATTTCGACAGCCAACACTTTTGAATTTTCTTGCTCGGTAATTGATTTTTCCTTAGTTGATATCATACCTACGAAAAACATTACAGTCAAGAAAAAACTTGCCGCAAAAATATAACTCCTCCTGATAGTCCCGCATTGAGAACATCTATATCTGTTCCATTGGTGAGGTAGTTTTTCTACTTTTTCGCAAATAGAACAGCGTTGCTCGCATTTACCATCAATCTGTTGGAAATCGTGTTCTTCATCGCGTACTTTCCCACATTTATTGCATTTGCAGCCATGCCAATCATGTCCTTGCAGTTTACATGAAATTTTAGCGAATATAATCATACATCACCCCTTGTATGTATTTAAAATTATACATGTTCAGTATACCATAAGGTTTGACTAAATACAACCATAAAATTTGAAAAAGAAAGAGGCTATGCCCCAATCTTGTTTTTAGCTTGTCGAATACTTTTATTGATGAAATTTTGTACATAAAATACGGGTGTTGATATAACTGTCGCAACCACCATACTAACAACTATAGCGCGTTCCATACCGTTCTCCGCTATAAACCAACCGTCCTCAGCAAAGGGTAATATAGCTCCGCCGTAATTTTTATACATAGTTACAAACTTTTCTACAACCTCGTCATACATAATACATTCCTCCTCAAAAATATGTTCTTTTCCATAATAGTGCTTGTAAATTTCGCGAAGTCCTATTTGTAACTAAAAGTACTAAAAATACAGTGAGCCCACTTGCCCACTTTTTTCGACCCTATTTATATATATATTTAAACTTTTTATCACATAATAGTATAATAAAAAGTGGGCAAGTGGGCTTTTGACCCTACAACCCCCGTAAATGCTGAATTCTTCACGCCCACTTTTGCTTTTAAAAGTGGGCAAAAACCCAGAAAAAGTGGGCAGAAATCGAAAATATCGTCCGTACACTCGTTAAAATTTTAACCCAAAACAGCAAATTGAAAATAAAAGTGGGCTTTTGCCCAAGTTTAGCCCAAAAATTTTAACTCTTTTCGGTCATAATCATATGTCATTTTTGTTCCGTCCGTCATAAAAATTCTAATCTCAAGGAATCCGTTCGGCTCATAATGAATTGCTTTTTTGGAATAATTCGGACAGTTTTTACGAAATTCTTTGTAAATATTAGCCCAAGTTATCGTACTCGGTCTCAAAATATCACCTCGTTAACTAATCCAATTCTTCTTTGAAATTAGCATTGTAACACCAAGAAGTAATGCAAATATGAAGAACGTGCAGTCTCCCTCAATGAATACGGACGCTATACCAAGAAGAATGAGCATAACAGCGTAAAGTTTAGTTCTTACCAATTCCATTTATTTCACTCTTTCTATACTACAACCACATATGTTATAATCTCCTATGGCGGTGAGGTCAAGGGAACGAAAATCCCTGCGTATCGGCGGTGAGTTAAGCGGAAAGTAGGAGATTATAAATATGCGCTGTAAGACTATAAACAACTAACCTAGATTAGATCCATATTATTTCAAATCATACAAGTTAAGAAAATACTCATTAACCTCGGGAATAGGTCTCTTGTAGTAAGGTTGATGATTGAGAATATAATCATTCAGTTCTTCCTTAGTCTTGAACGGGTCTAGGAACGACAACCCCGTCATAATGTCACTAATCTCTTTCGACAGCGAATCGATGAAGTTCTGCGGAGTCCACCCTTCCCATACCTCACGTTGTAAATCTGTCATAGTTTCACCTCAAATTTAAAATCACAGCTGGATAATCTCCCGACTTGATACGCCAAGAATATAACTCCTACAAATGCTAACTTACTTAAGACCACTTTGTTATGCATAATAATCTCTCCTTAAAATACAGTTCACCACTTAACAAACTTAGTTTCGTTAAAGTTCTTCTTATCTTTGAGTGCTTTACTTATAGCAAGGTCAATTCCCGAACTGCTTTTCAAGTGATAGTAATATAAATCCGTATAGGGAGTGTTTAACCTATCTATTCTCCCAGCCGCTTGTACCATTACTTTGTATGAATAGTTCTGTGAGAAGAATATAATAGTATCAGTCTTGACACAGTTCCACCCCTCCGCCGCATTGTACTGCACCAAATATACCCAACTACCGCTTTCTGGAATGGGTTGATGTTTATGACCATTCCACTCGGCGATTTCAACCTCCGCACCCCAACCGATGTCTTTCAAAATCTCCAACTCGTAATCAAAGTTGTAAAATATGATTACTCTCGGGTGTTCCATAAAGATAGATTCAAGAGCTAATAATCTGGATTCGTCCGAATTAACGACTTTTCGCAGAATATAACAAAGCTCTCCCGCATTCATAATAGGCTCGTCCGTATAAGGATTAAAGCGGGTTCGCGATACTTCTCTATACTTCTTGACGTCATACGAAGTGTGAATATCTTCGTGGTGAGATGTGGTTTCTCGTTTGAAATCCATATCAACAAGAATGGAAGTTCTCAGACGAGTTAGCCGACTGATGTTAAGGTATCGGTCTATTTTAGGAAACTTTGTACTTCTAGAATATACAATATGTTCTCTTATGAATTCCGTTCTGTTTTTGTAGAACCCGTTCGCGACAAAGACAGGAATATAATCCTGCCAAGTGTCACCCGGTGTCGCCGACAACAGAATCCATTCATTTGTTTTAGCTATCTTCAAAAACGACTTTACCCATGTTCCGCTTCCGATAACTCGTTGCTCGTCAAATATAAAGAAAGCGTCCGTAACCTCCGAATACTTTCCTATGTTGTTCCAAGAGTCAACAACAACTTTGTTTGAGTACAGGTTTACTTCCGGATTAATGGATAGAAGAAATGGAGAAAGTTCACCGCTCCATTCAAATGTGTCTCTCTTGCGGGCAGTGGTGATAATATACAAGTCTTTTATGTTACAGTCGTCCATAGTAATATACTCGCCATAAATCAAACTCTCCATATCTCCGCCGTTTTGAATATAGTAGTAGGCGATAGCGGTTAAACTCTTGCCGCTACCTACTCCGCCGCAAAGAACACATCCATTTTTCATTCTGGTTACCGCTTCTATTTGGTAATCATATAACTGTATCATTTACTCAATCAACTCTCCACAGTTAGGGCATGTGTTATTGTGTTTTAATTTACCGTAAATATCATCAACATAGTAAAGACATACGAACGGGTTAAAAATAGCGGAATAACGAATTCCCTTATACTCCGCAACCACATCGTTATTACCATTCTCGTGTATGATAGCAACTTCATCGCGTTCTCTGGAACTGTGAATCATTGCTTTTGTTTTGAACATAAACTATCATCTCTTTTCATAAAGATTTTAAGAATCGTCTGGTTACCCATACGTCGGAAAAATATATAGGCGTAAACCAGTAATTCTCGCTAGTATCAGTAGGATTTACAGGTTCTATCAGCGCGTTTCCAACTTTCACATACCCTGCTACTCCAAGCAGTGAAATCTGAATATAACACATCAACGCCACAGTCTCGTCAATGTCCTGCGCTGACACAAGAACATGATTCTGAAAGTTTAGACCGATTGGCTCTAACTGCTTTCGTGTCTCATTGATACTAGCAATCAGAGTAGCTCCAGCTCCGCAACAAGGGTCGTGAACAGTCAAATATCCATTCCTCTCAACATGACCAGCGGCGTCTCTAATAGTGACAGCAGACATCATCTGACAAACATTATAAGGAGTAAAGAATTGACCATTGGCAGTATTGCTAATTTCAAGTTGCATAAAAATATGACCTAGGAAGTCTTGCTCGGTGTTTTCTTCCAAGGCCATAACAGTGTGAACCATTAGTTCTGGGAAAAGCAGTTGTTCATGCTCTTCGTATTTATTGATAACTTGTAAGTATCGTTCTTCTCGTTCGTCAAAGTGACTTTTATCTACCGCGTTAGATATAGCACAAGCATCCATAAAGATGAAGTCTTTCCAAACCTCGAATGGACTATATGAGTAGGTGAGTTGTTTGAAAATCTTCATGAATTCTTTCTCAGAGTTGTGAGTTGGTTTGGTCGCTGAAATATCAGGAGGCGGCTTAGGTTGGAGTTTACCATGCGCTCTGCGTTTCATTACGTTACCTCCTCAAATCAAAACTTCTTCGTCCGCATACTTGTCGGCGAACTCGTCTTCTTCAATGGTTACGTACATCGTTTTCAAATATGCTTTTGTACCAGTCTTGCCATTCACTTCCCAATTGTACGGACGGATTGTTAAATCAACATTTCGGATTTCGGCGAAGTCAAGCGAGTCGATAGATTCCTCGTCAAGCTGTGTCTTAGCCCGCTTTGTGACTAAGAACACTTTGGGCGGTATGTTCTCGAAACTTACGGCGACTTGAATATAATGTCTCGGTTCGTCTTCCTCGTCGCGTTTAGCTAGAATCCGTATGTTCCAGCCGTCCGCCGCCAGTTTCTGCGCCTGTGCTGAGTCGTCTAAAACAACACAGAAGTTGCGCATACCAGCACGGTTGTACTTTGATTCTTTTCCCGCAAAGTTTCGGAATATAATGCGGGCGTTTTCAATTACAATATTTGCTGTCATTGTTCATTCTCCTTTATCGTGTTTAAACATCATTTGAAACGAACCACTCAAAATCACCGAAAGCTGAAATATCTTTAACAGCGTCGTCAACCAGTCTGTCATAGTACGAACGGTCAATATCAGATTCTTTTCCAAATTCGCGAACTAGTTCCGATTCTAACCACCTATAACCTTTAGAACCTGTTGCGGCAGAATATCCTTTTTCGCCTGTTTCTTTGTTGATAGTTTCTCTTAGTAATATCCCGCCGCCGCAACCTTCTTTTATCGGTAATGTCATAAATAAGTTGACAACATTACCAATATGTGTTATAATTTATGTAACAAATAACGGAGGTAAGATATGGTTTACATAAATGCATTATGCCCACATTGCGGTAGCAATGATGTTGTTT
>BNUF01000047.1 GCA_025997155.1 Clostridia bacterium
CGGTGAAAGGGGCGAATTGGTTTATGAGGGCGGAGCGGCACCAACAGAGTTTGTGGACATATCCGTTAAGTCAAACACAAAATATTATTACTCCGTTTTCAAACTTACCGCCTCGAAAGATGGCGGCGCGGCGGTGGAAACGCCGATGACGTTTGACAAAGGCACGGAGGGCGGCAACACGGGCGAAGTGACAACGGGCGAGATTCGTGGCTCGGAGCTCGAGGGCAAGAAGGGCTATTTGCTGATGACGGTGGACAACCCGCAAATGTCGGTAAATGGCGTTATAACAGAGATTGACCCCGGACGCGGCACCGCGCCGAAGAACGTGGACGGTCGGGTGCTTATGCCGATACGCGCCGCCATTGAGGCTATGGGCGGCACAGCGGCTTGGGCGGACGCGGAGAAGAAAATAAGCCTATCGTGCGGAAGCAACGCCATTGAAATGCGGCTTGGACAGCGCGTATTCATCGTAAACGGCGCGGACAAAGAGCTTGACGTGCCGCCGCAGATTATCAATGACCGAACGATGTTGCCGATACGGTTTGTCGCGGAAAATATCGGCTGTGAAATCGCTTGGGTTGGCGCGACAAAGCAAGTTATCGTCGTTTATTTTCAAAACTAAATAAGGGGGATTTGAGGTTATGAAAAGTTTTACGCGCAAGATTTTAGCGGTCGCAATCGCGATTGTGACTTTGCTTTCGGCGGCGGTTGCCGCACCGATAACCACGCAGGCGGCTTTTTCCGTGCGGAGCAGTGCGCCGGATTATGGAACATATAACAACGGAAATCCGTATCCGTACAGCAACGGTAACTGCACATGGTACGCTTGGGGGCGGATTCGCGAAATTTTTGGCGTCAGTCTGCCTAATATGGGCGATGCGAAAAGTTGGTACGACTCTGCAAATGGCAAATATGCGCGTGGCAACGAACCACGAATTGGTGCGATTGCCTGTTGGGGCGGCACATACGGACACGTCTCTATAGTTGAAAAAATAGAAAACGGTGTTGTGTATACGTCACAGTCAGATTGGAGCGGTCCCGCGTTCACATACGGCAAAAAGTTCCAAGACAACTGGGCGGGTAATATTGACGGATTAGGATATGTAACATTGAATTTTCGAGGATACGTTTACGTTGGCAATACTACGCCCAGTTACGCCACCAAAGCCGATAACATCGGCGACAGCTTTAACGCGCTCATTGTTCATAACGGCAACGCAAGTGGCAGCTTCTTAACAAACGACAACGGCACGGCAAAGTTTTTGCCCGAAAAGCGCGATAAATCGCAAATTATGCAGTTCAAACGTCAAAGCGACGGAAGCTACACGGTTACAGCAATGTCTGACGGAAAGGCGTTAGACGTTCAGGATAACAAGCAGGAATCACGCGTGTATTTTTATCCGCTTCACGGCAGGGAGAACCAGCGTTATTTTATAGAGAAGCACCCCGACGGCAAATATTTTATGTTCGGGACGCTTAGCCCGTACAATTCCGTCTTGGATATGGCGGGAGGTCAAGGGAAATTCTCGGACGGCGCACAAATTTGGACGTATTCCCGCAATGATTCGGGCGCACAGTGGGTAGAAATTCGCAAAATTGACGACTTGAACGCCTACCTCAACCCGCCCTCGACACTCGCGTCTATCTCAATCGCAACGCCGCCGACAAAAACGACATATACGGTCGACGATACGTTAGATACGGCGGGGCTTACCGTAACCGCGAAATACAGCGATAACTCGGCGAAGTCTGTGGGCGATTTCACTTGCTCCCCGACAACATTTGGCACGGCGGGAACGCAAACTGTGACAGTTACTTTTGAGGGCAAGAGCGCGACATTTGCCGTTGTAGTTTCCGAAGCAGCAAAAGACAACGACAACTCGACGGCGGGCTTGCTGAACGGCATTACGTTGACCGCCACCATAACTGACATCGGCGTAAAATTCGACTGGTCGCCGAACAACAACGCTCACGGCTACAGAATTTACCGCTCAAAAACATCGGGCGTGGAGGGTATTTCCATAACGGATTTCCCGATTACCGCAAAAGACGGCTTTTATGCGGGACAGTATGTAGACGTGAACGTCGAGCGTGACACGCGGTATTATTACACGATACGCGCTGTGGAAGCGGAGGCGGGTTTCGATATAGCAACGGTTGAAATTATCCCCGAACGGCTCGGCGCGTCAAGCGAGGAATTGACAGTTACAACAAGCGTGATAGCCAATCCCGAAACGCCGACCGAACCCGACAAACCGACGAACAGCGAACCGACGAAGCATTTTATGCTTATGACAATAGACTCTCCGCAGATGTTGGTGGATGATGACGTGAAAGAAATTGACCCCGGCAGAGGAACGTCGCCGATTATCAAAGACGGCAGAACGCTTACGCCGATTCGCGCCATTATTGAAAATATGGACGGAAGCGCGGAGTGGTCGGCGGCTGATTCAAAAATCACGCTGAACGCAAGTGGGAACACACTCGAAATGTGGGTGGGCAATAAACGGCTGACGCTGAATGGCGCGGAGTTGGAGATGGACATCGCCCCCGCTATTATAAACGAAAGGACAATGTTGCCCCTGCGGTTCGTTTCGGATAATGTAGGGTGTCAAATCGCTTGGATTGGTAGTAGTCGGCAAATTGTAATCGTGTATTATGCTGTGGGAAAACTATAAACTTGAATAAATAATCGCGGTCTCGGTTGAGGGTGCGATTTTTTATTGCCTTCACAGATGATATTTTGCACGAAATCGTAGATTAACTGAGAATTTTAATAATTTTAATAAGAATGTTGAAAAAGGGGTTGACAAAACTCGTCCGACAATCTCCACCATTACTACTAAAGGCTTGCCGGACGTTTATTTCACAGGCACAATAAAAAACCTAAAATCTGGCAGCAATCCAAACGACGCCAGCGGCATGTCTTCAATAAGCGAGTTCTTGCTTACGCTTTCGGACGGACGCGAGTATGACGTAAACATTCTGATAAGTGAAAACTCCGGATATATTGCGGTTTTAGTAACCCGCTACGGCGCGCAATTTTTGTATATAGACGGGGGCGACAGCAAGATTGATCCGATGATTTCTCAATGGGCGAAAAGTGTAATGGGCGATAGATATAACGACTTAGAGGTTGTTTTTATACATTAGTGCGCCTCGTGGTTTTGGGATTTATTTATATAAAAACCACAACACCCCTGTTATTCCCTCTCTTAATCACGTTTCTACTACTGTTAGTTGTTGTCCAATCGTTGACTTAAAGTGCAATATCTTTTCTTATTCTTGACAATTTTCTGATATAATTATATTGTGTGGCAATATCGCACAAATATAAGGAGAAAAGTCATGTTAATAGACAACAATACTGAAACACGTCAAACGAAAAAATATCGAACAATACTGGCGGATCCGCCGTGGGACATTGAGCAAAAAGGCGCTCGCGGAGCCATAAAACACTATAATCTAATGCCTTTGGAGTGCATCAAAGCTATGCCGGTGGCGGATTTATGCGAAGAAAACGCCCATTGCTGGCTTTGGGTGACAAACGCCACGCTTGAACACGGTTTCGATGTTTTGCGAGCCTGGGGCTTTACGCCGCGCAGCGTCTTCACCTGGATCAAACCAAAACTCGGGCTTGGAGTTTACCTTCGAAACGCCACCGAACACGTCCTGTTCGGCACTAAAGGCAAAGCCCCTATTTTGTGCCACGCCCAGATGAACTGGGGATTCTTCCCGTATCAAGGACACAGCTACAAACCCGAAGAGTTGCATAAAATTATCGAACGTTGTTCTTCCGGGCCGTATCTTGAGCTTTTCGCCAGAAGGCATATGCCGGGCTGGGACGTTTGGGGAAACGAGATTGATAGCGACGTTGTTATCAAAGGATACCCTGTTCCGCATTATTCCGACAAATCTAATGAAAGCGAGGTGGTATGAAGCGCGAATCGTCTAAGCTGATTTGGCAGGAATTGCGTTGGCCGCGCCCGTTCCAACCTGCCGATGTAGTGGAACTTCTATCGCATTTGGCGGTGCTGTCTCCACGAAAGCAGATTGTTTGGGAAGCGCGCGGCTCCGGCGGCAAAGTTAGGTATTTTATTGCGACCGGACGGCGCTATATGAAGCCGCTCAAAGCAATGTTTCTGGCGCACGGTCAAATTGAGTTTTCCGAAGCGGCGGAATCAGACCGACCGGAAGTAAACTTCGCCAAGCAACTCAAAATAACCAAATCTATCTTGTCGCTTAAAACAGACAACACGCTGTCCGTCCTCAAAACCGCGTTGGCGGCGCTGGCGGACACCGCTACGGACGAAACGCTGACAGTCCAAATAGTGCTTGGCGAGTCTATAACGCCTTCGCCCGCGCCGGACAAAGCCACCGACCCTCACGCCACCCTGCTTGACGCCGTTTGCGGCAAGGTCGGCGCGGCTTCCAGAGAAAGCTTGGCGTCGATCAAAGGCAAAGCCGCGCAGAGAGGCTTTTATTCTGTAATTCGTATCGGCGCGTCCGCCAATACTCGCAATCGCTCCGACTATCTGCTTCTTGGCTTGCAGAGTGCCTTTCGGCAGCTTGAGACTGCCGGTGTGCGGCTGATCTTTAACGAGACGGATTGTGAGACTCTAAATGAAGCCAAAATACCTTGGTTTCTAACGCTTAAACTGTCAATAGCCGAGCTTGCGGGTTTTGTTCTTCTGCCCTGCTCCGATGCGGTTCTGGCAGGGATTGACGGCTTGCACCCCAAGCTGCTGCGTCCGCCCGCTTGGTTGAATATGTTGAATAACACAACTGAACGCGCTTTCGCGAAAACCCTGGACACAGCCCCTAAAACCTTGAGTATCCCAATAAAAGACTCTTTGGAGCATACAATCGTTTTAGGACCGACAGGAAGCGGCAAATCCACGCTTATGCTGAACCTAATAATGGCGGATATACAGGCGGGGCGCGGTGTTTTGGTTATTGACCCCAAAGCCGATCTTGTGAACGACATACTGGCGCGGGTTCCGGAGGCACGGACAGATGATGTGGTTGTGGTAGACCCGTCTGACGCTTGCCCTGTAGGAATAAACCCGTTTACTTTTAACAATCAAGCCGCTCCCAGCCTTATATCCGATACTATTTTATCAGTTTTTCAACAAATATACAAGGATTCTTGGGGAGTTTACTCACAAGATGTGCTTTCCGCTGCTCTTTTGACGCTGGCGCAGACCCAAAACGCCACGCTATTACAACTTTCCACTTTACTGACAAATGAGAGTTTTCGCAAAAGTGTTGTTGGCCAAATCAAGGACAAACAAGGCTTGGAGCCGTTTTGGGCGGGTTTTGAGGCTATGAGCCCCGCTGAACAGAGGCGAAATACAGCCCCTGTATTGAACAAATTGCGGCAGTTCACGTTGCGTCCGGCGCTTCGTAATGTTTTAGGGCAAGCGAAACCAAAGTTTACACTTTCGGACTTGTTCGAGAAGAATAAAATCGTGCTTGTGCCGCTTAACAAAGGGCTTATAGGCGCGGAAGCCGCCAAGCTGCTCGGTTCCCTGATTGTCGGGTTGACGTGGACGCTGGCTTTATCCCGTGCCAACACTCCCGCCGAAAAGCGCCGTCCCGTAAGCGTATTTATTGACGAATTGCAGGACTATCTTGCCTTACCCACAGATTTTGCCGACGCTCTGGCACAGGCGCGAGGGCTGGGCGTGGGCTTTACTGTCGCCCACCAATACCGTTCACAGCTTACTCCTGCCATAAAAGCCGCCATTGACGCCAACGCCCGCAACAAGATTGTATTTAACCTTAGTAGCACCGACGCCAAAGAAGTTGAAGCAATGTCGCCCGAACTCGAAACCGCCGACTTTATGGCTTTGCCGCGCCATCACATCTACGCCAATTTACAGCATAACGGCAAAAGCACCGGCTGGATAAGCGGGCAAACCTTGCCCGCGCCCTCGGCGCTTCGCTTACCCGTGGAACTGAAAGCCGCAAGCGCGGAACGTTACGGACAAGAACCCATAAACGCAGAATCTGCAATACCAACACAACTAACACCAGACCGTCCGGCACCGCCATTTCCGTCCCCCATCGGAAGGAAGAAAATAAATTAGACTTTAACGTTTGGTCGCATCCTTTGACGATTCGGCTATCTTTTCGCGTTGTCTGAAACGCAGGAAAGACGGCGTATTTAAGCGGCACGGGATATGACTGGCACGCTTTCGCGTGCCTTCGCATTAAAGGAATTACACTATGACAAAGAGAATATCTAAACGAAAATTAGGCGAGTACAACCGTGTTTTGAGTGAGCGCGACAAGGCGATTCTGCGCTCACTAAAAGAGTGCCGTTTTCTCAAAACCGGCCAGGTACAGCGGTTGCACTTCGGCGACGCGGCGACGCCCTCGGCGGCTCTGCGGGCTGCTTCCCGCGCTCTCACGCGGCTGCAGCGCTTGGGGTTGATTCAATCGCTAAGACGGCGTATCGGCGGGGTTCGGGCGGGATCAAGCTCCTATGTCTGGACGTTAAAAACAGCCGGTGCAGAGCTGCTCCGTTTGAACGCAGGAGAACCGCAGCCAAAACCCCGCAAGCGGGTTTTTGAGCCGACCCATATTTTCCTAAAGCATACTATAGGAATTGCCGAGCTTTACACACGTCTGCATACGACGACCAGCCTTGTAAAAGCCGAGCTTGAGCCGTCGTGCTGGCGGGGATACGCCACCCGGGGCGGCGAAAACATCACCGTAAGACCCGACCTGTACGCCGTAACCGCTTCTGACGGCTTTGAGGATCACTGGTTTTTTGAGATTGATCTGGACACTGAAGCCCCGTCCAGAATAATCCGAAAATGCGCGCTGTACGGCAGTTATTGCCTTGAAGGCAGCGAACAACGGCGTATCGGCGTATTTCCGCGCGTGGTGTGGGTTGTGCCTGATGAGAAACGGCGTGAGACGCTTTGGCGGCACATTTGCGAACATTTGAGCGAGTATACAGATTTGTTTGCGGTTATTACCTTTGACGGCTTGGATGAGCTGGTTTCCAGCGGAGCCGCTCCTGTAACAGACAGTAACAAAATTGAACATCCGTCTATGTCGGACAACCAAGAAAGGACTTGAATATGAAAGATAAATCAATCAATAATCAGACGCTATACCGGGGACGCAAACCAACATCCGGCAATGTGCGCCTCCGCCCGGTATTTCGGGAAGAGCCGGATATAGAAAAATTGGGGAGAGCCATTATCGCATTTGCCACTACAAATATGGATTGCGAAATAAAAGGCATGCGGATAAAGAATGGTATAATAAAAGAAAGCATTATGTCAAAGGAGATGAGATGAAATCTGAAAGCTTAGAAATATCGGCAAACACTATGTTTACGCCGAAAAAGGCTATATCGTACATTAGGGTTTCCAGTAGAGGACAGGCCGAGCGTGGCGGAGGTGATAATGAAGGATTTTCTATCCCGGCGCAGCGTGAGGCTATTCGCAAAAGAGCGGCTTCGCTCGGCGCATTCATTGTCAAAGAGTTTGTTGATAGAGGCACTTCCGCCAAATCCGCCGACCGAAAAGAATTGCAGGAAATGTTGAAGTATATTACGGAAAACAAGGTCGAGTTTGTTATTATCCATAAAGTTGACCGTCTTGCCCGAAATCGTGGCGATGATGTCGATATTATGCGGCGCTTTAGTGAACATGGCGTCAAATTAATATCTACCAGCGAAAGTATTGACGAAACCCCTGCCGGAATGTTACTGCACGGTATTATGGCGTCCATTGCCGAATTCTACTCTCTTAATTTGGCCACAGAAGTAGTAAAAGGTATGACAACAAAAGCTAAAAGCGGCGGCACTATAAGCAAAGCTCCTTTGGGCTATAAAAACATCCGACGTTTGGACAAAATGGGACGCGAGGAACGATTAGTAGTGCTGGATGAGGAGCGCGCCCCGCTGATGCGGCTCGCCTTTGAGCAATATGCGACAGGAGAGTGGACGGTCAGCGATTTAGCGGAACATTTGGCCTTGCGTGGCTTGACGACCCGCCCTACACTCAAACTCCCCTCGAAACCCATTGACGGAAAAGCTCTAAACAAGGCTTTGGTTAATCCATATTATAAGGGAGTAGTACGTTTTGCCGACAATTATTATCCCGGCAGACATCAACCGCTGACAGAGGAAACTACTTGGCAGAGGGTACAGGATATTTTGAGCAGCCACCTTAACGGTGAGAGAACTCGCAAACATCCTCATTTTCTCAAAGGCACTATTTTCTGCGGTAGTTGCGGAGAGCGGCTGATTATACAGTACGCCAAATCTCGTTCGGGTATTCGATATCCGTATTTTACCTGCGCAGGGCGACACAGCCGACGCACTAAATGCAAACAAAAGGCGCTTCTAATAGAAAGCGTCGAGAAAGAAATTGAAAAGCTATATTACAAAATCACTCTTGAACCAACATATCGCGCAAAACTGGAAAAATGGATTATTTCTGAAATGCAGCGTGTATCGTCAAAAGGCGAAGATGAACAGCGTAAGTTAAAAATAGAGATGGAAAAAATCGACCGCAAGCAGCGAAAGTTGTTGGAAGCTCACTACGCAGACGCTATCCCGCTGGATTTGTTCAAGGAAGAACAAGAAAAATTAACAAGCGCAGCCAAAACTATTGAGCGGCAAATTAATGCAGGAACTGATTGTTATGCATTATTCGAAAAAAACCTCAATAGAGTTTTGTCATTATTAGAAAACTGTGGCAAGCTGTATATTAACGCACCTGACTTCATAAAACGATGTTTTAATCAGGCATTTTTCGAGAAGGTTTACGTCAGTGATAATGGCGAAAACAGCATCAATATATCCTCAGTATTCGAAAAACCATATTCTTTACTATTTGACGGTCAAGCTTCCATATACGAAAATCGAAACCGCAACCCATTAAATTTTTTTAGGCATGGTTTCAATAATGACTTAATGGTAGCCCTATCAGATACTGATCTAAACAATTATTCTAAACTGTTAGAATATCGACAAGAGGCTATCCAACACCCTAATTATACCACACTCAATCCAGAAAATCCAGCTGTCTATATAGATGAATACGGACAAACCGCCAAAAGCAAGGTAAGCCAGTACCAAAAACGTTTGTCTATTACAGACATTACTCGCATTATTAAAGAATACCAAGATGGTATGACAACCTATGCCTTGGCGGCAAAGTATGGCTGCCATTACAATACCATCAGCCGTAATCTAAAGAAACACGGTGTTATGGTTAGTCGTAAGAAGATAAAGACGGAAGCGGAGGAAGAAGAGGTTGTGAGACTATACAAGAGCGGATTAACCATCGAACAAGTTGCCAAGCAGCTCGGCGCAGGTAATACCACTATACTCCGTTGTTTACATAGGCATGGGGTTGGGGGGAGAAGATGACGATATGTGAAGCAGTTAAAGGCAAGCTGGGATCTTGTCCCTCAAGGTGAACCAAATCTCTCCCAGCAGTCCTTGTGTGTTGACCCAATATGCAACAAGAATGGCATACGCCCCCACCCCACGAAAACCGAGATCTCTGCATTATACAAATAGATATCTTAACGCAAACACACAGAGTCTACAACGCCCGCCGAAATTAATTTCCGCGAGGATACAAGAGGAATCCGCTTGATATTCCCTGCATTTTATGCTAATATAATGATTAATGCATCATAAACAAAGGATGCGAAATTTCTTTTGAGGTATGAGGTGAGTATATGCTTGCAGCGATATCAGAAGAAAAACTTTTGGCCAGTTCTTTTGCCACTATTCAACATTTGCGCGGGTCAAAAATGATTGAAAACTCGGATAAACTAATCGGGGAACAACAAGAATTATGGATGATTGAACGGAGACGGAAGCCGGACGATTTAGTCATAATCACGGAAAAAGTGGATGGTATGAATGCGGCGGTTCTGCGACAAGGGGATTTGCTGTACCCATTAGTTCGCAAGGGGTATGATTGCCGCACGAATAACCACGAATGGATTAGGTCGTTTGCAAATTTCGTGGAGGCGAACGCCGAACGGTTTATTCGTCTTTTAGCTGACGGGGAGCGGATTTGCGGGGAATGGATGGTCAAGACACATACACTTTCCTACAAACTACCTCACGAGCCATTTGTTGTGTTTGACTTGATAAGCGGAACCACGCGCGTTCGGTATTTGGATTTCCGCAGCCGCGTTTCGGCGGAAGGCTTTGTAACGACGGGGCTTGTGCATTTAGGCGAGGCTATGCCTGCGCGGATGGCGTTGGATATACTGGGAACTGGGTATCATGGAGTAATAGGTGAACCAGAGGGAATAGTTTACCGATACGAGGATGCGCGAAATGGGTTTGTATGCTCCGGTAAATACGTTTCAAATCCCCTGTTGGGGGATTTAGCCTTGTTTCGCGCAAATGAACTATTATTCAACAAATGGAAAACCCCCAAGCAAAAACATAGCTTAACGTAAAATGAGGTTAAGCTAGCTTTGGCTGTTCTACTTCGGCTTGTACACTAAATAGAATAGTAAGGCATATAGGCTTGTGGTTGAGTAAATTGCAAAAAGTGTGTTTTGCTAAAGAACTAAAATGAAAGGAATCTATGATAAAAAACGAGGATAGAAATACTGAAATGAGCAACAAGCAGAAACAGATGGCCAGTATAATAGAGGCCTATGTTCGAACCAATTTTGGCGACAGCGAGGCTAATGACCCAAGTTGGAACATTGAACAGTTAGCCGAACATATAGTACGTAAATTTGAAGTCCAACCATATTACGAAGTGGTACGGGCAGAAGTAAAATACAGGTTGAAAGAGTGTCTCATACGCGGCGTCCCGGAGGGCAAAGTCTTTACCGATGAAGAAATTGACGACTTGTCTTCCCAGGTATACAATAACGATATGTTGTTCGACGACTTCGGCTTAACGGTTGGAGATATATTGAACAGCATATTTGGGAAACCGTCTGATAAATCAACCGATTCAAAATAAATGCACGAAACGCACATCTACCCAGTTTGCAAAACCACAGCCTATAAGCAAACTGTTTTAACCGCACCTATTCAGCGCCCGCTTGTGATGCAGGCGTTTTTACGATTCCATCTTCGAGTAGCTTTCTGAATTTTTCGTTCCCCAAGTTTTCCGCTGTTCAATTTCGATTGTTTTCCGCATATACATATTAAGCGTAAGTTGTGGCGCGCAATCTGATAGCGATGTGGGACTGGTTACAAGAAGTTAAACGAAAGGTAAATATGACAACAAAAGATGAAGAAACTCGAATTATAGCAGAGCAAGCCTATTTCAAGCTCACTTATGAGCGAATAGCCAATGTACGAGATATTGACTATGAAACTGAAAGCGTCTTTAACGAAGACCGCGACAGTTTCGAGAATAGCAGGTGGTGTTTATGGTACCGCGATAAGAAATATGGATGGGAGCGCTTCGATATATTTGAATCGCTTAGCGATGACGATGCCGCCGCGTATCTGAAATATGCCCGCAGTTGGATAAAACATCACAATTTCGTCCGCAGTAAAAACGAACCGGCCTGTTTCGACGAGTGGTTTAATAATGACAAAGCGGATAAATAACCGCCGCTGAAGTTTGCGAAAGCCACAACTAACGCAAACATAAAAATTATTGACATCGCTCGCTTTTACGCGGGTGTTTTTACTGCTATGTTTTCTACTATGTTTAATTACTCGGTTCATCTTTAACTTGTTTATGAATATACTGGTAAAGCGTAAGTTGTGGTGAAGCGATTGGATCTGTAGGTATTGGTTACAAAAGAAATTAAACGAAAGGAACATATGACGAAAGATGAAGAAAAAATGCATACGCGGCTCGATGGAGACGAGTATAAGGGTTGGAGGTTCACGGTAAAACGCATCACCGGCGACATCCAAGAATACGACTTCGAGGATGGAGACTTTGGGGAGCCGGATTATAGCAATTTCAATGAAACCATCTATCTAGCGGAGGCTTGCAAGGACAACCAAAGCTATGAATGCTGGGGTCACGATTTATATTGCGCCATAGGATGTTTAGCAAACCAAATTGACAAAGAAATCCTGAAATCGCTCAACGATAAGCTGAAGATGAGAGGAATTTGCTTTGAGACAATGAAGTTTGCAAACCACAGCGTGGCCCTTTATTATACTGACGGTTGCGGCACGGATGCTTTCATAACTTGCGGGGATGTCGTGGATGGTGAGCAAAGGTTTGACATCAGATTCTCGCGTGAGGAATTTAACAGCGACGACTACGGCACGGGCAACGCAAAGCGCGAGGAGTGGCATGAAAAATCCCTTGACGTTGTAGGTGTGGAACGTGAGTTAAATGATACGGATTTTAGGAAGTAAGGAGCTACTGCGATAAAAACGTTCACCAATACTCGATGAAAAACAGTTTGCGGAAACCACAACTTAACGCAAATTAAAACAGCCGGTTTTGCTCGCCTTAAGCGGGCATTTGTACGTTTGAGGTGTTTTTCAGCCTGTCCGCTGAATATATTTGTAAGGCGTAAGCTGTGGCTAACTGCTCTTCAGCACTCACCACCAATAGCGAGTTAGCAATGCAAGAAAGCCGCGCCGAGCAAATCAATGGCGCGGTTCCCTTGCGTTGGCAAACAATCTTTGATATAATGGATATATGAAAATTATTACAATATCTGGTAGCTTGCGTTTTGAAGAGGAAATGAAGTTGGCGCAATATGAGTTGGAAGAACAAGGCAACCTTGTAGTTGGTTGCACGTTTTTACCGAAATCTATAGATAAAGAGTCCGAGCGTGCGCAGAACAAATGGGAACTTTTTGATGAAATACATAAAAGAAAAATTGATATGTCGGATGCCGTTTTTGTGGTAAATGTGGGCGGATATATCGGAGAAAGCACAAGAAATGAAATTGAATACGCCAAAGCGCATGGAAAAGAGATAATTTACTTGAAAAAAATTCGTGGCTAATCTATTGCAAGCAGCCAGCCTTGACGAAATTATAGTGGCGAGATATACTTAATTATGGAGAAAATTATCGTACAGATCGCCAATGCAAACAATAATCTAGCCGATTGTCTGACGGACATCGAAACCGCCGTGCGTCACGCCGAGGAATACGCGGTACCAGCGCTGGGAATTGAGCACAATATCAACCTTGTTGTGGCGGACGTTGGGCAGTTCGCCATCCCGGAAGATCATGTCGGCGGACGCACCTATCGGGCGGATTTTATTTTGATTGATATTGATGAACGGGCGAAGCCCGGTAAAGACGCCATCTTTGAGATGATTTGCCACGAACTGGCGCACGCCGCGCGTTGGGGCAAGAATCCGGAGTACACCAAGTCGCTGCTTGACTGTATTCTTAACGAGGGACTGGCTGTGGCGTTCGAGGAACAGGCGGCAAGAGATTCACAACTAAATAAGACTGTTTTTCTGCAGACTATGATTGACCGCCCCGATGAAGAAAACCGGCGGATTTTGGCGAAGCTTACACCGCAGCTTTATGATGAACACTACGATTACACAAAGATTTTCTTCGACGGCGATGAGTCGGTAGGGCTGCCGCGCTGGGCAGGATATTCCCTAGGTTTTTATTTGATTCGACAATATTTGCAGCGAACCAATAGGTCATTGCGACAGGCCGTTACCGATGATTATGACAAGTTGAAAGCAGGCGCGTTATAAGCGAAAAAAGCCCAGCTGTTTGGAGCGAACTGGGCGTAAGACAGTCTATCGAGCTTAGAACTCATTAAACACAATTTCATCTATTATAACATCGTTCCTTCTCCCCTCCTTCGGCGGTTCGCTATGTACAACGATTTTTTTAATGAACTTCTGTACGAATTGCTGCCGCTGCCCATCGTCCAAAGCTTTCCAGTTATCGCGGACATTATTTACGATTTCGGCTCTGGTATAGCGCACTTGTCGGGTTTGTTCTATCCTTTCCAATCGCTCTAGCCGCGCCTTAAGCTCATTTTTCCGCTCGGTTCCCACTCCTGCCATGCTCTGATACTCTTCAAAAGTCAGACTGCTTGACATAAACAGACCCATTATTTCTTTGGTCTTCTGTTCAATCTGCTCTATTTCAACGGCAATGGCTGCCATTTCCACGCTGTCGTCCGGTTTTTGGACATTGTCCTTCTTTTCTATCACATCCACGCTCAAGCCGCCGATTCGGGCGATATATTCCTCAAAAGCTTGCTCTAATTTGGCGTGGCTGATACTTTTCGCGGTGCAGCCGTTATCTTTCAACCCATTGCAGCGGTAACAGGGGTAGCCCAGCTCTTTTGTCTTTCCTGTGCCGTTTCTAACCTTGTAGTTCCATTTTGAACCATATTTATGGCCGCAGATGGGGCAATACAGCACGCCGCAAAAATATACGCCGCTGGTGGGGCGCTTTGTATAAGCAACCCTGCTTATTTTGCCTATCTTCTCTTGTACTTGGGAAAATGTGTCCTCGTCAATTATCGTCTCGTGCCGTCCTTCCGCTTCAAAGTATTTAGAGGCGTCGCGGCAGGAGTACCTCACCTTGCCAATATATGTCGGGTTTGTCAGCAAGCATTTGATGGTAAATGTCGCCCAGCGCTTTCCCATTTTGGTAGGTATATTCTCAGCGTTGAGGGTTTTCGCAATTCGCGCAAAGTTGTAATCGCCGTTGAGGTACATATCAAAAATGCGCCGCACTATTTCCGCTTCCCCAGCGTCTATTTCTTGAATCTTGTTGCCGACCTCGCGATTGTAACCAAAGGACTGGTGATAAGTCGCCAGACTGTAGCCTTCTTTGGCTTTGCGCTCAAATCCCAATCTAAGGCGCTCCGCCAAGTTCTCTCGCTCGAATTCCGCAAAAATCCCCACGATTTTCAAGAACATTCGACCTGTAGCCGAGCCGGTATCAATAGACTCGTTTAGCGAATTAAACGCGCAGTTATGCAGGTTAAACAATTCCACAAGCTCAATTAGGTTTTTGGTTGACCTCGTGAGCCGATCGATTTTGTAAATCAGGACGTTGTTGACCTTGCCGCTTATGACGTCCGCTATGAGCCGTTTAATTTCCGGCCGACCCTCAATATCTTTTCCACTAATTCCCTCGTCAGCGTAAATACTGTAAATAGGCCAATCCTTGATTTTGGCGTAACTTCTCAGCTTTTCCTCTTGCGCCCGGATCGAGTACCCTTCTTTGACCTGTTCCTCGGTACTAACCCTCAAATAGATCCCTGTACTAACCACACAGCTCACTCCTTCGCCTGATTAGATTTGGGCGAAGGTTGCTGTTGTTTCCTGTCAGCCTCGACAATTTTCGGCACGGACGTTTTGAGAAAAAACCGCATCATTTCCCGCTGTAGATTTTGCGGCAGAATGATTTTATCTGCGGTATCCGTTTTTTTGTCCATAGGAACCACCTCATATCAACTTTTATAGTTGAGTATATGAGCTGATTCCTAAAAAATGCCGTAAAGACAAGCCTTTCAGGGGTATAGGGTTTATTTTTAATATCGTTAAGGATATATTTAACGCCGCTAAGTCGCAGATTGAGGCGTATCGGCTTGAGGAGGAATACAACGCCGACGAAGAGCTTAAGATGTGGGAACACCTTGCCATAGCGTACAAGGACAGCACGGAGCTTA
>BNUF01000048.1 GCA_025997155.1 Clostridia bacterium
GTCCGCCGCAAAAGAACAACACGACAAAAACATTGCTCGTTTCGAGTCCGCTAATGTATCTGCAAGCGGAGCTATGGACGCCGTAGGCAAAACGGAGTTGGAAATTCTTAATGGTTTTGAGGAATTTTCTGATGTTTGGTCAAAAATACATAACAAACCAGAATTTCGCTCTTTGGGCAAAGAAAATGTGAACATTGTGGAATATTCAGCGGAAGAGTTGAAAGAAGTGTCTGTCGGCGCGGGCGTATTACTTGGCGGGCTTGGCGGCGCGGCGGTCGGGACGGCTGGCTGTTTCGCCGCCGCAGGAGCGACGACAGCCGCCGTTATGGCTCTCGGCACGGCGTCGACAGGAACGGCTATTGCGTCGCTTTCCGGCGTGGCGGCGACAAACGCCGCTTTGGCGGCACTCGGCGGAGGAGCAATTGCCGCGGGCGGCGGCGGAATGGCTCTCGGCACGGCGATTCTCGGAGCTTCAACACTTGGAATAGGGTTACTCGTTGGCGGAATAGTATTCTCTATCGCCGGCAATTCGGTATCAGACAAGGCGGACACGGCGTGGGCGCAGATGAAAGACGAAGAAAAAATCATAGACGAATTGTGCGTATACCTTACCGACTTGAAAAACGTTGCCGACGGATACCTTGTGACACTTCAGAATGTTAATAACCGATACAAAAAATGGTTTAGAAAGCTGAAAGCGACTATCGACTCCGGCAAAACCGACTGGAACTCGTTTACGCAATCCGAACGGCTGAACGCCGAAAATACGGTTCTTTCCGTCGGATTGCTTTATGAAATGTGCAAGGTCAAACTCGTGATTGCACAGGAAAACGACAAACAGAAGAATACGATAAACTATGCCGATTCCGACGAGGCGGTAAGCAAGGCGGCCGCTTTCTTGACAGCAAGCTAAAGTAATACCAGTTCCGCCGATTCCACGGCGGAATTTTCAATTTTGAAAGCCTTAATCACGGGAGACGTATCAAGAAGTGATACTATCAGGTATACCGCCGACGGGTCAAAGGCAAGCCGTATGTCTTCCTCGGATGGACGCGCAGGGCTTTCGGGGTGCGAATGGAAATTGCCCAGCGGACGATACCCATTTTTACGCATATCTTTCACCGCGTCAAGGTGTTCCTTTGGGTCAATGGAAAAATGCCGCGGGCTTTTATCTGGATTATTAAGGAGGTACACCTTTTCGACGATTATGTCCGAGCCGCTTTTTGACCCCGCGATAAGCCCGCAAGCTTCGTTGGGAAGTCCTTTTTTGGCGTGTTCCGAAATCAGCTCAAAGTCCGAGGATTTTAATTTAACAGTCATAATTTAAGGTCACACCCCGCTTGTTCATAGTCAAAAGGTTTTGTGATTGTCGGGTGAGTGCCGCAAACGGCGCAGTCGTCGCGGCGCGGGAGTTTTATTTTGCGAAAACTCATACTAAGCGCGTCATAGGTGAGGAGATGCCCCGTAAGGAGGTCGCCTTTGCCGATAAGGTACTTGACCGCCTCCATAGCCTGAAGTGAGCCGATTACGCCGCCCATCGCCCCTATAACCCCCGCTTGGCGGCAGGTGGGGACCGCTTCGGGCGGCGGCGGTTCTCTGAACACGCACCGATAGCAGGGGGATTCCCCTGGAACATACGTCAAAAGCTGTCCCTGAAAGCGTATGATTCCCGCGTGGGAAAAAGGTTTTTTCGCAAGCACGCACGCGTCATTTATAAGAAATTTCGCGGGGAAGTTATCCGTTCCGTCAATAATAAAATCGTACTCGGAAACAAGTTCCATAATATTTTCGGAGGTTACGAATTTGTAATACGTGTTGACGGTTATCTCGGGGTTAATCGCGAGCATCGTTTCCTTAGCCGACTGGACTTTTGTTTTGCCAATGTCCGGCGTGGTGTGGATAACTTGCCTTTGCAGGTTTGACAAGTCAACTGTGTCCGCGTCCGCGATTCCTATCGTGCCCACCCCGGCGGCGGCAAGGTACAACGCCGCGGGAGCTCCGAGTCCGCCCGCCCCGACAATGAGGACTTTCCCCTCAAGCAGGCGTTTTTGCCCCTTTACTCCGACTTCCTTAAGGATAATATGGCGCGAATACCGTTCTAGCTGTTCATTCGTAAATCCCACAAGTTCCGCCCCCCATAAAATACAAAAATTCCACGTTGTCGCCGTCTTTCAAAACGGTTTTGTCAAAAGTTCCGCTCTGCAAAAACTCGTCGTTGACGGACACCGTGACATAAAGCGGCGTTTCGACTTTTTCCTTTTCGATAAGTTCCGCCACAGTCAACCCCTCTGGGTATTCCCTTTCGTTTCCCGCCGCAATAATCCTCATTTTTACTCCTCCGTTTTTCTGACTAATAAGTTATATGTTCCGTCTTGGTTGTCGGTGAGTTTAAGCACCTGATGCCCCTCTTCCTTTATGCTTCGCGGGACGTTCTGGACGGGTTCGCCGTCATTTAGGCGTATCGCCAGAATTTGCCCGACTTCAAGTTCTTCAAGGGCGACTTTCGCCTTAACGAACGTCACGGGGCAAACAACGTCCGTGATATCCACCGTTTCGTCAATGTTAAAATCAGCCACGATAAGCCGCCTCCATTTCCGTTCTAAACGTATCCCAGCCCGCTCTCTCTATCGCGACACGAAAACGCTCGCTCGGGTTTGCGTGTTTGTCAAAAAATTCAAGAGCTTTATCCGCGACGCGAAAAAGTGTCTCCTTGTCCGAGGTGACAGGCAGAAATTCCGCGCCTTTTTCTATGAGATTCCCGAAAGTGCCGCCAAAAGAGAGGATATAGCCAGAAGTCCCTTTCCACGCGTCAAAGGGGCAGGATTTCACACAGCGTCCGCAGTTGTTGCATTTGTCTGAATCCACGCAAAGACCGTCTCCTTGTATAGAAACCGCCCCCTCGCGGCAAGCTTTGACGCACACTCCGCACAGCGTACAGGATTCTTTAATCCATTCGATATTGTACGCGCCTTTGATTCCGACGTCGTTTTCCTCCGCTTTAAGGCAGTTGTTCATACAGCCCGTGACTCCGAATTTGAATTTGTGCGGAAGTTCGCGTCCAAAATACCTGTCGGAAATTTCCTTTGCGAGAGAGAACGTGTCAATACACCCAGACGGGCAGATTTCGTTCCCCTGACAAGCCGTGACTGTACGCACACGCGGCCCGCACACGCCCGTCTCGACCCCGCCCTCAATCAACGCCTGTTTCACGTCCTCAACGTCCTCGAGTTTTATAAACGGAATCTCGACACTCTGCCTTGAAGTCAAATGTACGTACCCTTTTCCGTATTTCTTAGACACGTCCGCGATTGCGGTAAGCTGTTCCGCCGTCAGATTCCCGCCGACAACCTTAAGCCGAAGAGAAAAGTTGTTTTTTTGAATCTGGCGCATAAACCCGCCGTTTTTTAACGCCTTATAATCAACCGCCATTACTTAACCCCCTTAGTCCGTCCGCCGCAAACACAAAATCTTCCCTCAAGTCCTCTATGTCCTCAAGCCCGACACTCACGCGGATTAAGTCGTCATATACCCCCGCGTTCTCTTTCTGCTCCGCGCTGGAATGGGCGTAAATGGTAGACGCGGGGTGTATCACAAGCGTTCGCGCGTCTCCGATATTTGTCGCGATTTTCGCGTATTTCAGACTGTTTATAAATTTAAACGCCCGTTCCTTTGAACCCGCGCGCAACGTTAAGATTGCGCCGCCTCTTTCGCCGTTCATCTGCGCGTCAATCAGCGGTTTATACTCCGACAAACTCGGATAATTCACCTGTATATCCTTGTTCTTTGCAAGCTCCTGCGCCAGTTTCAGCGCGTTTTCGCATTGCCTTTCCATTCTGATACCAAGAGTCTCAAGCCCGACGCAATTGAGGTACGCGTTTTGCGGAGCGAGACACGCCCCGAAATTTCTCCATAAATCGGAACGAAGCCGCGCCGTATACGCGAGTTTGCCGAATTGCTTATATTTAGTCAAAACTTTTTCAAAATCCCAGTCGAATTTCCCGCCGTCGACTATCACCCCGCTGATTGCGTTTCCGCTCCCGTTGATGTATTTTGAGGAGGAGTGTACGACTATATCCGCCCCGAAATCGAGCGGGCGGATAAGCGCGGGTGTTGCGGTGGTGCTGTCGATAATAAGCGGTATACGGTGTTCGGACGCGATTTTTGAAACGGCGGCGACATCAACCACGTCAAGTTTCGGGTTTCCGATTAATTCCGTGAAAATCACCTTTGTCTTATCGGTTATAGCGTTCCTAACGGCATCCGCCGTCACGCTGTTAAGAAAGCGCGTGTTTATTCCGAATTTCTGAAAATCCCCGAAAAGGTCTAACGTGCCGCCGAAAAGCCCGCTCCCCGCAATTATTTCGTCTCCGCTTTCGAGTATATTAAGGAGCGCCGTAGATATTGCCGCCATACCCGAGGCGCAGGCGACCGCCGACACGCCCCCTTCGATTTCCGCGATACGCGTCTCAAAGGCGGCGACCGTGGGATTCCCCACCCGTGTATAAGAAAACAGCGCGTTTTTGCCCGAAAACACGCCCTCAAGACTTTCGGCGGATTCGTGGGCAAAGGCGGAGGACTGGTACACGGGCGGGAGCGTCGCCCCGTCGGCATAGCCTTTGTTCGCGCCGTGGAGCAGTTTTGTGTTAAGTTTCATATCTATTCCTCCCAAACCGCGACTTTGTGATACTCCTGAAAAGAAACGCCGAAGCCGCGCGCGTCCAAAAGCGGCACGTCCCCGCGCTTGCCGCTCCCCTCGAAGGAACCGTCTCTCACGCGCAGAATCAGGTTTTCCGCCGCTATGTCGAAATCGGCGGGGTAGGCGTATCCGTCCGAAACGAGAGGGAGTTTGCCGCCCGTTTTGTATACGGCGGATTTCGCGGTGTGCCTTATGACGGTGTGCAGTTCCCTGTGGTAGTAAAATTTGTCAAAAAGTCCCAAAGGAATAAGCCGCCCCTCCGCCTCAAACACCACGCCGTCCGCGTTCTCGTTGATTTCCTTGATTACGCCGCAGGCGGAAGTCGCGTGGCTTACCCTGTCGATAAGAATCAGCTCGCCCAAAGTTCTGTGGGTATCAAAAACGGATACAACGGCGTCTTCCGACAAAACGACCTCACAACGGGCGAGTTCATTTTTACGCAAAGAATCCGTCTGTATTTCCTCTCCGCTGTTCACGTCGATTTTATGCAAAATTGCGGTAACGACGGCAGGAAGCAGTTTCGCGCCAATCTTGACCCAGTATTCCGTGCCTATGGTGAGAGCTTTGTCGTCCATCCACAAAATCTCGGTATAAAACGATTTCGCCGTCCTAAGTCCCGCGTCCTTTGTGAGAACGCAGCCCCGCGACACGTCGACCTCGCGGTCGAGCTGTATCGTGACGGGCATTCCGACACGCGCCGCGTCCGTTTTTTTGTCCGCCGCGTAGACGCTTTTTACGACCGCCGTCTCGCCGCTGGGGAGCGCCGTTATCTCGTCCCCCGCCTTGAGTGCGCCCGATTCAATCTGCCCCTGAAACCCCCGAAAAGTGCGGTCGGGGCGGCAAACTCTCTGAACGGGCATATAAAACCCGACTTCCCCCTCCGTATCAATACCTGCGTTTTCTAAGCAGGAAAGAAGCACAGTGCCTTTATACCACGGCAAATTAGGCGACGTTTTTGTCACGTTGTCGCCCTCTGTGGCGGACAGCGGGATAATATCCATATTATACACGGCAAGCTCCGCGCAAAGTGAGCGTATATCCTCCGCGACTTTGTTAAACACTTCTTCTTTATATCCCACTAAATCTATTTTATTCACGGCGAAAACAAAGCGGCGTATGCCCATAAGCGCGCAAATTCGCGCGTGGCGGCGCGTCTGGGACAGCACCCCTTTAGACGCGTCCACCAAAATCACCGCCAAATCGGCGAAAGACGCGCCGACCGCCATATTGCGCGTGTATTCCTCGTGTCCCGGGGTGTCCGCGACGATAAAACTTCTCTCGTTCGTCGTGAAGTACCTGTACGCCACGTCGATGGTAATGCCCTGTTCCCTCTCCGCCATAAGCCCGTCCAGAAGAAGCGAGTAGTCAATGTCGCCGCCCCTGCTCCCGACTTTGCTGTCAAGTATCAACGCTTGTTCCTGGTCGGCGTACAAAAGTTTGGAATCGTACAGAATATGCCCGATAAGCGTGGATTTTCCGTCGTCCACACTTCCGCAGGTGATAAATTTCAAAAGCCCTTTTTTGCTCATTAAAAATATCCCTCCCGCTTGCGGCGTTCCATACTGCCCTCCGCCTCTTTGTCGATAACGCGGCTCGTCCGCTCGCTCTCCGCCGCCGAAAGAGTCTCCGCGATAACCGAATCCAAATCGTCCGCGTCCGACACATACCCGCCCGTGAGCGGATAACAGCCGAGTGTGCGAAAACGCACTTTTTTAACCTCGGCTTTTTCGCCGGGAGCAAGTTTAAGCCTCTCGTCGTCAAGCATAATCAAATTGCCGTCCCGCGAAACGACATTACGTTCCTTCGCGAAATAAAGCGGCACGATATCGATATTTTCACGCTTTATGTATTGCCAGATATCTTTTTCCGTCCAGTTTGAGATTGGAAAAACGCGGATACTCTCGCCCTTGTCGATACGGGTGTTGTAGAGTTTCCACATTTCGGGGCGTTGGTTCTTCGGGTCCCATGCGTGGTTCGCGTTTCGGAAAGAAAAAATCCGCTCCTTTGCGCGGGATTTCTCCTCGTCGCGCCGCCCGCCGCCAAACGCCGCCGTAAATTTATGCGTTGTAAGCGCGGTCTTTAACGCTTGCGTTTTCATAATGTCGGTATACGCCGCGCCGTGCTCAAAGGGGTTTATCCCCCGACTTGCCCCCTCCTCGTTTTTGTACGTCAGCATTTCAATCCCGAGTTCACGCGCCGTCCTGTCGCGAAACTCTATCATCTCGCGGAATTTCCAGCCCGTGTCGATATGCAAAAAAGGGAAAGGCGGTTTTTCGGGATAAAACGCTTTAAGCGCGAGTTTGAGCATAACGGAACTGTCTTTTCCGATTGAGTAAAGCATAACGGGACGTTCACATTCGGCGGCGACTTCGCGTATTATGTAAATCGCTTCGGCTTCAAGTTCATCTAAATGCGTCATCTTTTGTTCTCCCTAATAATGATTGGATTCGCGTCCGTCCACCGTAATCGTTTCTTTTTGCCCGTTCGGCTTCTCGATTGTCCAGAGGGTAAAAAACCCCTCTTTCAAAACGGAGAGTCTGCCGCCAAGCCCCCCCATATCCTCTCCGAGAAAAAGCCTGATTGCCCCCGCGCCGCATTCTTTTACGCAGGACGCGCAGCCCCAGCAGTTTTCAGGGCGTTTTATGACCGCCTTGCCGAGAGAGTCAGCACTTATAAGACTGCCAGGGCATACAACCCCGCAAGCTCCGCAAGCCGCGCATTTCTCGCCGTTTATCTCAATGCTCATAAGTTTCACCCAACTTTACTAATTCTCTGAAAATTATCTTAATCCCGCCGTTTTCCAGTCTGGAGTTTACAAACCTAAGCCACGAGTCGTTTTTATTCGGGTAATCCGTGTTTTCGGCAAAACTGTTCCAACGCGTCTCTTTTCTCGCCCCCAAATGAGCTATGACCGATTTGGCAAGAGTAAGCCGTTCTTTAAGTTCATAAATATATACGAGTTCCCGTGTGTCCTTTGCGCTAAGAAGTTCCGCCTTTTTTTCGATTTCCCCGATTTTTAAGGCGGCAGTTTCAAGCCCGTTTTCCGAAAAGCGGTAAGACGCGCCGATTCCCCCCGCGTATTCGTCCATAACCGCCTGCATCTCCGATTCTAATAAATCGGCGGTATATTCCGAATCCGCGCCGTTAAGGAAGTTCTCGATTCCTTGTTTTATGCTTTCCCAGTCGGAAATCATTGGGATTTCGCCGTTCATATATTTCAAAACCGCGTTCGCCGCGATTTCGCCCTCCGCGAACGCTCCCGTTACATATTTCTGCGGACACCCGCCCGCCGCGTCTCCCGCCGCGAAAAGCCCTTTTAACGTGGTTTCTCTGTCCGTGTCAACCCAGTAACCGCTCGCGGTGTGCCCCCCCATAATATAGGGTTCTGTGCCTTCGATTTCGACATTTTGAACGCTCGGGGTTTTCCCGCTCTCGACCCATTTAAGTGTCTGGCTCGGACACATATTAAGGTAGGCGCGTTTCAGGTCCTCCTCCTGCTCCTTGCTTATTCCGACTGTCCTAAGATAGCAAGGCCCGCGTCCCTGCGCGTTTTCCGTCACCGTGCCGTGAAGTCTTTGCGAGGTCGTCGTTCCGTATTTTTGCTCGTACTCAACCCCACGGGCGTTAATCTGCCTTGCACCCGCTCCCTGCGCCAAAGTCCCCGTGGGAGCTATCGTATCCTTGCACCTAAGAGCTATAAAGCGCATTTCAAGCGTGGTCATCTCCGCCCCCGCGCGAATCCCCATAGCAAGCCCCGCGCCTGTGTTAAAGGGCGGATACCACATTTTGTGGCGCGAAAACCCCGCGTGATTGGGCTTATAAAGCCCCGCCGCCCCCCCTGTCGCACACAAAACCGCCTTCGCAAAAATCACATACAAAACAGGTTCGCAAACACCCACGGCATACGCCCCGATAACCCGATTATCCTTAACGATATACTCTATTACGTTCACCTTGTTAAGGACGGAAATCCGCGGCTCTTTGCCCACCGCCTCCGCCAAAAGAGGTTTAATATTCTCGCCGTTTATCTTTATGTTCCTGTTGCCCCGCGCCGCGTAAGCGCCGTTTTCGTCCTTAAGTATCACAAGCCCGATTTTTTCCATATACGACACGGTTTTGTTAAGTCCCCGCGCCATAGTCAGAAGCAAATCCTCACGGACGATGCCGTGCGCGTCCGCCCTTGCGTAATCCACATAATCCTCGGGCGTGCGTCCTTTTACTATGTAGGCGTTGAGGGCGTTCACCCCCGCCGCCAGACAGCCGCTTCTCTTAATATTCGCCTTTTCCGCGATTAGAACGCTGTGCGTATCGTCCTTTTCGCAAAAAGCGAGAGCGGCGTAACACCCCGCCGTCCCCCCGCCCAGAATCAAGAAATCTGTTGACATTTGCCTTACGGATAGCTCCACACATAACACCCTCTCATTAACTGATATTATAAACGCAAAACCCCGCAAAATCCATAAAAAAATACGCAAACGTTACACCAAAAATCCTATGGACAAAGCCTAAAAACTATGATATATTCAGCATAGGGGGCGGTTAGATGACATTAAAAGAAATTGCCGAAAAAGCAAATGTTTCCATTTCTACCGTTTCCAGAATCATAAACTCGGCGGACGATAATTTCGCCCGCAAAGAAGTGCGGGACAGGGTTTGGTCCATTATCCGCGAAACAGGCTATCTCCCCAACCAATCGGCGCGGGAACTAAGAAAAAACGAGAAACTTGACGGGGAAAAAATTCATACCCTTGCCTGCGTTTTCGGGAGGACAAGGAACGCGGAGGATAACCCCTTTTTCGCGCAAGTCGCCCGCGCCGCCGAACAGCAGGCGCTGCGCCTCGGGTATGTCGTCACAATGTCCTACTCCGTCTTCGACATTGACAACAACGCCTCCGCCCAAAGATTCGGCGGGGTAAAGACGGACGGAGCTCTCATTCTGGGGCGTTTCGACCGCGATATGTTCAAATTTTTCGAACGTTACTATAAAAATATCGTGTTTGTCGGACGCAACCCGATAGACGCCAAGTGGGACCAGGTTATATGCGACGGGTACGCCGCCGCGAAAACCGCGCTTGAACATTTGATAAGTTACGGACACCGCCGAATCGCGTATATAGGCGAAACGCAAAACGAGGTGCGGTACAGCGCGTATCTTGACGCGGTGGCGGAACACGGGCTTGAGCATAGCGCGACCCTTACCGCGTCCTTCGCCCAAAACAGCGCGGGGGGATACGCGGGAGCGTGTTTTCTTCTCGAAAACGCGAAACCGCTACCGACCGCCGTGTTTTGCGCCGCCGACGTTATGGCAATCGCGGCGATTAAACGTTTTTCGGAAAAAGGCGTACCCGTCCCCTCGGAAATCTCCGTCATAGGTATGGACGATATCGAACTTGCGGGGTTTGTTTCTCCTATGCTCACGACCGTTCGAATACCAAAAGTCGAACTGGGCAACGTTGCGGCGCGTACTCTGATTGACCGTATCAACAAAGTTCACAAACTCCCTATGAAAATTTTTATCCCCCACGAGCTAATTCGGCGCGAAAGTGTGGGAGCGGGCTATATTGTCGATATCGGAAGCGGCATTTGATATAAATTTGCGGCGAACCTCCGCGTAGTCAAGAAGTCCCAAGTTGACACGCGACACCGTTATCCCCGATTCTTCAAGGTTGTTGCTCCAGTCGCCCAGTATTTCTTTTTGTACGTGTTTTCCCGTTCCCAGAGTAAGCGGCACAACGGAAAGTTCCTTGACTCCCCCGCTCATAATCCGCCGTTTTACGATTTCAAAATTAAGAGCTCCCGTAAGCGTCCCGACAAAGGCGTTTTCGGGAAGTATTTCGGCTAATTCCGCGTAAAACCTGTCCGCGCTGTGTTCCGTGCCGTGTCCGACAAAAAGCGTCGCGTCCCGATACTTTTCGCGAAGAATATTCGCCAAAAACAATACGTCCTCGCGGGAGGACAGTAGCGGTCGTCCTATAAAAGCGTAACGGCGGCGAAGCTTTTCGTATTCAAAAGCTTTCAAAAGAAGTACAGGCTGTACAAACAATTCGGGAAAATCAGGGAAACTTTCCTCAAACTCCCTTTGCAAAACCGTTAAATCCCCGAATCCCGCTAATAAAATTGACATATCTTTCCACCTGCTTTGGAGGGTTTTTACATATGAAACTCGTTTTTGCGGTAATTATAACTTTATTCGTTCTGGCGGGCTGCGCGCCGCAAGTTTTGCAAGAAGTCGCCGCGCCTATGAAAGTCGTCGCTCTTTCGGGCAGTCTTGCCCAAGCGTGGGTTCTGGCGGGCGGCGACTTAGCGGGGACGACGCAGGACGCTTTTGAATTTTTGGATTTAGGTGTAGAAGACATAGGCAGTCTGCATAATCCGTCCTTTGAAAAAATCTTGGAAATCTCGCCCGATTTGGTGATTTTATCCTCCGACATTCCGTCTCACGCCAAGCTATACGAACAGTTAAAGGATACTGGCATAGCAACCGCCTCTTTTTCCGTCGAGACTTTTGAGGACTATCTCCGTATGATGAAAACTTTAACCGATATCACGGGACGCGCCGATTTATACAAGAAAAACGGAACGGATATCAGAGAGAGGATAGACGCGGCGATAGAAAAAAGCAAGGGACACGCCGCGCCGAAAGTTCTGTTTGTCCGCGCCGCGTCCGCTAAGGCGGCCGCCCGAAACAGCGGCACAATGGCGGGAGCTATGCTTAAAGACCTCGGCTGTATAAACATAGCCGACAGCAACGACAGTTTGCTTGAAGATTTGAGTATGGAAATCATCATACAAGCCGACCCCGATTTTATTTTTCTCGTGCCTATGGGCGAGTCGGAGGAAAAATCCTTGCAAACGGCGGACGCGCTTCTTGTCTCAAACCCCGCGTGGGCAGGGCTTTCCGCCGTAAAGAACGGGCGTTATTTCATTCTCGCGAAAGATTTATTCCACCAAAAGCCCAATAACCGTTGGGGAGAAAGTTATGAAATTCTTGAAAAAATCCTGTATGAGTGATAAAAAACTTTTATTTATATGCGTCCTAACGCTTTTGGCGGCGTTTCTCCTGAGTTTGGGGCTTGGGGCGGTTCACCTCTCCCCTCCCGACGTTTTGCGCGGAATTTTTGAGGGGGACGCGACGACGCGGGGGCGGATTATTCTGCACGTGCGGCTTCCGCGTTCCTTTGCCGCCCTGCTCTGCGGAGGGGGACTCGCCGTTTCGGGTCTGATTATCCAGACGGTTTTGGCGAACCCTCTCGCAAGCCCCGGGATTTTGGGCGTGAACGGAGGGGCGGGGCTTGCCGCCGCACTTTGCGGCGTGATACTTCCGCCTCTCTTTCTTCCGTTGGCGGCGTTTATCGGCGCGTTCGCCACCGTTCTTTTGGTGTACGCCATAGCGAAAAAGGCGGGCGCGTCCAAAATGACGCTGATTTTATCGGGCGTGGCAATATCAAGTCTTATGACGGCGGGAATTAACACCGTCGTCACCCTTTTCCCAGACGCGCTAATCGGAACGCATTATTTCCAGACCGGCGGATTCGCGGGGGTAAGCTCCCGCGTTCTCTATCCGGCGGGGGCGTTTATCCTTGTCGGGGGGCTAGCCGCGTACACCCTCTCCGCCGAACTTGATATTTTGGGGCTTGGGGAGAGTACCGCCCTTTCCCTCGGGCTGAACGCGGGCGTTTATCGGTTTGTTTTTCTGACGCTGGCGGCGGCGTTAGCGGGAGCGTCCGTCAGCGTCGCGGGGTTGCTCGGTTTCGTCGGGCTGATTGTGCCGCATATCGCGAAAATGCTTACACGCGGAAGTCGTTCGCTTATATCCGTCTCCGCGCTTATGGGCGGAAGTTTTTTGCTCCTGTGCGACACCGCCGCGAGGACGGTTTTCGCCCCCTTTGAAATTCCCGTGGGGATTTTGGTTTCGTTTCTGGGCGTACCGTTTTTCCTTTGGATTTTGTTTCGCGAGAGGAGACGCGCAAATGCTTGAGTTATCTCATCTTTGCGGCGGTTACGGCGGCATTGCCGCCGTGTCGGACGTGTCTTTGAGTTTTCCGAAAGGGCGTTTTACGGTTATTGTCGGGTCAAACGGCTGCGGCAAAACGACCTTGCTTAAACTGTCGTGCGGGCAGCTCCGCCCCGTTGGCGGAACGGTTACGCTGGGCGGACGCGTTCTTTCTTCTATGAAAGGAAAGGAAATCGCGCAAAAAATATCATACCTGCCCCAGTCACGCCCGATTCCCGATACCACCGTCGAAACCCTTGTACTGCACGGACGTTTCCCCTATCTGGGGTATCCCCGCGTCTATCAGGGTAACGACTTGCGCATAGCGCGGCAGGCAATGGAAAAAGTCGGTATTGCCGCGCATAAAAATAAACTTGCGTCAAAACTGTCGGGCGGCGAAAGGCAAAAGGCGTATCTTGCGATGCTTTTGGCGCAGGACACGGAGGTTATGCTCCTTGACGAGCCGACGACATATCTGGATATAGGGTGTCAGCTCGATTTACTGGAACTCCTCAGCGAACTCGGGCGGGTTGGAAAAACCGTCATAGCCGTCCTTCACGACTTGAACCAAGCTCTTAGATACGCCGATAATATAGTCGTAATGCGTGGGGGGAGGGTCACGGCGGAGGGTTTGCCCTCCTCGGTTTTAGACGCGCTCGAACAGGCGTTCGGCGTAACGGCAAAGCTTGAGGAACGCTACGAATTTTCTGTCAAATAAATACTTCGTTTACATTTCTGAACACGTCATTTTCCGCGAGTTTCACGCTATTATCGTTATACAAATACAGACGGTAAATCAAAACGCTCACCTCGTCGCCCGCCCGAAGTTCCTCGTCCTCCAGCGAACGGTAAGCGGTGAGTTTCACCCCGTTTACGCGCAGACGCAGCTCATACAGATTTCCGCGAAAAAATATATCCTCCACCGTCCCCGTCGCGGAAGAATTGGGGTAAACCTCGTTCCCCGGCTTTGTAACGCTTACGAAATCGGGGCGTATGACGGCTTTCGGATACTCTTTGTCGAGCGAAAATCCTTTCAGACGGCCATAATCCTCAATCATCAAAGATTCCCCGATAAACTTGGCGGCGAAAGGCGTTTGCGGGTTTTTGTAAATTTCGGCGGGCGACCCTTTTTGCTCCACGCGTCCTTTGTTCGTTATGATAATCTCGTCCGCCACCTCGACAGCCTCGTCTTGGTCGTGGGTGACAAAAATACTCGTAATCCCGACTTTGCTGATAGTCTCCCTAAGCCACGTCCTCAATTCCTTTCGCACTTTCGCGTCTATTGCCGCAAAAGGCTCGTCAAGGAGCAGTAAATGCGGATTCGGAGCTAACGCCCGCGCAAAGGCGACACGCTGTTTTTGCCCGCCCGAGAGTTGATGAGGGCGGCGTTTGTCAAGCCCCTCCAAACCGATTAACTTAATCAGTTCGCCCACTCTCTCTTTTATGTACGCCTTATCTTTTTTTTGTACCTCAAGCCCAAAGGCGATATTGTCAAATACCGTCATATACCGAAAAAGCGCGTAATTCTGAAACACAAAACCGATGCCGCGCTTGCTTGCGGGAATGTCGTTCACGCGAACGCCGTCTATTATGATATCCCCCGAATCGGGGTTTTCAAGCCCCGCTATCATACGCAGAATCGTCGTTTTGCCGCTCCCCGACGGGCCCAGAAGTCCAATCAGTTTGCCCTGTTCTATTGAAAACGTCACATTGTCGGACGCCCTGAAATTTCCGAAATTTTTGTTGATATTTTTAAGTTCTACATACATTTAAAGGTCTCCTTTTTTTACCCTGTATTCCACGACGTTCCGAAGAATCAGAATAATAACGGCAAGCACCACCAGTATGGAGGAAACGGAAAAAGCGGCGGTAAGATGAAATTCGTTAAACAAAATTTCTATGTGAAGAGGAAGTGTGTTCGTCTTTCCGCGAAGATGCCCCGAAACGACGGAAACCGCCCCGAACTCGCCCATTGCGCGGGCGGTGCAAAGTATAACGCCGTACAAAAGCCCCCATTTTATGTGCGGAAGGGTTATTTTGCGGTATATCCGAAATCCCCCCGCCCCCATAAGCGCGGCGGCTTCCTCCTCGTCCGTGCCCTGCGCCTGCATAAGCGGTATCAGCTCACGGGATATGAACGGAAACGTGACGAAAATTGTCGCAAGGATAATCCCCGGGACGGCGAAAACCACCCTGAGCCCGTGTTCCTGTAAAAAAGGATATGCCCAGCCGATTCGCCCGAATACGTAAATAAAAACGAGCCCCGCTATTACAGGGGAAATCGCGAAAGGAATGTCAATCAGGGTCGTAAGGAATTGCCGCCCCTTGAACCTGAATTTGGTAATCGCCCACGAGGCGAAAATCCCGAAAACCGTATTGACGGCAAGGGAGGTCGCGGTCGCCAAAAGCGTCAGTTTAAGCGCCTTTATAGCGTAGGGGTCAGAAATCGCTCCCCAAAAAACGCTGAAACCGTGCCTGAGGGCATACGCCAAAACAGTAACAAGCGGAACGATAAGCATTATTACGATAAAAAGAACGGCGAGAGAGATTAAAATGTTTTTGACGACTTTTGATTCTTTCATATCATACCTCTACTTGCCGCCCGCGATTCTGCTTACGCGGCTTTGAATTAGGTTTATCGTAAACAAAATCACGAAAGAGAAGATAATCATAACAAGAGCTATGGAAGTCGCGGCGGGATAGTTAAACTGCTCTAACTTACTCATTATAATAAGCGGGGTAATCTGGGTTTTGTACGGGATATTCCCCGCGATAAAAACGACGCTCCCGTACTCGCCTATACACCTTGAAAACGTCAGCCCGAAACCTGTCAGGGCGGCGGGCAAAATCTCGGG
>BNUF01000049.1 GCA_025997155.1 Clostridia bacterium
ATCAACTCCGATTAGCCGCTGATGTACCAAAAGACCTTTGGACTTTGGCTAATAAATTTGAACGAAAAATAGAAGTATCAAAAACTAAAAATCAAAAATATTTATGAACATTATTATACGAGGAGGTGTTTAATGAATTGAAAAACAAAAGCGAGAAAAACGCGCTTTCGCAAAATACAGGCATAAAATCTACATCAACGGGCAAGATTTCCGCGACAACAGGAGGAATATCAAAAACCTTGGGGATTAACGAACCGACTGCCGAAAAGACTTTGAAACAGACCGAGAATTCATATAAATTGGGCGTACCGAAAAATGTCGAGGTGAACGCTACTTTAAGTTCGTTAGACGGCTCAAAAGTTATAGCGGACGTTATAGGCGAAAACGGACATATCAGCGATACATCTAAAAACGTCCCCGAACTTTTGAAATACTTGAAAACCGCCGACCCTTACAGCGTTGTAATGGTTCATAATCACAACAATGTTTCAGATTTTTCATTGCCCGACTTGGATACGTTCTTTAAGTATAAATCAATATACGCAATGACGGTAATTGACGAAAAAAAGAATATTTATGGTGTTGCAAAGCACCGAGGATTGGTTTATAATTGGAGTGATATTAAAGAAACTTATATATCTAATTTTAAATCTAAAGTTAAAAGCATATTAACAACTCAATTTAGATATGCTTGACTTATCTAGGAAAATCAACGTATTTAGACGTGGTTAAAAGTGGAAAAACGTAGGAAAATGTACATAACTCGTGCATTATTCCTATGTTATTTCTACACTGCGATTCCTACATATACAGGCTATTTTATTTTTTCGATTTCCGATTTTAACCAATCGAATTCTCTTTTAGTGTAGATTTTTTCTGTTATATCAGAGATTGCGTGTCCGACTATATATTTGACCGCGTACTCATCGACTCCATATTTCTTGGCGGAGGTTACAAAATGGGTTCGTCCGTCATGGGGTCTATGGTCGGGGTTAAGTTTCAACTCGTCTCGAACCATTTCAAAGCCTTTTTGGTAGCGAGTGTACGTTAGGAGTATACTATTGCTGATTTTACGGTGGTCGGCGTAATTGAACAGGTATTTACTTCCTAGGGTGTCGGCTTCTTTATATTTTTGGACAACTAAATCTCGTATCTTGGAATGAATTGGAACGACCCTATCAGTACCCGTTTCCGTTTTCATACCGCCCTTAAAAAACCAGTTCTCCAAGTCTATATTTTCGAGTTCTAGCAATCCTAATTCTTGCGGTCGCCAGCCCGAATAGCATTGAATTAGAATTGCGTCTACATATCGTTTCTGGTCGACATTATCCCATAGTAATTCCATTTCTTCTTCTGTAAAAGGCATATGTCCCTTTTTAACCGTCGTCTTTTCTTTAATGACTTCATCGGACACCTTGAAACTTCTTGCATAATTGCGGTCTACGATTTCATATTCCAAGGCGTAATCGAGCATTAAGTTGAAAAGAGACTTGATAGCGGTCTTTGTCGCGGCACTTGGGTGGCGGTCTTTAACCGTTCCCTCCTCCATACAGCCTTTTATATGCCGCGCCCTTACGTCCACAATCCTCATATCGTATATAGATGAGCAATAAACCCAAGCGGCGTTAGCCGAACGGACGCTTGATTGAGTACGAGTCTTGAAATGTTCTTCCGCCCATTTTTCGTATAATTCCTTTACTGTTATGGACGGCGCTAAGTCATACGGGTTCTTGTTATATTCTATCAAGGCGGCGTAAGCGTCGTTATACGTGGGAAAGTATGAATTCGGTTTGAGAGGTTTGCAAATAGGACGACCCGTATCGGTCTTTCCGACCGTAATCATTGCTCGAAAAGGGCTTCTAAGATTGCGGTTTTTTATTTCGCTTATTTGCCCGAAACCGTTTGGCAATCTCCGTTTTTTGCTTGAATTACGCGGGGTTCTTGGTTTTGCATCGGGCTTAAGCGGGTATCCGCAATGGGGGCAGGAAATCGCCTTATCGCTTGCTTGTAATTCGCACTCTGGGCATTTTATCAGCATATTTTCACCTTTCTTATTGCGTTAGTCCTAATAATCATATACGATAATGCAGGGTTTGTCAACTCCTATATTTTTAATCTAGATTAGAAAGAGGGCTATATGGTTAGAGTCAAAGAGACAACTTGCCCGATTTGCGGAGGAAATTTGAAGTATTATGACAGCGTAAAGAGAATCGTTCGGTCAAAGGGGCGAAGTACGAAGTGGGTTTATATTCGCAGATTGAGATGTTGTGGTTGCAATACTTTACATAGAGAACTGCCAGATTATATATTTCCATACAAACAATACGAAGCTGAGGTAATAAAAGGTGTATTGAGCGGCGTTATAACTTCTGATACTTTGGGATACGAAGATTACCCTTGCGAGATGACTATGTTTAGGTGGAGAAATTCGCAAAATTTACAAAGCCTATTATGAGAAACTTATATTTTAGGAGGAATATATATGAAGGAGCACACGCGTGAGGCAATTGCTATAATTGTACAAGGGGCGATAATTGTCACTGGAATGGTACTTTTTTATAAATTATTCAAAATCTAGTTATGAAGTTAATCACGGAAAGGTTCTAACAAAGACTCTTTCTTTTTGCCAAGTTTCCACCGACTTCGTTTTTACTTGCCGAAATTTCTAAGCTAGAATAGGTTTTGAGAGGAGGTGATTGTCAATGGACGAAGTTATATTTGCAACTGGCTCTGTACCCGTTACGACGGCGGCTAAGATTTACGGGAAAGACGCGTCGTGGATTAGAGCTGGGATTATATCTGGGTGGCTGCAAATCGGAAACGCGACTAGAAACGGCAAACTCGTAACCAATGTCAAGGAGATTAACTCGAAGCGCGGAAGAATCAATTTTTATATTTCGCCGAAGTTACTTTGGAAAGCGACTGGTTATCTATGGAAGGGGAAAAGCGATAATGGGGACAACGACACGACCGATAATATCAGAGAAGAACAGATACTGGATTGAAAAGCACAGATATTACGAGTTGAAACATTTCTGCCTGCAATATCCGATATGGAAACAAGCACACGCGGCATTGGACGGATTTAGCAAACGTCCGACAGACCTCTCGGCGGTTTCTCAAACAAACGATATAAGCGACCCTACACTCAAATGCGCGGAGGCTCGGTCGTTTTACCTTGAACGAATGGATTTGATTGAACGAATCGCGAGAGATACGGACTTAAGTCTATCCAATTATATTTTGGAAGCGGTTACGGAGGGTGTTTCATATGAGCATTTGAAATCTAGATTAGAAATTCCCTGCTGTAAAGATGTTTACCACGAATTGTACAGACGGTTCTTTTGGTTGTTGAACAAGGAACGGCAGTAACTCACGCGAAAAATACATGCTCTATTATGAAGAAAGAGTTAGCTCAATGGGAGAGCTCTACGACAATAGTTGTAGTGGTATAGGTTCGAGTCCTGTACTCTTTCTTCTTTATTTTTTCTAAGAATTTGAAATCTGTTTTACTCAGCCTTTGGGCATGTTTAATGATTTGCTGAAGTCGGCAAGACATTAAAATTGAACAGATTCTAAAAAATACCGTACGCAGGTGACAATAAACTGTGTTATATTTGTAATGTGCAAAATTTTGGAATCCGCGACATGAACATGCTCTTTTATGAAACCGAGTAAATTTGCTGAAAGGAGGACTTAAAATGGAAAAAGCAATTATGGAGTTGTTAAGCGAGGAGATTAAGAAGGAAATTCGCGACATATCCGAACTTCAAGTGGGCAGCGAAGAAAAATCGAAAGCGATTGAGGATCTGGCGAAACTTTACAAGATGAGAATCGATGAGACTGAAAACCAACGGGACAAAAACCGATTGGCGGAACAGGTCAAAGACCGATATTTCAAATTTGGAGTTGACGCCGCTGGAATCATATTACCGATGATATTCTACGCCGTTTGGTTGAATAAAGGATTTAAGTTTGAAGAAACAGGAACATTCACTTCGACGACATTCAGAGGATTGTTCAGCCGTTTTAGACCGACTAATAAAATTTAACGAAGTTTAAAGATTGAGAGGTTATGTTAAAAACGTAGCCTCTTAGTTTTTCTTGCGCGAAAATTACAAAGTATATTATGGAAGGAAGACGATTATAAGGAGGAGATTTTTATGAAATACTACAGTGTTAAAGACCTCGTTAAGATAGAAACCATTAAAAACACGATTAAATCAATCGGCGGTTGGGATAACATTAATTTATTGATAGATGTTGTTGTGGCTTGCGACGAATTTATAGAGGCTTTTGTGGCGGATTTTGACGCGGAGAAATTGGCAACTGGTGAGTCGGAACATAAAGCGAATCATTATTATAAAAAACTAAAAGACTTAGGGGCGATTTAGCCCTTTTGTTTTTTTCTTTTTGAAAGTAGAGGGAGTGATTATGCGGTATCACTACGAAAAGCCAGATATTTATTTGTCGCTATATGGAGAGGTTTATAGTTGCGAACATCCCGTTTATAACCGTTGCACTCTGTTTAAGATAGGCGATAATGGACTAGCGGTTATACAGCAACGATTCGATACTGGCACAAAGAATACGTGGTGGGGCGAAGTAGACACATGGCTTGCGGACGATTTATATTTACATTCGAGGTTTAAAAAGTATTTCGATGAACGAGCAGGAACTTGTACGTACGGATTATACCCGACTGTAACGGTCAGACAAATTATGTGGGCGTTGAAGATGAGTCCGATACCGAGAGAGCGTTGGGAGACTGTATTTGACAGGAGGCATATTTGAACTTTACGCAGAATCTACATTGCCTTTTATGAGGAGATGATAGATGTGAAAATTGCTGAAATGGCACTATCGGCTATATTGAAGAAAGGAATTCTTTATGAAGCTAGGAATGTAGATACAAATATCGAAATTCCTGTAAACATAGGGAATAAGGAAAGCAATGTGGTAGTTAATATCAAATGTGAACACATGACATTGCGAATCGAAAAAGAGGAATAGTCCGGAAAGGGCTTTTCCTTTTTATATTTAGGAGGATTAATTATGATTAAACTTAACGCGTTGAAACGTTCTGTTCCGACTATCTTAACTTTTGTCGGAGTCGCCGGGGTTGTTGCGACAACCATACTGACCGCGAAAGCCACGCCAAAGGCAATGGTTTTGTTGAAAGAAGCCGAATACGAGAAGGGCGAAAAACTTACTAAATCAGAGGTTGTGAAGTCGGTTTGGCGTTGCTATATTCCTGCGGCGGTTGTCGGATTATCTACGATTTCTTGCATAGTTGGCGCGAATGTACTTAACAGGAAATATCAAACATCTTTAGCGAGTGCTTACGCTCTTTTACATCAGTCGTATCATAAGTACAGGACTGCCGCGAATTCCGTATACGGCGACGACGCTGACTCCAAGATTCTGTTGAGTGTAACAAAAGATGCGTATGTGTCGGCGGAAGGACTGTTGATATATGACCCGGAGTTAGATACGGCAAACGAAAAAGTGTTGTTTTATGATATGTATTCGCAAAGATATTTCAAATCTACTATGGCGAACGTCATGAACGCGCAGTACCACGCGAACAGAAATCTATCTTTACGCGGCGAAATTTGTGTTAATGAGTTTTATGAGTTTTTGGGGCTTGACGGAATTAAAGGCGGAGATGTCATTGGTTGGTCGTTTGAAGAATTTATGGATTTTGGGATTTTATGGCTTGATTTTGAAAATGTCCACACTACAATGGAAGACGGAATTGAATGTTACATTATATCCTCAATGGTTGAACCTGAAGTTTTAGATTATAACGATTATTTAAACCTCGGCACGCGAGATTCACAAACTATATTATGAAAAGAGGCGATGCTTTATGAATGATAAATTGATTAAAGTTATTAAAGTAGCGACACCCGTTCTCGGCATTGGATTAGCGCTTGTGAGAGAATGGTTGGAAGATAGAAAGATAGACGAAAAAATCGCGGAAGCAGTCAAAGAAGCACTTGCCGAATGAGAAGGGAGGAGTCCAAACAAGGACTCTTTCTCTTCGCGTTGAGCGTTATATTTGAAAGGGTGAATTGAAATGGCTAAATCAAATGTATCAACTATTATCAAAAGCGTAGGCGCGGCGATGAGAACGCATAGTCTGGAGATACTTACGGGAATCGGTATTGTAGGTATGATTACGACAACGGTTATGGCGGTTAGAGCAACGCCGAAAGCACTTGCACTTATTGACGAAAAGAAAAAAGAAATCGGCGAGGATAAACTAACCGCCGCCAGAACTGTTAAGGTTGCTTGGAAATGTTATATTCCGTCAGCGGTAACAGGTGTCGCTTCCGTAGCTTGCTTGATTGGAGCGGGTTCGGCGAACGCCAGACGCAACGCGGCGTTGGCGGCGGCATACACTATCTCCGATTCCGCTTTCAAAGAGTATAAGAAAAAAGTTGTTGAAACTGTCGGCGATAAAAAAGAACAAGATGTGAGAGACGCTATCGCGAAAGATAAAGTTGAACACAACCCTGTTAGCAACTGTGAAGTCATCATAACCGAGAAAGGGAACACTCTGTGTTATGATGTGCTGTCGGGAAGATATTTCAAATCCGATATAGAGTTATTGAAAAGAGCGGTAAACGAAACGAACCGAGATTTACTATCCGAACGATTTATATCTTTGAACGATTTCTATTACAACATCGGATTGACTGAAACTACAATCGGGCGGGACATAGGCTGGTGCGTTGACGACGGATTTATCGATTTGAATTTCAGTTCTCAGTTGGCGGAGGACGGAACACCGTGTCTTGTATTGAACTATATCGTTGCTCCTAGATATGATTATCTGCGCCGTTGACGGATACGCGAAATAAACACGGTCTTTTATGAAGAACAGTGTTGATATTTGAAAGGGGAAATTAAAATGGATACTAACGAAAGTTTAGACGTTACAATCGAAACGATTGCGGAAAACGGAAGTTTGCTGAAAATGGCGGCTGGAGTCGGTGTAGGTGTTCTTGTAGGTGTACTAGCTTACAAGTACGCCGTTGAGCCGATAATAGCCAAAATCAAAGAGCGGAAAAAATCACTTGCCGATGATTACAACGAGTATGTCGAGACGGACGAAGAACCAGAACTGAACGTTATCAAATAGGACAATGTTTAACAAGCTGGGAGATACCTTTAACAAGGTGTTTTCCCTTTTGTATTTTGGAGCGTGACACCCTAATCAAACCCGCTTGGCACATATTTCACACAACGGTTGTGAAGTGAAACGCCATATTACAACGCCGCAGGACACACGCTCCTGATGCAACATAGCTAGTAAGACGAAAGGGGAAGTAAAATGGAACAATACAGTTCAAACTCTCATAAGTCCAAAGAGGAAAAGAAAGTAGAAAAAGTTATTTCAGGTTTGGCAAGACAAAAAAAGAAAGGTGAGTTTCGCAAAATTGTAGATTGTTTTATCGCGGAAGACTTGCATGACATAAAGTCTTATATTTTGAAAGATGTAATCGCTCCAGCAGTTAAAAAAGCGGTTTGGGACGTTGTTACAAACGGAGCGGATATGCTTATTTACGGGGAAACGAATCATACAAAAAAATCGTCAAATGTATCTTACAGAAACTACTATGATAAGTCTGACACTCGCAGAGATTATCATGCACCAGTGGTAAAAACAGGGTTTAGCTTTGATGATATTATCTTGGATACCCGAGGAGAGGCGGAGGGCGTTCTGGAACGAATGGACGAGCTTATTTCCGCTTACGGTATTGTTAGTGTCGCTGATTTGTATGATTTGGTAGGAGTGACGGGCGACTACACTTACAATAAGTACGGCTGGACTGATATTCACAGCGCCAGCGTAATGAGAGTGCGTGACGGATACATGTTGAAGTTACCTAAGGCACTTCCAATCAATTAAGGAGATGATTATATGAAATCGAAAATTATGAGCAATGTAAGCAAAACGGTTTACAAAGTTGGTTTTCAACTGAGGAAATACAGCCCCGAGATACTTGCGGTTGTAGGGGTTGTCGGAATCGTCGCGGGAACTGTTATGGCGTGCAAAGCAACGACCAAAGCAAGTGAAGTTCTTGAAGATATGAAAGAAGATATTTCAAAGATTAACGATTGCGCGGAGAATGAGGAGTTGCAAGAATCCAACAAATACACAGAAGAAGACCGCCAGAAAGATAAGATTATCGTTTATACCAAAACTACCGTTAAACTCGCGAAGATTTACGCTCCCGCCGTAGCGATTGGTATATTTTCTGTTGGCAGTCTTTTGATGTCTAACCGCATTCTCCGTAAGCGCAACATCGCGTTTGCCGCCGCTTACACCGCTGTTGACAAGGGGTTCAAGGAGTACAGAAAACGTGTCGCCGAGCGTTTCGGAGAAAATGTTGAACGAGAGATTAAATACAACATTTCCGAAGATATCGCCATTAATGAAAACGGTAGTGAAACTACAAAGCCAGTTGCTAATATAGCGTATGACAGCAGTGTGTACGCTCGTTTCTTTGACGCAAGCAGCGGACATTATGAAAAAGACCCCGAGTATAATCTGATGTTTCTGAAAGCGCAACAGAATCACGCAAACGATTTGCTTAAAGCGCGAGGTTATCTGTTTCTGAACGAGGTATACCAAATGCTTGATATTCCGATAACAAAAGCGGGGCAGGTTGTAGGTTGGCTTTATGACGCCAAAAACCCAAGCGGCGACAACTACGTTGACTTCGGTATATTCAATTTGGGAACAAATTGTGATTTTGTAAACGGCTATGAGACTGTTATATTGCTAGATTTCAACGTTGACGGAAACATATGGAATAAGGACTTTACTTCCGTGAAGTAATAAAAAGGAGATGATAGTATGAGTATATTAACATTTGCGTCTTATGCCCTTGCCGCCGTGGCGGGGCTTTGCTTTTTCAGCGGAGTTGCTATTTTGTCAGGCGGGAGGAAACGAATATGGAAGTGATAGAAAACATCATAGAAGCGATTGATTATATTTTGGATACCAAGCGGAAACGCCACATCACTGGCGGTATCCTGATAAGCATATCAATGCTCTGCGGCGGGTTGGCGGCAACTGTCATGACAATTAAAAACGAGGTGACTGATAATGAATAAGTTTGTTATATTTATGATTGGCGCGGTGGTTGGTTCTGTTGCGGCTTGGAAGTTCCTTAAGGGTAAATACGAGCGAATCGCCCAAGAGGAGATTGATTCCGTCAAAGATATTTTCTCGAAAAGAGAAACGGTGAGTGCTGTTGTGGAAGTGGAATCCCCCGCTGTTGATGATAAAAAGGAGGAAGTAAAACCAGTGGACGCACCCTATGTTATATCTCCCGACGAGTTCGGAGAGTTTGACGACTATGAATTGATAACTCTATATTTCTACGACGACGCGATTGTGGCGGACGATAACGGCGACGTACTGGAAGACGTTGAAAACACAATCGGGTTTGAATCACTTGGACAGTTTAATGATTACGTTGACGAGATACATGTAAGAAATAACAGATTGAAGTGCGACTACGAAGTCTTAAAAGACGAAAAAAAGTATTCGGACATTGGAAGGGGAAAGTGATAGATGAGAACAAAGAAGACAAAAGCGGTCGACTATTTTGAGTGGTTGTACAAAAGCGTATACACTGACAAACACGATAGACCTTATCGGAAGTTATTTTCCCGCTTACACGAAACCGAGTTTATATTTAGCATAGCGTTGGACAAAAATAGGGCTTCGGACGGAATAGCTCTTAGACGACAATTCGGTCTGGACGATGAGCGTCCTTGCAGTGTTTTAGAGATGATGATTGCTCTTAATAATCGCTGTGAACTTATGGTAACAGGTAGTCTCGACGACAATCATGACGGTCTTTACTTCTGGACTATGATATTAAACCTAGATTTAATACACATGTACGACTACAATTTCGACTGTGATTATATGGACGATGTTATCTCCACAATGCTTAATCGAGAATACGCACCCGACGGCGACGGGGGTTTGTTTACAGTTGAGGGTCGCGGTGATTTGCGGAAAGTTGAGATTTGGTATCAGATGTGTTGGTATTTGAATGAGAATATGATAGGCGCGAAAGGGGAATAAATCGGAATGGTGGATTTCCTGTTGGTGTCGGCACGCAGTACAAAACGCGGTTCAATAGAAATCTATCCGAAGTTCATAATCAAAAAAAGTTCCGATTTGATGATTCGAGGCGGCGACTTCTACGCTATCTGGATTGAGGAATGCGGTTTGTGGTCTACCGATGAGCAGGACGTTATACGGCTTATAGACCGTGAGTTGGATAGATACGCGGAAGAACAGCGCAAGCAAACAGATTCCGATATTAGAGTTATGCATATGTGGGACGCTGAATCTGGAATGATTGATATTTGGCATAAATACTGTCAACGACAGTTAAGAGATTCATTTCAGATGTTGGACGAGAAACTTATATTTTCAAACACTATCACAACTAAGAAAGATTACGCAAGTAAAAAGCTAACTTATCCCTTGGAAGCGGGTGATTTTCCTGCCTACGATAAGCTCTTATCAACTTTATATTCTCCCGAGGAACGGACAAAAATCGAGTGGGCTATCGGAGCGGTTGTTTCAGGCGAATCAAAGAAGTTGCAGAAGTTCATTGTTCTGTACGGAGCTGGCGGAACTGGTAAATCAACAGTGCTTAACATAATTCAGCAATTGTTCGAGGGCTATTTTTCAATGTTTAACGCGAAAGATGTTGGCTCTGCAACCAACGCTTTTGCTCTGGAATCATTTAGAAGTAATCCGCTTGTGGCGATTCAGCATGACGGTAATTTATCAAAAATCGAAGACAACTCAAGACTCAACAGTTTAGTATCTCATGAACTTATGACGGTAAACGAGAAGTTCAAGTCAACATATACAAACAGTTTCAAATGTCTTCTAGTCATGGGTACAAACTATCCTGTGAAGATTACAGACGCTAAATCAGGTATCATACGAAGATTAATTGATATTTCTCCTTCTGGCAACACGATACCAACCAAGGAGTATCACAAACTTGTTAAACAAGTCGAGTTCGAGCTTGGAGCTATTGCTTATCATTGTAAGGCTTTATATTTAAATAACACGAGTAAATACGATGATTATATTCCGATAACAATGCTCGGAGCGTCTAACGATTTCTACAATTTCGTCATTGATTCGCATCATGTGTTCAAGAAAGAAGACGGAACTACGATGAAAGCCGCGTGGGAGATGTACAAGACTTACTGTGACGAGGCGAAAGTGTCGTTTCCATTTTCTCAAAGAGTTTTCAAAGAGGAACTTAAAAACTATTTTCGCGACTACAAAGAACGGTTTAACTCTGAAGACGGTGTTCGTGTTCGGAGTTATTACAGCGGATTTCGCGCTGAAAAGTTTGAAGTAAGGATAGTCAGCGAAAAAGATGATACTTACGTAAAGGAGTTGATTAAGTTTAACTACACAAAATCTATATTTGATACAGAGTACGGTGATTGTCTCGCTCAATATGCTACGCCGAAAGATATTCCGTCTAAAAAATGGGACGAAGTTGCATCAACTTTACAAGAGTTAGACACATCAAGAGTTCACTATGTTAAAGTACCTGAAAATCACATCGTTATTGATTTTGATATTTCGGACGAACACGGTAATAAGTGCTTACAGAAGAACATCGAAGAAGCGAGTAAATGGCCTCCTACCTACGCGGAACTTAGCAAAAGCGGCGCAGGAATACACCTGCATTATATTTATCTCGGAGATGTTGCGAATCTCAGCCGCGTATATGACAACCATATAGAAGTTAAAGTGTTCAGCGGTAAAAGCTCATTACGGCGGAAATTATCCAAATGCAACAACTTACCAATCGCGGCAATCAGCTCAGGTTTACCTCTGAAAGGAGACAACAAAATGGTAAATTTCGAGGCAATAACAAGTGAAAAGACGATTAGAGCTTTGATTAAGCGCAATCTCAACAAAGAAATACACGCTGGGACTAAACCAAGTATCGACTTCATCTGCAAGATATTAGAGGACGCATATTTAAGTGATGTGAATTACGATATTACTGATATGCGAAACTCTGTATTGTCATTCGCGGCGAACAGCACTAATCAAGCCGATTACTGTATCAAACTTGTCAACAAAATGCGGTTTAAATCAGAAGAATCTTCTGAGGCAGTAACGAACGAAGAATCTAAACTTATATTTTACGATGTTGAAGTCTTCCCGAACCTGTTTGTTGTTTGCTGGAAAATCGAGGGCGAGGGTAAACCAGTAGTGCGTATGATTAACCCAACTCCAACTGAAATTGAAGAACTGATACGATTCAGACTGGTCGGTTTCAACTGCCGTCGATACGACAATCATATTTTGTACGCGAGACTTATGGGATACAGCAACGAACAACTTTACAACTTGTCACAAAAGATTATCAGCGGTAGCCCGAACTGTTTTTTCGGAGAAGCGTACAATATATCTTATACCGATGTATACGATTTCTCAAGTAAAAAACAGTCTCTCAAAAAGTTTGAAATCGAACTGGGTATTCATCACAAAGAACTTGGTATGCCTTGGGACGAACCTGTTCCCGAAGAACTGTGGTTCAAGGTTGCGGAGTATTGCGACAACGATGTAATAGCAACCGAATCTACATTCAACGCTCGCAAAGCCGATTTCTTAGCTCGGCAGATTCTTGCGGATTTAGCAGGCATGACAGTCAATGACACAACTAACACTCTCACTACCAAGATTATATTTGGGAATGAGAAACACCCGAAGTTGGTTTACACAGATTTAGCTACAGGGGAACAAAGTTAGTTTGTCATATAAGAAAGGAGAATTGAAATGGATATTGTTGGAGAGTTCAGGTTTTACAACCGTTATATTCCGATTTACGGAAGCGTTGAAGAACCGCTATTTTTAGCAGTAGATGTAGCAAGAGCAATCGATTACTCAACAGGAAACACCGCGCATATGCTCGAACAGGTTGACCCCGATGAAAAAGTTTTTACTCGTACTATTACTACGAGCAAAAGAGGTGGCAGAAGCAGAGACGCGTGGTTTCTCACCGAAAACGGGCTGTACGAAGTCCTGTTTCAATCCCGCAAACCCGTTGCTAAGATATTCAAAAGTATTGTGAAACAAACACTTAAAGATATTCGAAAAGAACATGATTGGTCATTCGATTGGTTCGAGCAAGAAGCGGTTAAATACGCTATGGATTCCGAAACAGGCGAGTACAGACCGATTGATATTTTCGGCGATTTTACGGACGATTAATATTGATAGGTGTTTCGGAAAAGAGGTGGTGATTTATGCAAGAAGAATGGAAAGACATTTGTAATTTTATCGGATATCAGGTAAGTAATCAAGGACGAGTTAGAACGTTTTGGAGGAGGAAACATTACCTTACAGGATATGGAAGTTATAATTATTTGTCTGATAGTCCGAAAATGATGTCGCAATCAGATGACGGCAACGGCTATATGAAACTAATGTTATACAATAAAAATGACGGGAAAAGATATTGCAAAAAAGTCCACCGTTTAGTTGCTGAGGCTTTTATAGAAAATGACGACACGAGAAAAGATACTGTAGACCATATCGTATCTGGTTCGTCTGGAAAATTAAACAATTCGGTAAATAATCTTCGCTGGGTATCAAGACGAGAAAACATAAAGAAAGCCTATAAAGACGGAATGTGTGATGAGAGGATTAGAAAATCCAAAAAACCGATAATGGCTACTGATTTATGGAATGGTGAAGTGACATATTTTCCAAGCATTGGCGACGCGGCTGTTTGTTTGGATATAGATCGTTCAACGATATCTCATATTCTTAACGGAGATCTCGAGCGAACCGCCAGATATACTTTCGAGTATGCCCAAAGAGAGGAGCGATTGTTATATGGAACGTCCGATTATTAACTCATTCCTTGGGTATGAATTTGTCATAGACGAGCGATTGTTATATGGAACGTCCGATTATTAACTCATTCCTTGGGTATGAATTTGTCATAGACGAAAACAACAAACCTCATAATATGTATCGAGGCGTTGACATCGGCTTTGGCGGTTATATTTACGCTAAACCAGGAATGTACACCAATGTTGCAGTTCTTGATTCTGCCAGTCATCATCCGACATCTATAATATGTATGAATTGTTTCGGAGATTATACGACGAATTACAAAGACCTCCTTGATGCCCGAATCGCGATAAAACACGGGGAATTTGATAAAGTTAAAACCATGCTCGGAGGAAAATTGAACAAGTATATTTCCGAAAACGATTCGATTAAAGACCTCGCTTACGCGTTAAAAATAGCCTTGAATTCAACTTACGGTTTAACCAGTGCGAGTTTCGAGAATCCATTCCGTGATGTCAGAAATAAAAACAACATCGTCGCTTTACGCGGAGCTTTATTTCTTAAAACACTTCACGACGCGGTGGTAGAAAAAGGCTTCTCCGTTATAGCGTGCAAGACTGATTCGATAAAAATCCCAGACGCTACTCCTTATATTATCAAATTCGTTCAGGATTTTGGGGCTGAATACGGGTATACGTTTGAACACGAAGAGACCTATGAAAAAATGTGCTTAGTTAATGCGGCTGATTTTGTAGCGAAGATTAAAGACGGCAAACACGCGGGAGAATGGACGGCAACTGGCGTTCAGTTTCAGATTCCATACGTATTCAAAAAGTTGTTTTCAAAAGAACCTATCGAGTTTGGAGACATGTGCGAAACTAAATCCGTCAGCACAGCTTTATATTTAGATATGGGTACAGAACACTATCGCTTTGTCGGAAAGGTTGGGCAATTCTGTCCGATAAAAGGGTAATGTCATAAAATAGTTGAAACATCAAAAACCCTACCAAAGAAAAACGTATTTATGAATGTTCCAACAACAGCCTTATGAATGCTTTTGTCTTTCGAAAAACATATGGTTTTACGACAGAGTCT
>BNUF01000050.1 GCA_025997155.1 Clostridia bacterium
CCAATCAAAGAAACACCCGCCAAAACGCAGCCGTCCGCGACTCCCTTGACTATACTTTCGATTTTTTCGGGGTAATTTTTCCCGCAGGCGATATAATCGAGGAAATATAACGGAGCCGCCCCCGCGCAGATTATGTCGTTCACGCACATAGCTACAGCGTCAATCCCGATTGTGTCGTGCTTGTCCGCCAAAAAAGCAATCTTAAGTTTCGTCCCGACGCCGTCCGTCCCCGAAACAAGCACGGGGTCGTCCATATCCTTCGCGCTCTTTATGGAAAAAAGCCCGCCAAATCCGCCGATTCCCGTCAAAACGTTCGCGTTCAAAGTTTTGGCGGCGTGCCTTTTAATGAGTTCGACGCTCCTGTACCCCGCGTTTACGTCGACTCCCGAATCCTTGTAATCCATTCTAACCGCTCCTATTCAAAAAAACTCGTCTCTTCCTCAAGGTCGCGTATCCGAGCGCTTGCCTTCACCAGTTTCGGATACAGCTCAATCCCGATTGCGTCCGTAATTTCCATAACGTCTATCCTGTAAATCTGCTCCTGCTCGGGGGAATCGAAATTTTTGGCGAAAAACGACGTGCCGTAATCGAGTACATAATAAAAAGAATCTCTTTTGCCTAGCGTTAAGTCCGACACCTTTGTTTCCGTCGTCTTTTTGAACCGTGATTCTTCAGTCGGAGGGGTGTATTTGGTAAAGGGATTCATATCCCTATCCGTGTTAAAATGGTAGTAGGTGGTAAACTCTATAAAAAACTCGTCACAAATAAGCGAATGAAGCAAATCCAGCGTATACGCGCCGTCCACAGTCAAAATCTTCCATAATTCGGGGCTGTCGATGGAGTAAATTTTGAACTGGTACGCCTTCGTTTTCGCGAAATTCTTTGAGTATTTGTTCACGATAACTCCAACCGAAAGAGGTCTTTTGTCGGCGCGGGGAAGAAGCGCGAAAAGTTCGTCCAGCGTCGCCTCCGTGTCCATCGTCTTATTCTGGCTCGGACTCACGTCGATACCGAAATACGCCATACCCAGAGCAGTCAAACTATAATGGGTGCAAGGGGAGACGAACATTCCGACAGCCTCGTTCGGCACGGATTCAAGAATATCTTTGAACACAACAAAGTCAAAAGGTTCGTCAAAAAACTGGTCGATAAATCTAAGATACGTGCCGAAAATCGAAAAGAAATATTTTACAAACACGGTGTTGAGCATAAAGGAGCTTGCGGAAAACATTTGGAAAAAGTCCTGTTCGGTCAATTCGGAACTGCGTTTAGAACCCTCAATCTGCGACGTGGTAATTTCAAATTCGATTCCGTCCGCGAACATCATCTCAAAGGACAAAACCAGCTCAGCGTACAAACGCGAAAAAATCTCACGCGTCGGCAGCGGGCTTTTCAGCAAACTCTCGATAAAATCGGGAGGCAGCGGGATATTATAGCCAGGTATCATACTTCGCAAATATGTAAGGCTAATCCGCATTGACTGGTCGACAATCACCGTAAGCATCTCTCTGGGGGAATACCGCAAAAACTCGTCCACAGCCTCCTGTGCCTGAATAAGCTGTATGCAGTGTACGCCCCTCGAGGGTTTGAACAAACCGAGCTCGCGCGCAATCATAAGCATATATTCAAGGTAGAACGCGTCTTTTATCGAAAGGTGATGTAAAATAAACACCTCGGTGTCTTTTGTGATATGCTGCGTCTCGTCAACCGTAATCATCGGCGACGAACACGCCAAAAACGCCCTGAAATCCTTCAGAATCGGGTGGTCGTCAAGGGTATAAGTCATCGGCATAAAGGACATTTTGTACGTGAACTCGTTGTCAACGCCGAAGGCGGGCACGGGCGTTTGCAGCACGAGAATCTGCGGGCATACGAGAGACCCCTGCGCGTCAAGACAGCGTTCCCCCGCGAGACGCGTAAGATTCGCGGGGGACAGGAGGGTGTCTTTGACCGACGCGGACGAGTACCAGCGGTTGAACATAAGAGGCGTGTACGCCCAAAAATCCTTTCGCGTCTTGCCCGCACACTTATTGAGAGCCGAATTATGCAACTCGGCGTATATAGCGTTCAATTGTTCAAAATACCGAACAAATTCAGGTGTATTCATAGATAAGCCCTTTCGATTGCGATTATTTCATAATATAATAACAGATATGATAAATAAATACAAGGGCGGGAATTTTTCTGCATATGTAAAGTATAATTGGCAATACTATTTTTGGCAAGGTTTGAACCCTTTGGCGATAATCTGAAAGGTTAGACCCCCAAAATCACACAAAAATCCGAAGGAGGACTTTACAATGGCTAGAGAATCACAACCGGATTCACAAGACAACAAAAGCGGCAATCTTACGGACGATACATCAAAAAGCAAAAAAAGCTAAATAACCGCTCCGTAGATACGCGAAATCCGCCCGTTCGGGGCGGATTTTTTTGGCTCTTCAGACACAGGAACGCCTGTGACGAATAAGGCGTTGGTTTTCGGATATAGTCCTTTACTGGGCGCTTATGCGCGTGGTTTCGTATACGCCGGGGATATTGTTCAGTTTCACGCTGATTTTGTCAAGTTGTTCTTTTGAGTGTATCTCTATGGAGAGCGTCACGACTACCTCGCCCGTGAGGTTTCGCGCCGAAAAGTTGACGACTTTTATGCCTTCGATTTCAGTCAAGGCGCGGGAAATGTCGATAATTATATTGTTGCGTTCCTTGCACAAAACGCGTATATCCGTGAGGTACGGCTGTTCGGCGGAGGGGTCGCCCCACTGCGCCTCGACAAGGCGGGAGCGGTCGAGTTCCGACATTGCAAGGACGTTTTGGCAGTCTGTGCGGTGTACCGTAACCCCGCGCCCCCGCGTCACAAACGCCACGATTTCATCTCCAGGGATTGGGTGGCAGCATTTCGAAAGACGCACCGACATTCCGCCCTGCCCCTGTATGAGTATGGCATTAGCGCCCTTGTCGCGTTCGGTCGGGCTTGCGGGTTTTTGTAAAATCGCCTCCTGCGGGTTTTCGCGGATTTGGTTCTCGTTGATTTCTTTTTGGCGTTCCTCAAGAAGGCGGTTTATAATCTGCCCTTCCTTGATACCGCCGTGTCCGACTGCCGCGTAGAGTGCGTCAAGTTCAGACATTCCGTATCTGTCAAATACCGATTGCAGCCATGTTTTATGTGATAAAAGGTCGTATGCGTCAAATTTCTTCTTTGAAGCTTCTTTGACAAGAAGTTCCTTGCCCTTTATGATATTTTCTTCCTTATTCTCGCGTCTGAACCATTGGTTAATCTTGTTCCGCGCCTCGGCCGTCTTCACGATTGACATCCAGTCGCGGCTGGGTCCCCTTGAGTTGTTGCTGGTCAGTATCTCCACTTGGTCGCCGTTTTTGAGTACATACTCAAGAGGGACGATTACCCCGTTCACACGCGCCCCGACCATTTTGTTTCCGACGGCGGTGTGAATCGCGTAGGCGAAATCTATCGGCGTCGAGCCGTTTAACAGGTTAAATACCTCTCCGCGCGGGGTAAAACAATACACATGGTGTCTGTATATGTTGAGGTCGTCTTTTAGCGTGCTCAGGTACTCCTTGTTGTCCGCCATATCCATTTGCCACTCGATTATGTGCCGAAGCCACGCGAACTTCGCCTCCTCCGAATCGGGGTCAATCATACCGCCCTTGCGCTGTTTGTATTTCCAATGGGCGGCGATGCCGAACTCCGATTCCTCGTGCATCTCAAAGGTGCGTATCTGCACCTCAAAAGGACTCCCGTCCCGCAGTACCGTCGTGTGGAGCGAACGGTAGTTGTTCGCCTTCGGAATCGCTATATAGTCCTTTATTCTCCCAGGAATCGGCGTGTACATACCGTGTATAATGCCCAAAACGGTGTAGCAGTCCTCAATTTTTTCAACGATGATGCGTACCGCGAGTATATCAAAAATTTCATCTATAGTCTTGTTCTGGGATTTCATCTTTTTGTATATGCTGAAAAGATGCTTTGCGCGTCCCGCTACTTTCGCAGTAATCCCTTCCTCCTCAAACTTATCCTTGAGAGTCTGTACCGTGTCGCTTATGAATTTTTGCCGCGCGTTTAGTTTTGTCTTGAGCTGTTCGCTTAAATCGTTGTATTCCTCGGGTTTCATATACTTAAAGGATAAATCCTCAAGCGAATACCGAATCTTTGAAATGCCCAGCCTGTGGGCGAGCGGCGCGTATATCTCTATGGTTTCCTTCGCCTTTTTTATCTGGTGTTCCCGCGACATATGCTCAAGAGTACGCAAATTGTGCAGTCTGTCGCACATTTTTATAAGGATTACGCGAATGTCGTTCGACATCGAAAAAAACAGCTGCCGAAAATTCTCCGCCTGTTCCTCTTCTTTCGATATATATTTCAAGTCCTTGAGTTTCGTAACGCCCTGGACAAGCTCCGCGATTTCTTTGCCGAAAAGCTCCTTGACGGTTTCATATCCGTAGGGCGTGTCCTCCACAACGTCGTGGAGTATCCCCGCCGCAATCGTCTCAATGTCCGAGCGGATTTCCGCGAGAATCAGGGCGACCGACATCGGGTGTATGATATAAGGTTCGCCCGATTTGCGGAGTTGTTTTCCGTGTGCCTTGAGGGCAAACTCGTACACCTTTGTAATCAAGCCGAAATCGTCAGAGGGGTGGTACTCCTCCAATTTCTTCATAAGTTCTAAATATATCTGCCTGTGGGTCACAAAATTCACCTCCGCAAAAAAATGAAAAATATGTATAAAATATATATCGGCTATATTGATAATACATTATATTGATATTTATGCCAAAAGGCAAGAAAAATTTAAGAATTTTTAAACAAACGGCAAAAAACGCGTCCCGAGACGAGGACGCGCTTTAAATCAGAGAAAATGGCGGTAGACATACTCAAAGAACAGCCCCGCGCCGAACCATAGCGGCGCGAAGTCGGCGCGGATTACCCCGCGCAGGTTATACTTCGCGTTTGAATAGTCCCATGGGCATACTCCCGCGAGTTTAAGAGCCGAACCCGCCGCAAATTCCACAAAAAAAATACAAAAAGTATAAATCACCCCTCGTAAGAAAATCGGTATTTCCGAAAAAAACTCGAACAGCGGAAAGAAAAACGCCGCGCTGCCGTATATAAAAAACATCCATAGAGAAGTCTGCCCCATAAGACGCGCGTCTCTGTTTCTAAGAGATGTTATACTTGTAAAAACGATTTCGAGGCACCACCCCAAAAGACCGTAGGTTATAAAATTTTTTAACATAAAAATATTTTGCGCGTTACGCCTTTTTTTATGCTCCGTCCCCCCGCAAAATTTTTTTGCGCGGTTCCTTAGTTGTTTTGCGGTTGTTATTGACTTTATTCAACAAAGGGATTATAATAAAATCTACTTAAAATTTAACTTAAGGTGTCACTTATGAAAAGTATAAAACAAAAAATGATTATAGGCGTTCTCTTAATCTGTGTCGTCGGGATTGGCATAAATACCGCGGTCGCGTATGATATCGCGCGAACTATGATTTATGAGGAAGCCGTCGACGGCAAACAGAAGTTCGTCAACGCGGAGTCCGCCGATATAGACGGCTGGATTGCGGAAAACAAGGCTGTCCTTGACACCCTGGCGCGGACTTTTGAGACACTTCCGAGCGATACTCGTGACAGAGACGCGCTCAGGCGGCTTTTCGCGTTTCAAACCCAAGGACACGGGCAAATCAAGGACATATACGCGGGATTTTCCGACGATATGTCCGTATTTGGGCTGTCCACCACCGACCGTTCGTCGTATTACCCGACGACACGCCCGTGGTATATCCAAGCTATGGAACACAAGGGGCAGATTATCGTGACAGGACCTTACGAGAGCGCCACGACGACGGGTACGCTTGTCACGATTGCGCGGTACGCGGGGCAGCAGGACGGATATGACTGCGTTTTGGGGCTTGACATATACATTTCGGCAATCGCCGACGCGGTGACGGATATGGCTCTTGCGGACGGCGCGTATGTTTATATCGCGGGGGTAAACGGCGAAATCATCGCGGAGTCCGCCGCCAGCGCGCGCGGGGTTAGGGACGGCGTGAAACGCGAGGTTTTTATCGGGGATATCCCATCGACGCGGTGGACGTATGTTTACGCCGTCCCCGAAAAGGTTATCACCGCCCCCGTACACAAACTCCTTGCGGGCGTTCTCCTGATACTTTCCGTCGTCGTGTTTGTCGTCTGCGTTTTCGCGTGGCAGTTCATAACGCGGATTATCGTTGCGCCGCTTAGGGCGGTGTCGTCCGCGTCCGATAAAATCGCCGACGGGATTATCGATTTCCCGTTGCAGTCGAATTCGAGGGACGAAATCGGCGCTCTTATCCGTGATTTCGCAAGGGTGCAAGAGACTATACGAAGCCTTATCAAAGGCATAAACGGTATGTCGCTGGCGCAAAAAGCGGGCGACCTTGAGGCGCGGATTGACGATTCGGTTTTTGTCGGAGCGTACAAGGAAGTCGCCGACGGCGTGAACGGTATGACGGGCGAACTTGTCGAACTGATTGACAAAACCCGCAGCTGCCTTGACGGATTCGCGAACGGGGACTTGGACGCTCCTTTCCCCTCCCTTCCCGGCAAACAGGCGCGTCTGACGCAGAGTATCGAGTCTTTCAGAAAAAATCTGTTTTATAGAGAGGTAGAATAAATAAGATGGTTAAAGCAATTGTTGGGGCAAACTGGGGCGACGAGGGAAAAGGCAAGATTACGGACATTTGCGCGCAGCGTGCCGACGTCGTCGTGCGTTTTCAAGGCGGGAGCAACGCCGGACACACGATTATCAACGAATTCGGTAAATTCGGGCTTCATCAGCTCCCTTCGGGAATCTTCCAAAACGACACGACAAACATAATCGCGAACGGCTGCGCTCTCAATGTGGACAAACTCATAGAAGAAATCGAAGTCGTGCGAAAAGTCACCGATTTCAAGCTGCTTGTGTCTGACCGCGTACAACTCGTACTCCCGCACCATATACAACTCGATACCCTTGAGGAACAGAGGCTTGCCGATAAAAAATTCGGTTCGACAAAATCGGGCATCGCCCCTTTTTACAGCGACAAACACGCGAAAATCGGGTTGCAGCTCTGCGAGCTCCTGAGTCCGCATTTTGACATACAAGAAAAAGTTCATATGATTTGCGAAAAATTGAATCTTATACTTAGAGCCGTGTACAAAACGGAAGGCTACGGCTCGGACGAGCTCCTTGAGATTATTCAGGCTCAGGCGGAGAAAATCCGCCCCTACGCCGCCGACACCTCTTTGTTTTTGCGAAAGGCAATCAAAGACGGTAAAAATATCCTCCTCGAGGGGCAGCTCGGTGCGCTTAAGGACACCGACCACGGAATCTACCCCTACGTCACGTCTTCTTCGACTCTCGCGGGGTTCGCCTCTGTCGGCGCGGGAATCCCGCCTTACGAAATCCGCCAGATTATCGCCGTCACAAAAGCCTACTCAAGCGCGGTGGGCGAAGGGCCTTTTGTGTCCGAAATTTTTGACGAGGCGGCGGACGAGCTCCGTAAACGCGGCGGCGACTCGGGCGAATTCGGCGTGACGACAGGGAGACCGCGCCGCGTGGGCTGGTTTGACTGCGTTGCGACAAAATACGGCGCGAGGATTCAGGGGGCGACGGACTTAGCCCTCACGGGGCTTGACGTTCTGGGCTACCTTGAGGAAATCCCCGTATGCATCGGGTACGCAATTGACGGAACTATGGTCACGGACTTCCTTGACACCTTTTCGCTGTACCGCGCAAAACCCGTTTTTGAAATCCTCGAGGGCTGGAATTCCGACATACGCGATGTAAGAAACTTCGGCGACTTGCCCGAAAACGCGAAAAGATACGTGCGTTTTATCGAAGACAACGTGGGCGTAAAAATAACTATGCTCTCAAACGGTCCTAAACGTCACGAAATGATAGAACTATAATATAATAATAAAAAGCTACTTGGAGGCAATATTATGTGCGGAATAGTAGGATACGTCGGTACAAAGGAAGTAACTCCAATCCTCCTTGACGGACTCACCCGCCTTGAGTACCGCGGGTACGACTCGGCGGGTATCGCGATTTCGGCGGGCGACGAGCTTGTTGTGCGAAAAACCAAGGGACGGCTTGCGGTTCTTAAAGATTTGGTACAAGGAGATACAGGAGTTTCGGGAAATGTCGGTATCGGGCATACGCGCTGGGCGACACACGGCGAACCCAATGACGTGAACTCCCACCCGCAGGAGAGCCGCTCGGGGAAATTCGTCGTCGTGCATAACGGCGTTATCGACAATTACCTTGAGCTTAAAAACAAGCTGCTAAGACACGGGTACGAGTTTATTTCGGAGACGGACACGGAGGTTATAGCGCATCTTATCGAGTATTATTACAAGGGCGACATTCTGGATACCCTTATTCGCGTACAAAATAAACTTGAGGGGTCCTACGCCCTAGGCGTTCTCTGCGCGGACGCGCCCGACCAGATTACGGTTATCCGCAAGGACAGCCCGCTGATTATCGGGGAGTGTCCCCACGGCAAGATTATGGCGTCAGACATTCCCGCGATGCTCAAATACACGCGGGACTTCTACGAGCTCGGCGAAAAAGAGACGGCGGTCCTCACCAAAGACAGCATCACCTTTTACGACATAAATAAGGAAGAACTGCAAAAAGACACCTTCCACGTCGACTGGGACATTGACGCGGCGGAAAAAGGCGGCTTTGAGCATTTTATGATGAAGGAAATCACCGAACAGCCCCGCGCCGTCACGGACACGATTTCCCCGCATATTCGGGACGGCAAGGTGTTTTTTGAGGACTTGCCCCTCGGGTTCGATAAATTTTATATAACAGCTTGCGGCTCGGCGTACCACGCGGGCATAATCGGCAAGAATATTATTCAGCAGCTCGCGCGGATTTCCGTCGAGACTGAACTCGCGTCAGAGTTTCGTTACGCCAACCCGATTATCACGGAAAACACACTTGTCATAATCGTCAGCCAGTCGGGCGAAACGGCGGACTCCCTCGCCGCCCTGCGCTACGCGAAAGACAAGGGGGCGGCGACGCTGGCAATCGTGAACGTCGTCGGGAGTTCCATCGCGAAAGAGGCGGATTACGTGATTTTCACAAACGCGGGGCCGGAAATCGCCGTGGCAACGACAAAAGCCTATTCCTGCCAGCTCGCGGTGTTCTACCTTTTGGCTATTCACCTAGGCACAGAACGCGGCACGATTGACGCGGAACACGCCGCCCGCCTGCTTGACGAACTCAAGGAAATCCCCGCGAAAATCGAAAAAATCCTAGGCGACAAGGAACAGGTGCAGTTCCTTGCCTCCCGCCACTACGCCGCAAAGGACGTTTTCTTTATCGGGCGGGGCTTGGATTACGCGGCGGGGCTTGAAGCGTCCCTTAAACTAAAGGAAATTTCATACATTCACTCGGAGGCATACGCGGCGGGCGAGCTCAAGCACGGCACAATCGCTCTTATCGAAAAAGATTCGCTGGTCGTCGCAATCGCCACAAGCGAAAAACTTTTTGACAAACTTATGTCAAACGTTATGGTCGTCAAGGCGCGGGGCGCGCAGGTTCTCGGACTCACATGGGAGGGCAACGGGATAGAGTCCACCTGCGACTTCGCGCTGTATATCCCGAAAACGGAGGACGTGTTTACCCCCTCCCTCTCGATTATCCCGCTCCAGCTTTTCAGTTATTATGTCGCGTCAATGCGCGGGCTTGATATTGACAAACCCCGTAATCTCGCGAAAAGCGTTACCATAGAATAATAAAAATCGGGGACGACTCCCCGATTTTTATTTTGTCCATACCAATTCGTCTAAAATGTAACCGTCGCCGTCGCGCCGTCCTTTGTATATCTCGTTTCCGTCAACGGAAACGAACAGATACCCTGAACTTGAAAGGGTCAGCGTGTCGTTTTCCTTGGGTGCGTCGGGTTCGGGTGCGTCGGGTTCGGGTGCGTCGGGTTCGGGTGCGTCGGGTTCGGGTGCGTCGGGTTCGGGTGCGTCGGGTTCGAGTTCGGCGGTGTTAAAGGTGACGTCGAGATTCGCCCAATGTATCGGATAATACTGTTTGTCGTCCCGCGTTACGGTCTCCACAAGCACGTTTTCGTACACGTAATAGGTAGACGCTCCGTGTTCCGAATCGATTTTGATCATCGTCTGCATACACAAAACCTCCGCCTGACGCGAACTAATCCAGCCCTCGGGCAGTTCTTTTTTCGGGGCGGGGGGGGGTGCGACGACGGGGGGGGGAGCGACGACGGGGGGGGCGGGGACAGTCTCAATCTCCGGCGGGGGAGGAGACGCGGGTTTGGGGTTGCACCCGACTAGCAGCCCCAAAAGCAAAATATACAGAAATTTTTTCATACTTTATCCCCTCAAGGAACCCAGAGTTTCTTTAGCAGCTGCAAGCGCGTCCGGAATGGCGATATGCTGCGGGCAATGGGTCACGCAAGCTCCGCAGTTTACGCAATTTTCGGGGCGGCTTTGTTTTGTGAAAAACATTTGGTACATATGCGCGGTCGCCATTTCGTCCTTAATTACCATATAATGGTTGTAGAGTTTGAAAATCCCTGGAATATCCACGCCGCTCGGGCAATCCATACAATAACGGCACTCTGTGCAGGGGACAGATTTCGTCTTCTCGATTATATCCGAAACTTTTTTCGCCGCGTCGTTTTCCGTTTGAGTCAAGGGCTTGTAGTCGGTGAAAATGTCAAGGTTTTCCGCAACCTGTTCAAAAGAAGACATACCGCTTAGTATAACCTTGACGTTCTCGTATTGCGCGGCGTAACGCAGAGCAAGGTTTGCGGGGGTGAGAGAAAAGCTTTTGATGTACTCCGCGCCCTCGGGGGTCGGGTTCGCCAAAAATCCCCCGCGAATAGGTTCCATAACGATTACGGGGATATTCGCGTCTTTGAGTATATTGTACTGTATCTCGGCTTTCTGATACGTCCAGTCGTAGTAGTTCAGCTGGATTTGCGCGAAATCGTACTTGTGCGCGGCTATAATCTTCTCAAGAACCTCGGGAGCGTCGTGGAAAGAAAAGCCAAGATGTCTGATTCTGCCGAGTTTCTTTTGTTCGGCGAAATAGTCGTATAAGCCGAATTCTTCGATTTTGTCAAGCACGCCGCCGTTAAGCCCGTGGAGCAGGTAATAGTCGATATAGTCCGTGTCAAGGCGGGCGAGCTGTTCCTCAAAAATCCGCGGAATGTCCTCCGCCGAGTTGAGATTCCATATGGGATATTTTGTGGCGACATAGTAGCTTTCACGCGGATACTTTTTGAGAAGTTTCGCGGTGATTTCCTCCGACTTGCCGCCGTGATACACATACGCCGTGTCGAAATAGTTCACGCCCCGCGCATACGCCGCGTCAATCATCTTCTGCGCAAGCGTAAGGTCGACGCTCGTCTGGTCGCTTTTGTCAAGAAGAGGAAGGCGCATACAGCCAAAGCCCAAAAGAGATACGGAATTACCGTCAAGATTTCTTTTTTCCATTATAATACCCCCATACATAGTCGTTCCAAAAGTACAATTCTCGCCCATTGGTGCGTAAACGTCATATCCGAAAAGTTTATATAACCGGAGGCTCGTTTCTTCACAGAGTCGGGAAGTCCGTTTGAGCCGCCTATTATTATTGTCGCGTTTTCGTCGTTATATTCAAACGGTTTGCTAAGTTTTTCAACCGTGAGTACCGCGACGTTATCCGTCTTTTTTATGTGCCTTAGGATATCGTCCGATTCTTTAAGTTCGGTAATCGTTATATTGCGGAGTTTTGAGAGGTAGAATTTCTGCGCGTCACGCAGGTACGGTTCTTTAAGCGTGCCGACACAAATTATGTTCACTCCGACACGCGTTTTATATCCGCGCCGAGTCTTTGCATATTAAGTTCGATTCTCTCGTACCCTCGGTCGATATATTTTACGTTCCCGATGTCCGTGACGCCTTCGGCGCAAAGCCCGCCGATAACAAGCGCGGCACCGGCGCGTAAGTCGGTCGCCGTCACGGACGCTCCCGTAAGGCGGTTATGCCCCTCGATTACGGCGATTCGCCCGTCCACGGTGACTTGACACCCGAGCCGCCTGAGTTCCGTGATATACTGGTAACGATTGTCAAAAACCGTCTCCGTGATAATACTCGTGCCGTTGGCGGAGCAGAGGAGGGTCGTCATCTGGGGCTGGAGGTCGGTGGGAAACCCGGGATACGCCATTGTCTTTACGTTTACGGCGCGAAGAGAGTCCGACCCGCGAACGGTGATAAAGTCGCTCCCCTCGGTGAGTTTGCAGCCCATTTCCGAAAGTTTAGCCGAAACGGAATCCATATGTTTTGGGATAATGTTTCGGACGGTGATTTCGCCCGCCGTCGCGGCGGCGGTCAGCATAAACGTTCCGCACTCGATTTGGTCGGGGATAATCGTGTATTCGCCGCCGTGGAGTTCCGTCACGCCCTTGATTCTGATTGTGTCCGTCCCCGCGCCCTTGACGCGCGCCCCCAAAATATTGAGGAAGTTCGCGCAGTCGACGACGTGCGGTTCTTTCGCCGCGTTTTCGATAACCGTCGTGCCCTCCGCGTATACGGAGGCAATCATAATGTTTATCGTCGCCCCGACGCTGGCAACGTCAAGGTATATATGCGCCCCCGTGAGTTTCGCCGCCTTCGCCTTTATCATTCCGTGGTCGATTGCGACGGCCGCCCCGAGAGCCTCAAAACCCTTCATATGCTGGTCAATAGGACGCGTGCCGAAATTACACCCGCCCGGGAGAAGTACCTGCGCCTCGCCGAAACGCCCCAAAAGCGCGCCGACAAGATAGTAAGAGGCGCGCAGTTTTTTTATCGAGTCGAAATCCGCCGTGACGGAGGTGACTCCCGTGCTGTCTATCTCGAGCGTGTTCCTGTTAATAAACCTGCACTTGCACCCGAGTTTCGTCATCGCGTCCACAAGGGAGACGATATCCTCGATATGCGGCAAATTGTCAATTACGCAAACGGACGCGGAGGCGACAGCCGCGGGTATTATGGCAACAGCCGCGTTTTTCGCGCCGTTTATATTGACTTCACCGCGCAACCCGCGCTTTCCCGCAATAACAATGTGCTCCATTTACGCACCCTTCTCTACCGTAACTTATTTTTTCACAAGTATATATATTTTTTTATATTTTGTCAACAGAAAAATTACTTGACATAAAATATACAAAAGTGTTATAATTACTTATCACACTTACAAATGATATGAAATGATGAGGACAATTTTATATTCATTAATGGAAGTGTAACTGTTACGTAAAAGGGTGTTGCGCTTTTTTGTTTTTCGCGAAAAGGCATATAAGAAAATATGCCGAAACTGCCGATAATACAATTGTACTACTTGCACCGCGTTTACATAATCGCCGTGAGGACTTACGAGGGGTGTTACATTAAATGGGAAAAAAGCCAGACTTGACGACGATAATCGGATGCGCCATTGGCGTCGGAGCCGTTCTCGCCGCGATGCACTTCAAGCACATTCACTTATCGGTATTTCTTAACCCGGCAGCGACTTTGATTATATTCGTGGGTACTGTCGCCGCCGTTATGAACTCCTTCACAATGAAGGAACTTAGCAGTGTGGGCAAACTTTTCGATATGATTTTTAACGACGCGGGCAAAGAGGACTCGAACGTCGAAATCATTCAAAAATTCTTTGACCTCACCGTTTTGGCGCGTAAGGAGGGTTTGCTCGTTCTTGAGGACGAGGCGAACAGACTCGAGAACAAATTTATGAAAAAAGGGTTGCTTATGGTCGTGGACGGCGTTGACGAGGGGTATATCACGGAAATGCTCGAACTCGACATCGAGTCTATGGAGGAACGCCACGGAACGAGAGCGTCGATTTTCAGCTCGGCGGGAGCGTACGCTCCGACTCTTGGCGTTCTCGGCGCGGTGTTCGGGCTTATCGCCGCCATGAGTAACATCAACGAAATCGAGATGATGGCGGAGGCCGTCGCCGCCGCCTTTATCGCGACAATCCTCGGCATCTTCACGGGATACGTACTTTGGAACCCTTTCGCGACGAAACTTAAAATGAAGTCCAAGCACGAAGTCCTTCAAAAACGAATGATTATCGAAGGTATCATTTGTATCCAAAGAGGCGAGAACCCCGTACTCGTGAAATCCCGTCTCGCGGTATTCCTTCAGGGCAACGAGCAAGACCAGTTCAGCCAAGATTCTAAGAAGGACTAAGGAGGGGGAACGTCTGTGGCTAAAAAAGCAAAAAAGCACCACGAGGAGGCGGAAGTCAGCGAGGCGTGGCTTTTGCCGTATTCCGACCTTATGACACTCCTTCTTGCCGTGTTTATCGTTCTTTTCGCCGTAAGTAATATGGATAAGTCCAAGGCGGAGGCTATGGCGCAAGCTTTCGGAGGAATGATGACGGGGCAGGGCGACAGAATTTCGGGCAGCGCGCCCGACAGCCCCACTATCAACCTCTTCGACCCAGGCTCAAACAACATTAACGACGCGCAGCAGCTTCAGCAAGCGGTCGAAACTCTTCAGGCGTCTCTTAGCGGGGGTAGCGAGGGCGACGCCGTAAAACTAAGCGACCGAGAACTCCGAGCTCTTCAGGAGTCGCTTAAGGTTTATTTCCCCGACCAAGGCGAAATGGGGGAGGAAGAACGAAACGAATTGCAGCATATGCAAAAAGAGCTAGACGACTACTTCACCGAATCGGGGCTTGAGTCGAGCGTCAAAACGGGAATCGACGAACGCGGCTTGGTCGTAAGTCTGTCAAGCAGTATCCTGTTCGATTCGGGAAAAGCCGACCTCCGCCCCGAAAACCGCGAACTTATGATTAAGACGGGCGACGTGTTAAGCAAAATCGACAACTATATCCGCG
>BNUF01000051.1 GCA_025997155.1 Clostridia bacterium
GGATAGCCCGTCAAAGGTGTATATTTTGGTAATTTTTACTTTTTTTGGTATCGCGTCGGGTTCGTGAACGTTCATAATCACGACTTCCTCGCCGACTCTCACCCCGCCGTTTTCGACTTTGCCGATTCCGATTCTCCCGACATATTCGCTGTAATCGATAGTCGTAATCAGCATTTGCATTGGAGCGGAGGCGTTTCCTGACGGAGCGGGGATATATTCAAGGATTGCGTCAAAAATCGGTATCATTGTAGCGTCCGCCGCGTCCGCTTCGGACTCCTCAAGGGTGTTGTAGGCGACGCCCTGTTTCGCGGACGCGAAAACGAACGGCGAATCAAGATAGTCGTCGTCCGCGCCAAGCTCGATAAAAAGTTCCAGAACTTCGTCCACAACCTCGGCGACGCGGGCATCGGGGCGGTCAATCTTGTTTATGCACACAACCACGGGGAGCTTGAGCGAGAGGGCGTTTCGCAGCACGAACTTGGTCTGCGGCATCGCTCCCTCAAACGCGTCCACCACAAGAACGACGCCGTTCACCATTTTGAGGACCCGCTCAACCTCTCCGCCGAAATCGGCGTGGCCCGGGGTGTCGACAATGTTGATTTTGGTATCCTTGTAGGTTATCGCCGTGTTTTTCGACAAAATAGTAATGCCGCGTTCCCGCTCAAGGTCGCCCGAATCCATTACGCGTTCCGCGACAGACTGATTGTCGCGGAAAGTCCCGCTTTGTTTCAAAAGTTCGTCGACGAGCGTCGTCTTGCCGTGGTCGACGTGGGCTATTATCGCGACGTTGCGTATATTATTATTCAAAACATATCACACTTTCAAAATCTCATATTGGCGCAACAGCACCTTTAACAGAGTATATACATATTTAAGGGCATTGTCAAGAAAAAATTTATTGCAAACTCCCGCTGCGTATGATATTATTTGTAGAAGGTGATTGAGATGAAAATTTCAGAAAGGACGGACGTTATGACGGACCACCAGTACAATTCGACGGTTCTTTCGACATATTACAGCACCAAACTGCTGGCGGAAGCAATGATAATTTTGGAACGGTTACGAGCGTTGTATTTCAATCTCACGGGCAGCGACCCCGAAAAACCTATATATGACGACTGACGCGGAAATTTTAGAAAAATTTACCAATTACGCACTCTTAACAATAAGCGAGATTCGAGAGAATCCGATTACTAAGGTCGCCGAATTTGAGTTGAGCTGCGCCGAGAATATTTTAAAACCTATCAAAGAGTGTAATGATTATGATTATCACTGCAAAAATAGAAACGTTTACGCTAACGTGATTCCGCACCTTGAAGCGGCTTATTATTTTCTCGTCTGGCAAAAGAGAGAACCCCAAGGTTGCGGCTGTTTGATGAGTTTTATAGTATGTATGATAGAATCTCTTATACATCGTGAATTTGGAAACGAAGACGAATTAGCCCTTGAAATATCCAGAATTGCCGCGCTAGTCGGCGAAGCCCATATATTATTGGGAGATTCAAACGAAACCGCGTATCGCTGGATTGTTGAAAACGCTATATCAGGCAATCCGCACAAATGGAATATGCTAAACAGGCTTGAAGAATCCGATTCGGACTATTCGTCAAAATGCGACTGTTTGTTTGAAAGTTTTTGTGAAAAAAAGAACATTGACGGGTACACCCAGTATATCAAAAAGTATAATTTATATATTGACGACGGATTGGAAGACGATGAAAATTTAGGACACGGAACAGATATTTTCGGATATATGTTTAAGGACGGCGAGTTGGTTTTTGACGTTATGCAGTACGCGGTTGTGGAGGGCAAGTCCGAGATAACCTACTATTTGTCGGAAATTACGGCGAGCGATATTAACAGAGGGCGTTGGACTGTTGAAAAAAATCAGAGTTTTGCAGACGAGTAAGTTATACGCGCCGTACATAGGCGGGGTTGAACAGGTTGTACAGGATATCGCGGAGGGGCTTGCCGCAAGAACGGATATGACTGTACTTGTCTGCCGCGACAAAGGGGGGCGGGCGGACGAGAGATACAACGGCGTTCGCGTTGCGCGTTGCGCGTCTTTGGGCATCAAATTTTCTATGCCGATTTCGCTGTCATATATATCGGAGTTTCGGAGATTCGCGAAAGACGCCGATATAGTTCATCTTCACGTGCCGTTTCCTCTCGGGGATTTGGCGGTGTTTTTGTCGGGGTATAAGGGAAAACTGGCGGTTTGGTGGCACAGCGACATTATACGGCAAAAGAAACTTTTGGTACTGCTTACGCCGCTTATACACAGGGTGCTGGCGCGGGCGGACGTGATTTTCGCCTCGTCTGAAAATCTGATTAAATATTCGGCGTTTTTGCCGAAATTTTCTGAAAAATGCGTTGTTGTGCCTTTCGGCGTAGATTTAGCGGAATATGACAAAATTTCCAACGGGGATTTTTTGACGAAAAGACTGTATAATAAAGACAGCAAAAAGGCGTTGTTTGTCGGGCGGCTCGTGTATTACAAAGGCGCGGAGGTTCTGGTGAGGGCGTTCGCGGGGACTTTTGGCGCGGAGCTGTTTATCGTGGGCGGCGGGGAGCTTGAAAATGAGCTTAAAGATATCGCGGCGGAAAACGGGGATAAATTCCATTTTTTGGGGCATTTGCCCTATGAGGATTTGCAAAGGGCGTACAAGGATTGTGATTTCTTTGTGTTTCCGTCCGTCGCCGACAGCGAGGCGTTCGGGCTTGTGCAAATGTCGGCGATGTCTTGCGGGAAACCCGTGATAAATACGGAGCTGCGTACAGGCGTACCGTTTGTGAGCGTCGGGGGCGTGACAGGGATTACGGTTGCGCCGTATGACACAAACGCGCTTAGGGACGCGGTACAAACTTTGACGGACGACGACGATTTGCGGCAAACCTACGGCAAAAACGCCAGAGAACGAGTTGAAAAAATGTTCACGAAAACAAAAATGCTTGACGATATTTTTGAAAAATACTGCGAGTTAGGCGGGAGAGAATGAGTTCAACGACCGGTAATATTTTTAAGGTGACGACATGGGGGGAGAGCCACGGGAAAACCGTGGGCGTTGTCGTGGACGGCGTACCGTCTGGGATTGCGCTTGACGAGAATATCGTTCAGGCGTTTCTTGACAGACGTAAGCCAGGCGCGTCCGCCTATGCCACAAAACGCGCCGAAGCCGACACGGTCGAGATTTGCTCGGGGGTTTTCGAGGGTTATACCACGGGTACGCCTATCGAAATGCACGTCACGAACAACGACCAGATTTCAAAAAACTATGACAACCTTAGAGAAGTGTTTCGCCCGTCACACGCCGATTACGGTTTTTTTAAGAAGTACGGGATACGCGACCACAGGGGCGGCGGGCGTTCGTCCGGACGCGAAACGCTCGGGAGAGTCGCGGCGGGGGCGGTTGCGGCGACGGCGTTGGCGCGGCTCGGGATAAAGTTTTTGACATACACAAAAAGTATCGGGAGTATATCGATACCGAATTTGGATTATGACGAAATAGCGCGGTGTTTGTCGGAAAATTCCAATTCTCTGGGTATACCTCACGAGGATACATATAAATCGGCGTCCGCGTATCTCGACAATCTTATGCGTGAAAAAAATTCGGCGGGCGGAGTCGCGGAGTGTGTCGTGACGGGGGTTAAGGCGGGATTCGGCTCGCCCGTTTTTGACAAACTGGACGCAAGGCTCGCGAATGCGGTTTTTTCAATCGGCGCGGTGAAGGCGGTTGAGATTGGCAACGGGATAGCCGCCGCACGGGGTACAGGGGCGGAGAATAACGACGCGTTTGTATCAAAGGGCGGCGAAGTGTCGAAAAAGTCAAACAATTCGGGCGGGATAATCGGAGGAATCACCGACGGAACGCCCGTTATAATCCGCGCCGCCTTTAAGCCCACGCCGTCCATCGCGTCGGAGCAAGACACCGTAAACAAGGACGGCGGCAACACGACAATATGTATCGAGGGGCGGCACGACCCCGTAATCGTCCCCCGCGCGCTTGTGGTGGTCGAGAGTATGGCGGCGGTCGTTCTTCTTGACGAGATTCTAGTGGGGCTTTCCTCAAGAATAGAGAACGTTAAAACTATATATAATAGATTTTAAGAAAAGACGCGGGAGTTGTTATGGAAAATATTATTGAGGCGTTGATTGGCATAGAGAACGACGCGAAGGCGGTTATGAAAGAAGCGTCAAAGGCGGCGAAAGCTCTTCCGAAACGCGTCGAAGACCGCAAGCGCGAAATCGACAAGGAAATTAAGAAGGACATACAGGAAAAGACAAAAATGATAGAAAAACAGGTGTCGGACGAAGCTATGGCGGCGGCGGCGAGAATCCGCTCCGATTCAAAGTCGAAAGTCTTGGGCATTGAACAAATGTACCTGAACACACACGAGGCACTTGAGCAAAAAATCTTTAAGAATATTATCGGGCGGTGATTGGGTGTACAGCACGGCTTTTAATACCAAAATACAGGCGATGCGAAAACACTCCCTCACACGCGCCGATTATGAAAACCTTAGCCGCCTTAAGTCGGTGGACGAAATCGGGCGAAAAATCCGCGAGTTTGAGGGGTACAGGGGCATTTTCGGCGAAACCTCCGAGGAGGAGGAAACGCACCGTATGCCCCTTGAACGAAACCTTGTTTTGTCGCTGGTGCTTGATTACAAAAAGCTGATAAGTTTCGCGACGGACTACACGGTAAAGGCACATATAGACGCTTTTTTTATGAGCAACGAAATCAAGATAATCAAGCTGATTATGGGGATTGTACGCGACCAGACGACCCACGGATACACGGCGGACGACTTCAAGCCGCAGATTACGGGGAAATCCCCCGTCGACGTCGACAAACTTTTCGCGTCGCGCCGTCTTGACGAATTTGTTGAGAATCTGCGGGGGACGGCCTATTACGCGCCTCTTTCGCGGGCGTATTCCGCCGAGGCGACTATGTTCGAACTCGAGGCGCAGCTTGACATTTTTTATTATATGCACCTTTGGAAACAGCGGCAAAAACTCGGAAGAAACGAACGGCGGGCAGTCGAACGCGTTATCGGGACACAGATTGACCTGCGAAACATTATGTGGGTGTATCGGTTCAAGCGGTACTACAATGTCGCGCCTGAGCTTATGTACTCGTCGATAATCCCCGTCACGTACCGCGTCAAATCCGCGCAGATGAACAACCTTGTGGAGCATAGGAATATGCCGAATCAGGACGTTTTGTCGCAGGGGCTTTGCGCGCCCTACAACGATATATTTAAGGAATATACGACTCTTGAGTACGATTATTACCAAAAAATGCTAAATGTGTTCAGGGCGGCGGAGAAAGACGGCAAAAGTTCAGTCGTGCGGGCGTTGTCGTATCTGTTCTCTAAGGAACTTGAGATAACAAACCTGACCACGCTTATCGAATGTATACGGTATTCGCTTACGCCCGAGGAAACTATGAAACGCCTGTATTTGCTTGAGGAGGGTGACGCGGTTTGATTGAGAAGATGAAATATGTCAACATCGCGGGGTATGTTTCGGACATTGACAGGGTAATCGAAGAGTATATCTCGCAATATGACATTCAGCTCGAACCCGCCTACGCCGAGTTTTCGGAGATTTCACGGGTGGGGACGTTCGGCGAGCCTAACCCTTACGCGAAACGGTTTACCGCCGCCCACCCGCTTGTGCCGCTTATTAACACTTATTCGGGCGAGGTGTCAAGCACGCAAAAGGAAAACGCCGAGAAAGTTTTGGATAAATCCTTAGAGTTTCTTATACATCAGTCGGCTGAAATAAAAAAAGCTATCGAGTATAGGGAAAATCTGGCGAAAACCATAGAAATAATGTCGCATTTTGAAGACGTTGTGTTTAACGTGGAGGACTTATCGGATTTTTTTAACATAGAGTACCGATTCGGGAAAATGCCCGAGACGAGTTTTAAACAGTTTGAGATATATCTGCACACCGATTCGCAGATACTTTTTGTGGAGGGAGAACACAGCAAAGATACGGCGTGGGGCGCGTATTTCACGCCGAAAACGCAGATTGAAAAAATTGACACGCTTTTTACGTCTCTTTATTTCGAGGTCGTGGATTTTCCCACAGAAATAGACGGCAGCCCTCTTGGCGGAACGCCAAAGGAAATTTTGAAAAGTTTGCGGGAAGAATATGACGGCGTACAGCGGCATATTATTGGCGCGGAGACGGAAACTCTTGACAAGGCGGGCGTATCCCTAAGGGAGCTTGCGGAGGCGTACCATTTCATAAAAGAAATGTATTATTGTCACGAGTGCCGAAAGTACGCCTGCAAGACTACGGGCAATCACTTTATATTTGTCGGGTGGATGACAAAATCCGAGGCGAAAAAACTTGAGGCGGCGGCGTCCCCCGACAAGGACGTGGTTTTTGTGTGCGGGGACGAAAACGACTTTGCCACGGCAAGCCCGCCGACTAAACTCAAAAACAACGCGCTCGCCCGCCCCTTTGAGTTTTTTGTGCGTATGTACGGCGTTCCGTCGTATACCGAGATTGACCCGACGGCGTTTGTCGCGTTCACGTACTCCTTGTTTTTCGGAATGATGTACGGCGACGTGGGGCAGGGGCTTGCGCTCATCCTAATCGGGTTTACGTTTGCAAAAAAATACGCGCTGGGGAAGATTATGCGCGTGGTCGGGGTGTCAAGCGCGTTTTTCGGGTTTATGTACGGGAGCGTTTTCGGCTTCGAGAATTTTTTGCGTCCCGTTTGGCTTAACCCACGCGCCGACACTATGGCGTTGATAAAATATACGATATGTTTCGGCGTACTCGTTCTGATTGTAGCAATGTTCTTTAATATGCGTAACGCGTACAGGCAAAACGACAGGATTCGGCTGTATCTTTCGGCGAACGGCGCGTTCGGCGCGCTGTTTTACGTCGCGGCGGTTCTTTTCGCGGGGCTGACTCTGCTCTTTTCTATAACAATGCCCGCCGTAGCTATAATAATTTTCGCGGTTATCCCGATTTTGGCGGTGGCGTTCAAAGAACCTATCGCCGAAAAATTGAAACTGAAAAAAGAGGAACTGGAGGAACACCCGAAAGAGGGGCTGGGAATGTTCCTGTTTGTGACGTTGATGGAACTTATCGAGACTTTGTTGAGTTTCTTCACAAACACGCTTTCTTTCGTGAGGGTGGGCGGGTTCGCCGTGTGCCACGCGGGGCTTATGTACGTCGTGCTTCTGCTCTCGGGCGCGGAGGCGGGACGCCCCAATATAATCGGGATTATCTTGGGGAACGCCTTTGTTATGGGGCTTGAGGGGCTTGTCGTGGGGATTCAGGTGCTGCGCCTCGAGTTCTACGAGCTGTTCAGCAGGTACTACACAGGCGGCGGCAGGGAATTTGTCCCCTACAAAGATTTGAAAAAAGATATATAGATTATCAGCGTCCCTCTAAGGAGAGGTAGTTGTACAGCACCTCGCCGTTTTTGCCGTGTACGCTCTCGACCGTCCCCGCGCCGTTTCGCGCCGAAAGGACGACATACCGCTCAAAAGTCCTCTTGTCAATCAGTTCCGACAGGTAGAGCTTGTTTTTTGCGTCCAGATAACTTTCGCCGTGTACCGTGCAATAAATTTTTATCCCCGCGCCGATTATCTCGGAAATCGCCGAAATATCCCCGCTGTGTCCGATTTCGTCGGCGGCGATTATGCGCGGGGACATTGAACGCAAAAGCAGCATCATTCCGATATCCTTTCGGCAAGCGTCCAAAACGTCTGTGCGTATCCCCACATCGTTTTGCGGAACTCCCATATACGTCCCCGCGATTTCGGAGCGTTCGTCCGCCACCCCGCAGGAATACCCGCGGTTGCTCATTATCCGCACAAGGTCGCGCAAAAGCGTCGTTTTCCCCGCGCAGGGCGGCGAAATTATGAGCGTGTGGCGCGGGGACTCCCCCAGAAACGACATAACGTTCTCCCCGCAGCCCTTGACTTCGTGGGATATGCGTATGTTAAGCCCGCTAAGGTTTTTCATCGTCTTTATCTCGCCGTTTACGACGACGGGTTGTCCGCAGATTCCGACGCGATGCCCGCCCGAAAGCGTGATATATCCCTGTTTCATCTGCTCCTCAAAGGCATAGGGGGAATATCCGCTCATAAGTTCCATAATCTGGGAAATATCGTCTTTTTGCGCCAAAACTATGCCTTTTTCCCCGCCCTTCACAAGCCCTTCCTTTGACAAAAAAAATTCCGCGCTGTCTATGGTCAGTATTATCGGCTTGCCGACTCTCACGCGGATTTCCCGCACTCTCTGAAACACGTTTTCGCTTATCTTCCCGAACATATCCTTTAACCGTGACGGCATATAATTAAGGATTATTTGCTTGTGGCACATATATAACCCACCCCTCGGCTCGTTTATATATGTATATGTCCGTCTTTTTTTGTTTATTAAAAAAAACATTTTTAAGCGACATTCATTAATTATATTCCGTTGGTTATGAGTTCGATTACTTCCTTAATCGGCATACAATATCTCTCGCCCGCCTCTTTGCTCCGTCCGTTTTCAAGGATAGTCCTCGCGGTATTGACCATAGCCGGATAAGCCGCCCGCAAAAGATGATTCGCGTAAATGATTATGTTCGCTCCCTTTTCGCGGAGTTCGTCCTCCGTTATCTGGTTATATGTCGTCGGCACTACTATAAGCGGTATATCCCTTGAAAATTTTCTGAAACTATCCATAAACTCAAAAACATCCCGCCCGTCGGCGGACGCGCTGTGTATCATTATTCCGTCCGCCCCCGCGTATACGTATTGCTCCGCCCTGAAAAAAGCGTCGCCCACGCCGTTTCCCGCAATCAGGCTTTCGATTCTGGCGAACACGCAAAAATCCCGCGTAACCTGCGCCTGTTTTCCTAACCGTATCTTGTCGGCGAATTCTTTCGGGTCGGCGAGGCTTTGCTTGACGCTTGCGCCGAACAGCGAATTTTTTTTAAGCCCCGTTTTGTCCTCTATAATTACGGCGGAAACGCCCAGTCTTTCCAATGTCCGCACGGTATAGGCGAAATGCGCGGGTACTCCTCCCGTGTCGCCGTCAAGAATTATGGGTTTCGCGCTGACTTCCATTATCTCGTTTATCGTGTGAAGCCTGTCGGACAAATCCACCAGTTCGATATCAGGTTTGCCTTTGAACGTCGAATCGCACAGACTGCTAACCCACATAGCGTCAAATTCGCGGATTTCGCCGTTCGCCTCGTCCGTTATTTTCGTGTTCTCCACAATCAGGGCGGATAAACCGTTTGACGCCTCAAGAACGCGGATATACGGCTTTATCTTCAACATTCTTTTGAGCGTACTTCGGCGGTAATCGGGGGTGTTCTGGATAGCGTGATATTTATCCGACATTTCCGCCGTAAGAATACCCCGCGTATACGGAATCTCAATCAGTTCGCCGCCCCACTCCGCAAGCGTCTCTATAACCTTTTGCCGTACAAGGCTTTGTACGCCTGTTTTCCAGTCGTCGCCGTGAAGAACAAAATTCGGTCTAAGCCGCCTGAGGTTTTCCGTATAGTCAAGCGTTTCCTGCTTGACGACAGCATATACGTTCTTAATGTTTTCAAACACTTTTTCACGGATAGAATAATTAAGAATCGGTATCCGTTTGTATGCCGCGATTGCCTCGTCCGTAAGCACCCCGATTGTAACTATGCCGTATTTCGCGCCCTCGTTTATTATATTTATATGTCCGCTATGCAAAATATCGGCGGACATAGAGATATAAACATTCTTATTTTCCAATCCAGTCGCCCCTTTTAGACAATCTTCCGAAAAGTTTCAGAACGCTAGCACACCCTGTTTTTACGTTATGGATAAACCTAGGTTTCGTCATATAATCTTCCGCGTTTTTGCCGTCTTTTTGCAAGTCACCTTCAAAGAATAAGTAATCCGAAAGGAGAGTATCCAAATCGGGGATAGAATATTTGTAGTAGGGCTTAGGCATCTTGACCGCGTCCGTTTCTTTTACGATAAGAGATACGAACGTCATACAGTTATGCGTTTTGTATATTGTAAAACCGTGCAAAACAGGCATAGTAACCATTGAAAACAAGTTGAACATATACTCCTTATCGTTTTCGATTTCGTTTACCATAGCCTTGATTTTCGTCATTTTATCTTTCTCTACGGGAAGGGCGAACACCTTCGCCCGAAATTTTTCGTTGTCGCCATAAGCGTAACAACTTCGGAACTCGCGCATAATTCCCGAATTTAACGGCTCGTAATGTTTTCTCCTTGAGAAGGATACAAACTCTGTCAAGGTGTCGTCAAAAGAAACGGCTATATGAGTATAGTCATATTTAGTAAGTTTTCTTACAAAATTTCCAAGCCCCGTCAACGCTTTAACCAAAACGATATAAATATATTCAGGAGTCTCCATCGTTTTTCTCCGTCTCTTTTAACCTTTTGAATAATTGAAGCGTCAGGCGTATCGTCTCAAAATACATAGGTATGCCGCCTATAAGAAGCATAACGTCTCCGAATTTCACCCCGAATCCGCCCAGAGCGGCAATCGGAGTTTTATAAAAAACCATACCGCCCGCACACAATATAACGAGCGTTATATGGCTTTCGATAGGTCCCAGCCTCGGGAATCGGAACTCTTTTAGGTAAAGGATATAATTCATAGAAACGAACATTAGAAGGGCGTACAGTGGGACTAAAAAAATCGCCGTCTCAAAGCTGACTATGTTCGCGAACGCCAACGCTATAAGGAGGTAGGTTATATGCAAAACGTCCGTTAGGAGGTCGAGGAACGCCCCCGTCTTTGACGACATATTTTTTGTACGGGCGACGTATCCGTCAAGGTCGTCGAACACGAGATGCCCGACTATCCCGAATATCGTGCCAAACAGAAACCACGGCGAAAACTTAGCGCAAAAGGCGCAAATAATCCCGAACAAACCGCACAACGCGCCGACTAGGGTAATCTGGTTGGGCGTGGCGTTTTTGGGAAGCCGTTCGCCGACTGTCCTGTACAGAAACCGCTGAAATCCCGTTTCGAGTTTGCTCGGTATTATCTTTTCTACCTCCATATTTCAGACTCCCTTTTCCTTTTTGAAAATCCCTTTGACAAAGGCTTTCAAATACCCCTTATAATCGAGAAAATCATACACGCCTTGTCTCTTTGCAAGTAGCAGCAATTTTATCAGCAATATGTAATAGTGAAAATAATACCGCCTAATCCCGATATCGGGACGCGCCACAACGTGCAGATAGTCCCAGTGTTCAGGGTTTTTCGTTATAATGCGGTTTTCGTAACGGTTGTATATGTCAAGCCCTAATTCAGGGGTAAATATCGAGACGGCGGCGTGTTTGATTTTATGCAGTCTAATCCATTTGTACATCTCCGCGAAATCCCGCGCCGTAATGTCTAAATCCACAATAAACAAGCCCATTATATTTATGCCGATATCGTTCAAAAAGTCAACACACTCGATATTAGCGTCGGTATTTGTGTGCTTGTTGTAGTTGTCGAGCCGTTTGTCGTCTATCGCCTCAAGCCCCGCCAAAATATAATAAAAGCCGATTTCTTTCAAACCTCTAACCAGTTCCTTGTTGTTGATAATGAAATCAACCCTCCCGTAACACACATACTTTTTCTTTATGCCGCGTTTTTTTACAAGTTCTTTAAATTTCTCAATCCGCTTTGGTGAAATCAAAAAATCGTCGTCGATTATAAAAATATTCTCACATTCTATATTTTCTATCTCGCTTACAACGTCTTCAATGTCGCGGGTTACATATTTCCCGCGGTTAAGCGTACTCCGATAGCAGAAATTGCAGTCGTAAGCACAGGAGTAAGCCGTTCGCAAGTGGGCGCAGGGCAGCAGCTCCAAATACCTGTAATTGCTTAAATGGCTGTAAAAATAGCTTCGGTCGGGTAGGGGCAAACGCTTGATATCAAAGGGTTCGGCGGCGTTTTTTACCCAATGCCCCTCTTTTTTATAGCAAATGCCCGTGATTTCCTCCAAATTTTTAAGTTCCAGTATATCAAGTATTTTGAACACGTCAAAAGTCGTCAGAATATAATCCACTTCGGCGGAGTAAAGACGTTCCCAGTTATGCTGGACGTGTATCCCGCCCGCGATTGTCACGGCGTTTTCCCGTTTCGCCGCCGCGCAGTATTCTTTCATAAAATTTTCCTGTCTGGCGCGTCCGCATACATAGAAAACATCGGGCGAAAACTCCGATATTTTATCCCTCACGCTTTTTTCCTCGACCGCTTTATCAAAAACCTCCGTCTCATACCCCGCCCCCCGCAACACAGGCACGATATACTCAAGTTCAAGAGGTTCGTTTTCGATTACTCCCGCGAAATTATATTTAGTCCTTGAGATTTCGGGGTGTACTAACAGTACGCGTTTACTCATCGTCGTCGCCCTCTTTTGCCATTAACCGCCTGTAATCGGTTTTGCCCACGGGAGTCGTGGGAAGGACGTTTCTAAACTCGATTTCATAGGGCATAGAATATTTTGACAGATTTTTGGCGCAGTGTTCCGTGATTTCGTTTCTGATTTCGTCCGTCGGGGCGGCGTTGTCTTTAAGCACGACAAAAGCTTTCGGCACTTGTTTTTTGTACTTGTGTTTCACGCCGACGACGGCGGACACCAGTATCCGCGGGTGAGCGTCAAGCACGTTTTCTATCTGCTGCGGGTGTACGTCGTACCCGGAGGATTTTATCATTCGTTTTATGCGTCCCACAAAATATACGAACCCGTCCTCGTCCATATACCCAAGGTCGCCTGTGTGAAGCCACGTAACCCCGTCCTCGTGGGTTTTAAGCGTGTCCGCCGTCTCTTTCGGATTGTTCAGATACCCGAGCATAAGGGTAGGCCCCGATATGACAATTTCGCCTCTGTCGCCGTAGGGGAGCGTGTCGCAAGTACCCTCTCTCACGATTTTATAGTACATATCGGGGTAGGGCACGCCGATGCTGTTCTCGCGGTACTCCCCTAGGGGCATAAGACAGCTCCCCGTCACGCACTCGGTCAAGCCGTACCCCTCCCGCACCGAAACGTCCGCGCCTTGTTCTCTAAGAAACTTGTCAACCTTGTTTTTCAAGCCCGCGGACAGCGAATCCCCGCCTGAAATAGCCGCCTTGAGAAACGACAAATCCACGTCTTTCATATTTTCGTTTTTAAGCAGCGCCTCGTACAGCGTGGGTACTCCCGCAATCAGACTCGGCTTATATTTAGTCAGTAGTTTATGAAATTCCGGCACCTTAAAACGCGGCAAAACGATACAAGTCATTCCGAAATAAAGAAACGAATGTATGCATATTCCCAGCCCGAAACCGTGAAATATAGGCATAATCGCAAGCACGGAATACGGGATTTTCAGACAGGCGCAAGCCTCCACGCCCTGCGCCGCCACCGCGTTGACGTTCAGGTTTGTTAAAACAATCCCTTTGGGTATGCCCGTCGTCCCGCCGCTGTACAGGATAACCGCCTTTTCCTTGCCCGTAAGCCTAGCGTCCGTTTCGCCCCCACGCCCTCTTTTGATAAACTTTCCCCAGGACACCGCCTTGTTGATACTTTTAATCTTTCCGACATTCGACAAATAGTATCCCGCTCCCACAACAAAGGGCATAGAGACTCCGACGGAAACGCTTATAACCTCTTTCACCTTAGTTTCTTTTATAATCCTCAACGCTTTTTCCACGGCAAAATCCACAATCACAAGCATTTTGCTTTCGGACATTAGGAGGTAGTTTTTTAGCTCGTTTTCGGCGGACAGAGGGTGGGTCATACTCGAAACCGCTCCGATTTTATTAAGCGCGTAAAAAACGATTATTGCCTCGGGAGTGTTAGGCATACAAACCGTCACGACGTCGCCGATACCTATGCCCGATTGTTTAAACGCCCTCGCGCATTTTTCAATATCCTCAATCAGCTTTTTGTAGGAAAACAAGCTGCCGAAATAATTCAGCGCGGTATTTTCGGGGTATTTCTCCGCCGCCAGCTCAAGCGCGCCGTAAATCGATATGTCCGGGTAATCCAAATGCTCCCTTACGCCCTTGTAGTACTTATACCATGGTGCTTTCAACTCGTTTCTCATTCTTCACCCCGCGCCTTATTATCAATAATTAACTGCCTTATGGTGCAAAAAAGCAACCCGTTCGCGTCTTCCGCCGTAAGTTCCGATATATCTAAAGGTTTCCCGAAAACGACCTTCAAATCCTTGCTCCGAAACGTATACTCGCCCGTAATCGAATACGGAACTATAATACTGCCCGTCCTTTTCGCCATAACGACCGCGCCGAATTTGAAGGGCAGCAAAATTTCGGCGGTATAGTTTCTTTTCGCCTCCGGCGAGACGTTTATCAACGCGCCTTTGTTCAAACAGGCAATTGCCGAAACCAGCGCGTCCTTGTTTTTATCCGCCTTCAAATCCACGGGAATACTGCCTATACCTCTGAAAAACCAGCCCAGTTTGCCGTTATGCAATTCTTTTTTTGCCAATGTATGTACGGTTCTTTTCGTACAGCAATCTACGAGAACAGGGTCGAGAGCGTGTTTGTGGTTGCCCGCGAGAACCGCCGCGCCGACTTTCGGGATATAATCCGCGTTCACTATAACGGGGTTAAACAAAAGCCGAAACAGCGGTATCAACACACTTCTGAATAATTTGTATACCGTGTCAATCCCTCCTACTCTTTGATATTCAGTATTCTTATACAAGCCAGAACCGACAAAAGCGACATTCCCAAATCCGAACATATAGCGGCGAAAAGATTTATCACCCCGCCCCACGTCAAACTCAAAAAC
>BNUF01000052.1 GCA_025997155.1 Clostridia bacterium
AATCGGCAAAAAGAATACTCAAAAGATTGAACGTAAACATCTCTCACTTAGGACTTGGTGTAGTCGATTAGTTCGTAAAAGCATTACATTCTCAAAATCGTATCTAATGCACAGAATCGTCCTTGGATTTGTGATAAACTTTTGGTTCTTTGGGCTTTAGGACACAACCGATAAATTAGAGGGTGCAATGAATGTTATCGCGGAGCTTGGCTTGATGCTAGCGAAGGCTGTGCAGATAATGAAACTCCCCGAAACAGAAAGGAACACCCTAATAGACGAACTGAACGCCCGAAATATACAGTACAAAATTTAATCGGAAAAATCAAGAGGTTTTCGCTTGACAAAACGCGTCAAGGGGTGTATTATATAGTTGCCTGTGCTATCCGGGAAGTTAGCGGTGTCCTGTACCCGTAATCCGCTCTAACGGGGGAGATACCCGCTCCCGTCGATGTTCTTTCGGGTCTGCCCGCCGTTCGCGGCGTTGAGTCCCAAGCCCCGCGCAATAATCGCTTGCGAACCGCGTCAGGTTCGGAAGAAAGCAGCGCTAAGCAATGTCTTTTATGTGCCTCGGGTCAACTTGAGAGGAGCTTTAAGGCGGCGGTAACGCCGGGGGAATATCGGCAAAAGCGGGACGCGCAGGCGTACATATTTTTCATTTGTACATTCGCAGAAACACAAGGAGGTTTTTTCAAATGACCGTGCGTAAACGGTTCTTTTTGCTACTATCATTAGTTTTTTCAGCACTTTTCGCGGTTTCGGCGTTCGCCGCCGACCCGCCCCCGCCCACGGTGGCCCCCAGTCTCACCCAGGTGACCGACACCACCGCCACTTTCGCCCCAAATTTCGACTCCAAAGGCTACTATTGGACGCCGACGACTGCTTACTTAGTGTACGCGGACAACCCGAACTACACTAGTTCTCAAAAACAGTCTATTAATCCCGGTGATATATGGCAGCCCGTCACAATAGAAAGGCTCGCGCCTAACAGAAACTATTGGGCGAAACTTGAGATTACCTATGTCGTGACACACCTGCCCACACGCACCTATAATCTGGCATCGACGTCTCTGTTCTTTACGACAAAAACCGCTCAAACCCCGCAAAACGTGGGCAATGTCGGTTCAATCGACTTTAACCAAACCGCAAAAACCGCCTCCTTTACATTTAATATTACAAACGGCGGTTTCCCAATCGATATGGGCGTTTTGTGGTCGACCTCTAACCTGTCCCCCACTATAACGGAAGACAGCTCTTCGGGACAAGGCGTACCGACGACAGGCAGCTACAAGATTAATTCCGCTCCCGTCGTTCCCATTACCTCGGCGGGGACTTATACCGTATCCCTTAACGAGTTGTCGTCCTACTCCGCCTACACCCTGCGCGGATATATGAAATATTATGACGCGACCTCGTCGGGACCCAGCATAGCCACCGTATACACCGCTCCGTACCAGTACAGCGGTTCGGCGCAAAGCACGAGCGTACCCGTTGTTTCTACGGTGTCCGCCGTTTTATCGAACGGACAGATTACCGCGTCGGGGCTTGTCTCCTATACGGGGAGTACGCCCTTAGTCCAGAACGGAACAGGGTTCGTGTACAGTTACGTGCTACCCCTGCCCGAGTTAACAAATTCTTACAACGCCCCCGCCTACAATAACAACACCAACTTTCAAACCTCTTTCGCGCCGCCGCAGACAACGGGTATTCTCTACGTCCGCGCCTACGCGACGAATACCTACGGCACGGGCTACGGCGCGGCTGTCCCTGTCGACACCTCAAACGGCGGCGTCGGCGGCAAAGTCTCCCTCCAGTCGGTTGACTTTGTAGGCGCGGACACGGCGCAGTTCACGATTTACGTGCCTGTGCAAAGCCCCGCGTACATTATCGAGAGCGGCGTTTGCGTCGGGAAAAGCCAAGCTCCCGCGATTGACGGGGTAAACACCCTTGAGTTCAAGTCGGGCAAAACTACCGAAGGAACTTTCAGCGTTTCCGCGAGCAAACTCGAGAAAAACACGGCGTACTACGCCCGCGCCTATGTAAAAACAAACACGGGCACGTATTACAGCGACAGCGTAGGCAAACCTTTTAATACCTTAAAAGAAGAAACTATATTGACGAACGAAGTCAAAGATATCACGAACACCACCGCCACGGCGGGCGGCAAAGTAGCGTCGGGCGGGGATTACGCCATACGCTCACGCGGTGTCGTATACTCCAAAACAAACACGACGCCCGAAATCACCAACAGCGAATATGTCCAAGCCGACACAACGGGAGAGGGCGAATTTAACGTACAGCTAAGTAACCTCACCGCGTACACGGATTACTATGTCCGCGCCTACTATGTCACGGTGAACGGCTATTCCTACGGCAGCGTCCGCAAGTTCAAAACCTCCGAAATCTCGTATGTGACGCTCACCAACGTCAAAGACACGAACTCGGGCGAACTCACAGTCACCGCGAATATCCAGAACACCATAAACTACAACGTACTCGAACGCGGTGTCGTTTATTCGCAAACCAACACAAGCCCGCTCGTGACCGACAGTTACTACCGCGCCGACGCGAACGTCGGAATCGGCGATTACAGCGTGGTTATCCAAAACCTGACTCCCGGCGTGAAATATTATATAAAGGCATACGTTAAAACCAACGCGGGATACAGTTACAGCCAAGTCAAGGAATACACCCCCGCCAGCAGCATAAACCTAAAAATCAACTACAAACTCGCGAACGGCACGTCAGTCGCGGAGGAGACTATCACAACCGCAATCGGGCAGACGCTGTACGCCCAAAACCTCAAAATTCCGTCAAACTACAAACTCGAATCCGCCTTTGAATACAAAGTCGTGGGTACGGATACAATCACGATTGTCGTTGTTCCGCTCGAACCTTCGGGGACGAACGCCCTAGGCGAAAAAGCGGTTATAAAGGGTATCGGAGGGGACGTGTTCTCTCCCGACACCACGATACGCCGCATAGACGTTGTGAAAATGCTGTACGAACTTTTGGGCAACGGGCTTACCTATGACGGCAAGAAATTCAGCGACGTTCCGAGCTCCCTTGACGGATACAACGCGGTGAATTTCGCGACGGCGCGGGGGATTATCTCGGGCTATGAGGACGGCACTTTCCGCCCCAACAACGGGCTTACACGCGGAGAACTGGCGGTAATCCTGGTTAAGGCGTACAACCTCTCCGCGAACAACGCCGTAAACGTATCTCTCACCGATATTTCAAGCCACTGGGCGCGTACCTACATCACAATCGGCGTGCAAAACGGCGCAATCGCGGGATACGAGGACAGAACCTACCGCCCCGACAGGCAAGTGACCCGCGCCGAAGCGGTGACAATGTTCTCGAAACTCTCAAAACGCTCGACGACAGCTCTCGGTACGGCGCAATTCACCGACGTACCCCCGACACACTGGGCATACCCTTATATAATGAATATGGCTGTACCTACCGCGTAAATATATCGGTTTGAGTTTTCGTATAAGATATGTTCTGAAAATGTTTTGAAAGATACCCGCAGATTACCTTTACGATATGAATTTCAGAATAAAAATGAGGGATAACGACAAGATTCACGCCGTTATCTTTCGCGAATTGCGCTTGATGATATGAAACGTCGCCTGTGATATATGTGTCGCAGACGGCGTTTTTTGATGCCGTCAAAAAGTCGAAGCCCGCCGCAGACCCTGTGCATAAGGATATTCGTCGGCAAGTTTTGCTAGCTTTTACAATATCCAGGCGCGGGGATTTCCCGTTCCATTCCACCGCCTTTTCCGCTTTTTTCGCAAAATCTTCTATCGTCATTTCGGGCAGCTCGCCTATGCGTCCGATATTCGCCCCATTGACGACAAGCGTTTCCTTGTCCTGTAACCCAAGCAACGAAAAAAGCGTGTCGTTCGTCCCGCCCTCCGCTATATCCAAATTTGTGTGGGCGGAATATACATTTATTCCCTTTTTGATAAGGAGCATAATACGCCGCCCCTTTGCCGTCGTGGAATTGATTTTGCTAATCGGTTTGAAAATCAGCGGGTGGTGGGTGATTATGAGGTTCGCGCCGCGTTCTTCCGCCTCCGATATAACCTCGTCGGTAATATCAAGTGAAACAAGAACCCCGCGTACCATATCGCCGAAATCCCCAACCATAAGCCCGACGTTGTCCCAATCCTCCGCGCCGTTTTCGGGAGCGTATTCGTTCATAATCTTTATAACGTCATCTACAACAGGCATTTAAGCTTCTCTATCCTTTCAATTACCTTGGGCGAATCCCCAAAGTTTTCAAATTTCTTTATCTTTTTTTCGATACATTCTATAAAAACCCTATCTTTTTTGTCGATAAGGTTTTTGCCAAATTCATACTCTAAGTCCGTAAACTCTTGGATACCTTTTGATACGTTCATTATATTATAATACTTTTCGTCAAAAATCATAATCTCATCGTCTATCTTAAGCCCGATTTTGTGCAAAAACCGCCTGAGTTCAGGCAAATCCGACTGCGCCGATATGACGAATTGTTTATCTTTCATATCAAACATATCGAACGCGTCTAGTATTATCCCTATCGTAAGCCAACCGCCGATACCCGCGAGCACAACCGTATCGATTCTTTCGATTTCTTTCGGCAAAAGCCCCAAAAGCCCGTCACTAAGGCGCGTTGCGATTCTCTTTGCGTATCCGAAAAATTCTATATTCTCCCTTGCGCGGGCAAGGGGGGCGGCGTTTATGTCGCAGGCATAGGAAAACTCCGCCCGCAAGCACCTTAGCGCGTCAATAGATATATACGCGTGGTCGCAAGCCGCGTCGGCAATAACCTTTGTCCCCTCAGGTATTCTCTCAACGATTGCCCGTATCCGCGCCGAAATCATCAGTCATACCTCAGCGCGTCAATCGGGTTCATCTTCGCCGCCTTTTGCGCGGGATATACCCCGAAAATAATCCCTGTCAAAATCGAGACGACACAAGCGATAACGAGCATCGGCATCGACAAAATCGCGGAAAACTTCATAAATCCCGCCACAGCCACCGCCCCCGCGTATCCGAGCGCAACGCCAATCAACCCGCCGATTAGCGTCATAACCATCGCCTCAATCAAAAACTGGAAAGATATGTTAAAATCTGTCGCCCCGATAGACTTGCGTATGCCGATTTCACGTGTGCGTTCCGTGACAGTCACAAGCATTATGTTCATAACCCCAATCCCGCCCACGATAAGCGAAATCGCGGCGACAAAACTGATAAACGCGGTAATCCCCGACATAACGGAGTTTATCGTTCCGATTTGGTCGGAGAGTGCCGAAACGTCATATTTTTTATGGTTTTTGTGGGTTATCTCAAGGAAACGTTTAATCATATTCACTTTCCCCGCGATATCGTCGTCGTTGTCGAAGGCGAGGAGAATATAACTAACGCCGACATTTCCGTTCGTCGTGTTCGCGTTAAGGGACGGGAGCGGTATATACCCCGTGTTTCCTCCGTCAAGAACGGCGGACAGCGGCCCCTGCTGGTCGGGAGCTTTTGTCACCCCGACGATAGTCGGCGACATTTTGCCCATTCCGTAGGACAAAGTTATGTCCAAAGTTTCTCCCAAAACGTCGCTCCGCCCAAAAACCTTTTTCGCCAGTTCCTCGCCGATTACGATAACCTGGTTTTTGTGCGTCATATCCTGCGGCACGAGAAACCGCCCGTAAAGCAGGTCGATGCGTTCAATCTGCTGGTAATCCCCGCTGGTCGCGCTTAGAGAAATCGTCGCGCTCTCATTCGGGTTCTTGAGCGCGACAGACGCGCCGCTGAAAGAAACGGGGGCGACCGCCGAAATATTAGGAATTTGCAGCATTCGCTCAACGTCTTTCATACTAAGCAAATCCGCCTGAAGAACGCCCTCCTCCGAGTTTACGCCAATCTGGATTCCGCTGCTCGAGAACTTTGAGAGATAACTATTTATGTTCGCCTTGAATCCGTTCCCGACAGAGGTTATCATAATAACGGAGGAAATCCCGATTATGATACCCAGCATTGTGAGGATACTCCGCATTTTATTACTTATGATACTTGATATACTGCTTCGTATGGTATCTTTAATATTCACGAGATACCCCCTACCTTGCTTTTGTCGGCGTAATCGGACGGACGTATGTTCCCTCGCGTACCTGCGGCGATGTGGTGACGACGACTTTTTCGCCCGCGTTCACGCCCGTCACGCCGATATTAAGCCCCGTGTAGTCAAGCAGGGTAATCTCGCGTTTCTCCACGCTGTAATCCTCTTTCATTATATACACAAAGTCCTTGCCGCCGTTCTCGGAAAAAGTCGCCGTAATCGGCACGACAACCGCGTCTTCGTATATACGCGTTATAATGTCAACGTCGACGGTGTTCCCCACAATCAGCCCGATTTTGTTGTCAAAGGGGATTTCGGCCCGCACGACTTTTTCCGTGACTTGGTTTATCGTCGTCGTTTCGGCGTAGGGGTAAATTTTCGTAACGTTCCCCTTGACGCTGGCAGTACCTAAGGCAGTCCCCGTAATGGTCGCTTCCGCCCCCACCTTGACGTTTGCCGCGTCCGCCTCGGGGATACTCGCGGTTATCTTGAGATTGCCCGCGTCCGTGTCCGCAATCGTGAGCAGAGGCGTGTTTTTATCGGCGAGTTCCCCCTCGTGTACGTCAAGAGAGATAATCGTACCGCCTGTCTTTGCCGTTTCGTCATACACAAAGGTATCGATTTTTTTCTGCAGCTCGTCTATCTTAAGCTGAATCTGCGAGGCGTTAATCCGCGCCCGTTCAAGAGAATTTTTGACGTTCTCGTCGTTTGCGGGGTTTATCATAGCGTCATACTTCTTTTTGTTGAACTCCAAAGTATCCTCAAGGTCGGATAAGGAGCGGACAAGGCTCTCCTTTGACAGATTCCCGCTCCGCAAGTCGTTTTTCGCCTTCGTCACGTCGTCGCCGTATACGTCAAAGTCGTTTTTTGAAAGCGCGCCCGCGTCATAGAGTTGCTTCATCTCGTTGTACTTATTGTTCGCCTTACTCAAAGTTTCTTCAAGTGTGCCGATATTTTCCTGCGCCTTCTCAATCTGCGCCGTCGTGTCGGTTATAGCGCTCTCCGCCGTGCGGATTTCGTTTTTTGCCGCAAGCACCTCCACCTCGGAGGGAGGAATCGACAATTGCTGCAAAGAAAGTTTTGCCGCGTCAAGCTGAAGTTCCAAATCCGACATTTGCGAACGGTAATCGTCAAGCGAATCCTCTTTGTACTTAAGTATAAGGTCGCCCGCGTTCACCTTGTCGCCCTGTTTCACAAAAACCTGCTCCACAGTCGCGGACACGCTGGGAAACATTTGCGTTTCGTTCACCACGTCAACCGTACCCGTAACCGACACCTTTGAAACAATCGTGTCCGTCGCCGCGTCCTGTATCTCGACGGGAAACGCGTTTTTTGGTATCCCGCTCGCCTTTTCGGCTCTTCTCTCGTTCAGCGTTGACATGACGACGAGAAGTATTATCAAAACGACTATACTGCCCGCAATAATAAGTTTCTTTTTTTTCGTCACCTGTATACCCCGTTCCTAGTTTGACATTTGCTTCGTCGCGTACAAAAAGTCATAAAACATAGTAACCCCGTAGGACGCGACGACGGCAATCAGCATATTCCCAAGGAAAATCACGCCCGCCGCTATCCCCGCTTTCACATTTGAAAAGTTGTCGTTCAAAACGCGAACGCCGATAAAGATAAGTAATGCCTGCCATATGCCAGCAAGCGACACCGACGAAAGCAACGCGTATCTTGTCGAAAAAAGCGGCACCGTCGGGTCAGTCGCCGCAAGCGACAAAGTGTCTATCGGGACTTTCATGATATCCATATACGCGTAAGTGATAATCCCGAGTGTCGACGTGACGATAAAAATGTGTACGCACATCGAAAAATTCTGCTGTAACGTCGCGTTGCCTTTCATAATCACCTTTGTGACAAGGAGCAGGACAAGTGCCATAAAAAACCCGTTCACATAAGGGTTTGTAACCGAACCGAAGACCATTCCCCCCATTGTGGAGTATTTAACTATATTAGCTTGCTGCTGTGCCTCGGGGGTGTCCGCGTTAGGTATCGCCATAATATCCGTGCCGTAGCGGGATATTCGCGCCTCACTCTGCGCCTGAGTGAGTACCTCCGTGCTTCCGCTAAGACATATCGCCAAAACCAACCCCACGACCAAAAAAAACAAAATCGGCGGCATAAGCACGGGACATTCCTTGATATTCTCCATTAGTTTGGTGGGCGACGCAAACGCCGAGAGAATCCTTTGCGACAGTTTGAACGGCTTCGTCTGTACGATTATTTCTTCCATAACATACACTTCCTTTTTTATACATCAAAATGCGGTATCCCGAAATGCTTATACCCAAGCGCGGTAACGACACGCCCCCGCGGTGTTCTTTGTATATACCCCAGCTGCAGGAGATACGGCTCGTACACGTCCTCGATGGTGTCGGATTCCTCCCCGATTGAGGCGGCAAGGGTGTCAAGCCCCACAGGCCCCCCGCCGAACTTCTCGATTACGGAAAGGAGCATTTTCCTGTCAACGCCGTCAAGCCCCGCCTTGTCCACTTCAAGCAGGTCGAGCGCGTCTTTGGCGACTTCCTCCGTTATTTCGCCGTTGTAGGAAACTTGGGCAAAGTCGCGGACGCGCTTAAGCAGGCGGTTGGCGATTCTGGGCGTACCCCTTGCGCGTCTCGCAAGTTCCCCCGCCCCGCCGTCCGTTATCGGAACGTCAAGTATGTTCGCCGAACGCGTCAAAATAGCCGTAAGTTCCATGACGTTATACGGCTCAAGCCTTGCTATAATCCCGAATCTGTCGCGCAAAGGGGACGTGAGAAGTCCGATTCGCGTCGTCGCCCCCACAAGGGTGAAACGCGGCAAATCAAGGCGGATACTCTTAGCTCCCGCACCCTTGCCGATTATTATATCAAGGGTGTAATCCTCCATTGCGGGGTACAGGATTTCCTCCACGACACGAGTCAGGCGGTGGATTTCGTCGATAAAAAGTATGTCGCCCTCGTTCAGGTCGTTTAGGATTGACGCCATATCCCCCGCCCGTTCGATTGCGGGCCCCGACGTGGTTTTTATCGACACGCCCATTTCGGCGGCGATTATGTTTGAAAGCGTCGTTTTCCCAAGCCCCGGAGGCCCGTACAGCAAAACGTGGTCAAGGCTCTCCTTTCGTTTCCTTGCCGCCTCCATATACACAAGCATATTTTTTTTCACGCGGTCTTGCCCCACATACGCGTCCATTCGTGACGGACGCAGTTTTTCGTCCGTGGACGCGTCCGCTATGTCTTGCGTCGTCGTGATAATTCGTCGCTTTTCTATGTCAAACACCCTTAATAATAAAAAAATTTGCAAAAACCTAAATAATATTATAACATAATTATACCAATTTACGAAAAATATATCAAAAAGTTTGGGGTTGCGTAATGAGCAAAGCTGCTGAATGTGAACTTTTTATAGAGGATATGGAGTTTCCGAATATAGGAGTGTCGGAATATGAGGGGAAAAAGATATCGGTAAAACACGCGTTTTTGGGGCAGAGAGTCCGCGCGCTCGTGCGGCGGCGGGACGGGCGTTTGCTTGAGGTTTTGGAAAAATCCCCGAGGGAAGTTTCGGCGAAATGTAAGGTGTTCGGGATATGCGGCGGCTGTGCCTACCAAAATCTGGAATATGACAAGGAAATCGAACTCAAGGAACGGCTTGCGCAAAAACTCCTTTGCAACGCCCTTAAAGACGCGGACTATAAAGGCGTAATCCCCTCCCCGACATATGACGGCTACAAAAACAAAGTGGAGTTTTCTTTCGGCGACGAAACAAAAGACGGCGCGTTGCAGCTGGGTATGCGAAAACGCGGAAGTTATTATGAGGTATGCGCAAGCGAACATTGCAATATAGTCGACTCCGACTACCGCAAAATCGCGGGAATCGTCCTGAACTTCTTTCGCGAAAAGGGAGAGACTTTTTATCACAAAGCAAGGCACACGGGAGCGTTGCGCCATTTAATCATAAGAAAAACCTTAACCTCCGAGATTTTGGTGAACATAGAAACCACAAGCAACGTGTCGGCGGACTTAAACGAACTCTCCGACCTGCTTTTTTTTGCCGACTGCAAAGGAGAGTTAAAGGGCGTTATCCACACGATAAACAACGGCGTCGCGGACGTGGTAAAGCCCGAGGAAACCCTACTCCTTCGCGGACAGGACTACATTACCGAAAACCTGTTAGGTCTCTCTTTCAAGATAACCGCGTTCTCCTTCTTCCAGACAAATTCCTGCGGCGCGAAACTCCTTTACGCAAGCCTCCGCGAAATTATACAAAACCTTGCTCCCCCGCGCCTTATATTCGACCTCTATTCAGGCACGGGCACGATAGCGCAGATAGCGGCCCCTCTTGCCGCGCAAGTTTGCGCAATCGAAATCGTCCCCGAGGCGGTCCTCGCGGCGCGTGAAAACGCGGAGAAAAACGGAATCCAAAACGTTTCCTTCATCTGCGGCGACGTTTTGCGCGAAATCGAACAACTGCAAACCCCGCCCGACTTAATTATAGTCGACCCCCCGCGTGACGGCGTTCACCCAAAGGCGCTCCCGAAAATCGCGGCGTTTTGCGCGAAAAACATTATCTATGTCTCCTGCAACCCCGTGACACTCTCCCGCGACGTGGCGGCGTTCGCCAATTTCGGCTATGCCCCGAAAACCTACCAATTCGTCGATATGTTCCCGCGTACATATCATATTGAAACCATAGTCCTTCTCATTTCTGCGCCTCAAGTTCCTTGAGAAACGCCGAAGACGCGTCAGGCATATACAGGAGCTCATCTTGGTATTTCTCGGTGTAGTTCGACAACGCCTTAGCAATCTTCTCGTTTTTCATTGTAGCTCCAAGGTTGATAATCGCTATATCGTCGTCGCTCGGTTTGTATATACGATAATTAGTCCAGTCAATGGAATTGTCGCTGCTCGGGACGACGGAAAGTGAAGTGACCGCCAGAAAATTCGCGGAGGCGGAAGCGTCCCAAGCCCATATTCCCGTGAAAGAGTATGCCAGTTCGCGTCTTGAAGTCGTATCTAAAAAACCTCTCCTTGCGTCATTAACCGCGTCCGCCAAAGCGGTGTGCTTATAGTATATCGACGTTCCGTACAGGGAAGAGGACGCGCCGTAGGACTGTTTCCACCTGCCGCGGTCGGAATACTCGTCAAATGTAAGTATTTGTATTCTGCTGTCGCCCGGAACAGAGTTAGTAAGCGCGTAGTAATGTTCGTAAAGTTTGTCCATCAATTTCCCAAAATCCCCCAAGTCGGAGGAGTTAAACATATCGTCCTCTTTCGGTATATAAAAGTCGAAATATTTTGAAGACTGTGTGAGCGCGACAGAGTTCGCCTTGTGTACCCCCACGGTACTCGGGTTGTATTCAGGGGACGGCATAGCCGCTATATCCTCCGGGGTGAGCGCGGGTTCTTCCAGGGTAAAGTCGTCGTCAGACTCCAGCGCGTCCAACTTGAAAATTTGAGATTTAGCGTCGTTTCCCGTCCGCTGTTTAATACGGGTGACCTCAGACGTTCCCCCAACGTCAAGGTACTTGCCCGTGGCTTTGTTCACAAAACTATACCCACCGTCCGCAAGTTCCACAATCCTCCAACGCATATAAGCCGCGTCGTCTTTGAAAGTCTGCTGTACGACCTCCGCGTCTTTTACCGCCAAGGCTTTTCCGCTGTGTATGGCGGTGATTTTATATGTTCCGTCCGCCAGTTTTGTGAAATTAAATTGCTGGCTTGCGCTGTCCTTGCCCTTGCTTTGCAAAACAGCCGCCGCCCCGTCTTTGATATTTCCCTCGGAAATACCGACAACCATGTCCCCCGCCAAAGTCGTTTCTATGGTGTATCTTCCGTCTTTTAGCGCGTCGGCATAGACAGGTATTTGCGCCGACAGCAAAAAAGCGGCGGCAAGCAAAAAGGATATTAAACGTTTTTTCATCTTTATCCTCCTTAGAGCCTGTTCAGCATCTCCATTTTGGGTCTTTTCGGCATCTTTTCCGCCGTACTGCGTCAGCGGCTCCTAGCAAACTGCTTAGGAGTGTGCGTCGTCGCCGCTTCCTTGTCCGCCGAAAAACCTGCTCGAAAATCCTCCAAAAGCGAGATACTGAACAGGCTCTTAAAAAAGGAGAAAGGGAAAACCCCCTCTCCCCCTCGATTCGTTTATTTTAACAGTTCCTTTGTGTCACGTGCGATAACAAGTTCCTCGTTCGTTGGGATTGCGAGCGCGCGGATTTTGGAATCGGCGGTTGCGAAGTCGATTTCCTGCCCGCGAACGCCGATTTTGCTGTCGTCAACGGAGAGCCCAAGGTATGTGAGGTATCCGCAGACGATTTTTCGCGCCGCCCCGCTGTTTTCGCCAAGCCCCGCCGTGAACACAATCGCGTCGACGCCGTTCATTGCGGCGGCGTATTCGCCGACATATTTCGCCACGCGGTAGTAAAAGAGTTCAAGCGACAGTTTGGCGCGGTTGTTGCCGTCCTTTTCGGCGTTTTCGATATCGCGGAAATCGCTGGAAACGCCCGAAACGCCAAGCACGCCCGACTGTTTGTTGAGGATTGCCTCGACCTCTTTTATGTTCTTGTTTTCTTTCGCGGCGATAAACGGGATTACGGCGGGGTCAATGTCGCCCGAACGCGTACCCATAACCAAGCCCTCCAGAGGAGTAAAGCCCATTGAGGTGTCGACGGATTTCCCGCCTGAGACCGCGCAAACGCTCGCGCCGTTGCCAAGGTGGCAGGTGATGATTTTCAAGTCTTCTATCGGTTTGCCGATAAGTTTAGCCGCCTGCGCCGCAACGTATTTGTGGCTTGTCCCGTGGAATCCGTACTTGCGGATTTTATATTTTTCGTACAATTCGTAAGGGATAGCGTACAGAAACGCCTTTGGCGGCATTGTCTGGTGAAACGCCGTGTCAAAAACGGCGACTTGCGGAGTGCCGTTCATAATTTTTTCGCATGCCTCGATACCCATAAGATTCGGGGGGTTGTGCAAAGGAGCGATTTCCGCGCAATCGGATATCGCTTTCTTCACTTCCTCATTTATGACGACGGAAGTCGAAAACGCTTCCCCGCCGTGTACGACGCGGTGTCCGACGGCGTTCACCTCCGAAATATCCGAGATAACGCCGTGTTCTTTGTCGAGAAGCGCCGATATAACCGCCGAAATAGCGTCATTGTGGTCTTTCATAGGCGTTTCGAGCGTGAAAGAATCTTTGCCTGTCGGGGAGTGTTTGAGTACCGCCCCGTCAATCGCGATTCGTTCGCAAAGCCCTTTCGCGAGAACGCTCTCGTCTTCCATATCAAAAAGCTGGTATTTAAGCGACGAACTGCCGCAGTTTAACACTAGTATCTTCATTGATTATCATTACCTCACTTTTTATTTATTCGCCTGAACCGCCGTGATAGCGATAACCCCGACGATATCGTCCGCCGAACACCCGCGTGAGAGGTCGTTTACAGGTTTCGCGATACCTTGTGTCACAGGGCCGTAAGCCTCCGCCTTAGCCAAACGCTCCGTAAGTTTGTACCCGATATTTCCCGCGTCAAGGTCGGGGAAAATGAGAACGTTCGCGTTGCCCGCCACGCTGCTCCCCGGAGCTTTTTTCGCGCCGATTGACGGAACGATTGCCGCGTCGAGCTGAAATTCGCCGTCAAGTTTGAGTTCGGGCGCGAGTTCTTTCGCGATACGGGTCGCCTCTACGACTTTATCGACGTCGGCGTGTTTCGCGCTGCCTTTTGTCGAATGTGAAAGCATCGCCACAACGGGTTCTTTGCCGACAAGCTGTTCAAAGGATTTCGCGGAACTGATTGCGATTGCCGCCAGCTCCTCGGAATTCGGGTTTTGGTTAAGCCCCGAGTCCGCGAATACAAAAACGCCGTCCGCGCCGTATTCCGTATTCGGCACAATCATAAGGAAAAACGCCGAAACGAGTTTTGTGCCGGGGGCGGTTTTGAGTATTTGCAGAGAAGGACGCAAAACGTCCGCCGTCGCGTTCGCGGCGCCCGCGACCATACCGTCCGCCGCACCCGTCTTAACGAGAAGAACGCCGAGATACAGCGGGTCTTTTTTCAAAATCTCCGTCGCCGCTTCAAGCGTAACCCCTTTAGACTTGCGAAGTTCGTAAAAAGTGTTCGCGAGTTCGCCGATTCCGTCATAACTAGCGGGGTCGATAAAGGTAGCCGCCGACAAGTCGCCGCTGGTTTTCGCCGTAATCTCGTCCTTGTTCCCGATAAGAATAAGGTTCGCGATACCCTGCTCGAGAGCTTTAACCGCCGCGTCAACCGTGCGCTGGTCAAAGGTTTCGGGGAGGACTATGGTTTTTTTGTTCGCTTTCGCCCGTTCTTTAATTCCGTCTAAAAATCCCACTCTAAAGACTCCTTTTTTATATTATTCACCGAAAGATATTCCCAAACTCCGCGCGATATTCACCATTTCGCAGTTGGGGTCGACGACTTTGTTGCTCCCGATTATGTTTTCAAGGTTTTCGTATTCCATACGGTTGTTGCGCAAACATACCATATTCCCGAATTTTTCTTCATAAATGAGGTCGGCCGCCGCAACGCCGTAACGCACAGAAAGAACGCGGTTATCTTGAAAGAGAGACCTAACAGGTTTTCGGTAATGTAGTCCTGTCCGCGAAGGAGTAGGGTTTCCTCGGGCTTTACCACGTCCGCGACGCCGTTGTTTATCGTGTGGATAACGCC
>BNUF01000053.1 GCA_025997155.1 Clostridia bacterium
TTCCGACAAACAAAAAATCACCGTTTGTAAACTCAACGCCCGAATGACTTTCAAGGCAGTCAATCCCCGCCACAACATATCCTTTGTATATATCGCGTTCGCCCGATAAAGCGTAAATATCCGCGCCCTGCTTTATCGTTATGATTTTGCGTTCAACCTTGCCGTTTTTGTTCATCTTATCTATTTCAAGTTTCGCGTTAAAACCGTTCTCCATCGACACCGAAACAACCTTGATATACGGGCGGTTGAAGTCGCCGTCAACTTGATTGCTCGATACGCAGATTTGCTTTACAAGCCCCATTTGGTAAGCGTCCACGGGAGTTAATCTGTACAGCAGATTATTTTTCTCTCGGTGAGTCGCCGAATACCGCAGCACCACAAGCGGGTTAAGGCTTGCTATCGCCTCTTTCGCTTTTGGCGTGTTGTAAACGGACTGCGGTTCGTCAATAATCACAATAGGGTTAGTGTCCGTTATATACTTCATAGCCGTCTCGCCAGACAGCTTGTCCTGCGCCTGATTTATGACATTTTCGGACTTCTTGAACGCGTCAATATTGATAATCATTATCTCAATGTCGCTTGAAGTGGCGAACAGCCGCACCTCCGACAGCTTTTTACTGTCATAAATAAAGCTCCTCACGGGCGTATTATTGTACTGCTCCGAAAAATGCTCGGCGGTAATCTGAAACGATTTATACACGCCCTCGCGGATAGCTACAGACGGCACGACAACGATAAACTTCGTAAATCCGTACTGTTTGTGGAGTTCAAAGATAGTTTTTGTATAGACATAAGTCTTGCCCGTCCCCGTTTCCATTTCAACGCAAAAAGACCTCGGCTCGTCCGCCGAAACAGGCAGCGAAAGCCTCTGCTGAACGGCGTTCATATTCGTTCGGATTGCCTCGTCCGTCACGGAAAGACCGTTCGTGTAGCCCAACCCTCCCATAAGGTCAAGCTGTGTTTCGTTTGTTATCGTGAACGTGTCAAGCCGTTTCTCCTGCCCGCGAAACAAGTCCGCAACGGCGTTCACCGCTTGTGTTTGAAACTCCTGCGTCTTAAATTTCAGTTTCATAAATTACCCCTTGAAATAAAGTTGTTTAATTTCTTATCGAATGTCAGTACCTTAAAATCGTTTGGTAAGTTATTACAATTTAAGTTGTATAGGCGTTTTAATCCTGTCTTTAATCTTTACATTTGCCTGTTCCAATAATTTTTGACGAAGCAAAATATCCGTATCTCCGTCATATGAATAAGTAATTGCTATAGCGTATGGCTGCGGGCTTTTTTCGTCTGGGTGCGCGAACTTTTCTTTGCCTGTAACGAGAACATAAAGATACGGATTTTGTTCATTCAATAAATCTTTTCCGCCTTTAGCTGTGTTCTCATACATTCTTTGCTGTAAGGTTGATTTGTTAAGGGTGGTGCTTCCGGGTGTAAATTTCTGCGCAGAGTGCTTTTCTGTATATTTTTTCATAATTTCGTCTGCTTCTTCGTCCTTGTGTTCCGCCGATTTTGCTTTATATTTAAGTAATTCTTCTTCATCTGTGTCCTTGAACACTTCAAAGTGTAGGCTATTTGATATATATGCTTGTCTGCTTAGCCTTATCGGCGGGTTATAAGCAAAGCTTATGGTAATGCGTTTATTTGCCTTTACTGTTAAAAATTCAGGCGGTATTGGTATTTTGTACAGGTCTAAGTCGCGCAATGTCAACTCGTCTTCCGCAAAAAGCGTAATGTTATTAAATGTCGAAGATATTGTTGAGTCATCAACTTTTCCATACCCACTCAATCTCATTTTCCATTCTTGTATTTTTCTTTTTTCACCCGTAAAATTCGGTTCGTTTGAGCCTTCAAGCCATTCTTCTTGTGTATATTTAGCGGAATTTGCAAGTACGGCTCTGATTAAATTAGCGGAAGGTCTATGCCCCATTTGTTTTTCTAATGATTTTTCAATTCTTGCGGTTATATGAGTAACGTGAGGAGCGGCAAAGTTTGTACCAACATATCCCTTAAACGCTTTTTCAGTCGTATTGTTAAGCGTTGGTTCAAGCAGAGCCTTGTTATTTGGCTGCCACCTTGTATGGTTGTTTCCTCTTGGCATTTGCGTCAGACAAAAATTGCCTCCATAGTCCGCAAATTCAGGTTTGACTGCCTTGTTTACACCAAATCCTGTTCGAGTAAAAACTGAAGGATAATTCTCGTTTCCCACGGAAACAGGTGCTGTTCCAGAACTGCTCGGAGATTCTGGTGCCGCGTATCGCGTGATAGCCCCTACGGTTATACCGAGAGCTGTTGTAGCAGGGTCAAGCAATCTGTGTTTCGGCGTTAAAAGGTTGTCCCGAATTTTTTCGCAAAGTTCGCTTCTCGTTCCAACATCGGGAATTTCAGGATATGACACATTGCCCGCGCTTACAACAATAACTATATCAAGTTCTTTTTGCAGCAAGTCAAGAGAGTATGCCCAAGGCATTTGACGCCCTCCGTCATAAACACGGTCGGTATCACCAGAAGACAAGTTAAAGATTCTGCAATTATAAGTATCGTAAAAATATCTTACAGCCTTTTCAATTATTATTTCAGGGCGTTCATCAACGGAATAGGCCGGATTTCTTCTATCGTCATTGTGCATAACTTTTCCGTTGCAAATTTTTACAAGCGGTGTAAAGATTTTGTTTTCTCTATCAAAATCTGTGAAATCTCCATAAGCTACTATTCCCGCTATACCTGTCCCGTGACCATTCAAGTCTGTTGTTGTATTTTCTGTAACATCAAAATCATTTTCAGCTGCAATCAGTGAAGATAATAGTTTATGACCTGAATATACGCCGGAATCAAGGACGCAAGCAATAGGCGCGTTATCTGAAAGAGTATTGTTTACTCTCGGGACAAAATCCGAGCCATACAGTTCATATGTTTCAACAGATGAAGACGTCATAGGCAAATCAACAGAGGCAATTAACTCTAAATCTAACAAAGAGTTTAGCGTAAACTCATTTACCTCGGCGCGTCCAAGTAAAATATTCTCAAGTTCAAATAAATCCCCTAACAATTTACTGCCGCCAGTTCCCAACGCGGTTTTTATACGACTTTCAATTTAAATCATACTGCTACATTCAGTATTCCAAACATCAATATCAACCTTAAACACATTTGGAAGCTCTTTTTTATTTAGAGCTATTTTTAATCTCGGACCCACCCTGTCACCTTTTGAAACAATATGTATATCGTCAATGCAATCAAAGAAAGATTCTCTTTGGGTTGATGTAAGAAGTGACTTACTGGCAGTTTCATTTTTATACTTTTCACACTCCGCCCTAAATTGATTGATGTCGGCTTTACTCTCAAACTGCACTATTAGCTTGGATTTATTATCTGTTAGTTTTATTTCGGATACCACAAAAAAATTAAGTTTACTTGAAGAGTCGTCTATATTTTTCGGAGAAATGGCATTGGCGGATAATTCAAGTACAAGAAAATTATTAGGTTCTATTCCTATAATTTCACGATTTTGCTCAATTTCGGAAATAGAATCATCTATATTTTTCGTCAAAATATTGCCGTGGTCAAGGCGGTCTCGTTTGGGAGGCTTTGGAGGGTGTGTATTTCGCTTGAATTTGTACTCAGACTTTTTTATACTTTCTTTAGCGATTTCTATGTGGTTATCCATTTACCACACCCCCCGTTTAATATTGAGTTTTTCTAAGGTTTACAAGTCGTTCTTGCTGTAAAACCGCGGTTTCAACATCGCTTTTAGTATACATACGCCTACCGTCAAGGATACACCGTTTAAGTACACTCACTGCCGCTTGTTCTGTGTCAGAGTGTGTGAAATTTTCCATATGTTTGGCAAACTCTTTTATAATATTTTGAGAGCCGTCAAATTGGTTTAATCTAATATTGAACAAGCGTACTCTGTCATCGTTGTCAGGCATATCAAATCTAAGCGTACTATCAAATCTTCGCCATACGGCATAGTCAAGGGACTCTTCAAAATTTGTGGCGGCAATGATTAAAGAACGCCCCTTAAAGCTGTCTACTTGCTGTAAAAAGGCATTTACAACTCGCTTAATTTCACCGTGTTCGTGTTGGTCGTTCCTGCTCCGCCCTATAGCGTCAAATTCGTCGAACAATATAACATAGTTGTCGTTTTTTGCAAAATCAAACACCTTACGAATGTTGCTTGCGGTTTCGCCTAAATATGACGATATAACGCCGTCAAACCTTACATACAAAAGCGGCAAACCTATTTCGGAAGCGATTGCGTGAGCGGTTAGCGTTTTGCCGCAACCGGGGCAGCCGTAAAATAAAATACGCCGCATTGGATACGCTCCATTACTAAGCAATACATCCCAATTGATAAACTCGTGTATTATCTGCTGTATTTGCTGTTTATTCTCATTGGTAAGAACCACGTCCGAAAGTTCCTTTTCCGGGAACATTATCTCAAAAAATTTACTTTCTTGTTCGTTACAGTCGTTTAGCGAAAGCGCAGATACCGAGTTCTTGGGAATAATAAAACCTTGATTTATAATATTTTGCAATCTGTTTGCCATTGTTGCGTGATTTTTCTTTCTCTCATCTTCGATTATCTCGTTGGCAGTCTTAATAATGCCATCTCGATTATTTTTCATAACATCAGTAAACAACTGTTCAATCAAGTCCGATTTTATCATTTAATCCACCTCCATTCTTGTTAAGTTTATTAGTTGTTGCCAAATTGGTTAGGCATAAATCGCGTTATTTTATTGTATCATAGATTTTTAGGACTATTCGGGCAATTAAACGGAAAATATACTGCTTTTTCAGATTGGGTCACAGAGATTTTATCGTAATGCCTTTGTCACGCAAAATGAGTTTTACGTTGGTTTTCTGCTCGGTGTTGTCAAAACAGCTGTCCGCAAAGACAATTCGCCCGGGTGCGTATTTTGCCATTTCCTCCGCGTCCTCGGCTGAAACATCGGGGGCAAGGCATACGATAAACTTTACGTTCGCGCATACGCCGTATACGGTTTTGCCGTTTATGTTAAGAGGTGTCACAGCCTCGCACAAGTCCTGCCCGAATTTAAGCATTACCTCAAAGGTTACGTCAAGGTCGGAGCGGTCGGGGTTTAGAATGTCGATATGGGCGCGGAGACGGTCAAGCAAGATTTTAGCCGCCACGGCGGGGTCTTTTTCGCGGATTGGTGAGGTGTCCCACGCTTTTAGGTTTGAGGTGTCAAGTTTGAACGCCCTAAAACCTGTGTCTAAGTTAGGCGCGGTAAGTTGGTTTTCGGCTTTGATTTTCGCGCCTGCACGGCGTATTCTTTCTTTTCCGATTTCGCAAATATTTTTGTACCCCGCCTTGTAGGCTTCGCTTTTTTCGTCACACAATTCAGGGAGTTGTACGCAAATAAACCGCCGATTTCCTCCGTCCTCGGCGTTAAGTTGCATAACCGCGTGGGCGGTTGTCGCGCTTCCGCTGAAAAAATCTAAAATAGTGTCGTCATTCTCTGTCGCGTGAAATGCCAGACGTTTTATCAGTTCCATAGGTTTAACCGTTTCAAATCCGTGATTACCCAAAATTCCAGCAAGTTCCTTTTTTGCGCTTTCTGCCGTTCCGATTTCTTTTGACAAAAACGCCCAAAATGGTTCTGTGGTTTCGTTCCGTTCAAATTCTGGACGCATTTTGATAACCACTTTTCCGTCACGAATAAACAAGTTGTTTCCAGTTTTATATGTGGCAACTTGAGATTGTCCAATTTGCCATTGTTTCCCTTTGGGCGGTGAAACAGTAGCAACTCCATCGGAAATATCAAATATCATAGTTTCACGTCCGCGTATTCCTGTTGCGTTCATTAATTCAAGAACGTGTTCTCTGTATTTGCCTTGTTCGTCTTCCAATGGATAATCCCGTTTCCCTTTTTCCAATAAGTTAAAGCGGCGTTTGTCGTGTTTTGTGTACACTAAAATATGTTCAATTTTTGGTTGAAGTTTATTGAACGCCGTAATAGTGTTTTGAGATTTTGTTTTAGATTCCCACGCTATATTACCTATAAAATTTTCTTCCCCGAAAATGTCATCAAGAAGATACCGCAAGTTGCGTACCTCGGTATCGTCAATAGATATGAAAATAACGCCGTCGTCGCGGAGCAGGTTAGCCGCAAGGCGCAACCTCGGGAACATCATATTAAGCCAGTTTGTATGAAATCTGCCCATTGTTTCCGGGTTGCTTTTCGTAGCTTGGCTTGTAATCTCTTTGTAGCTCGCAATCGGGTCGGCAAAATTATCCTCGTACACAAAGTCGTGTCCCGTGTTGTACGGCGGGTCAATGTAAATCATCTTGACTTTGCGGAAATATGAGGTCTGCAAGAGTTTCAGCACCTCAAGATTGTCGCCTTCAATGTATATGTTTTTGGTGGCGTCCCAGTCCGCGCTGCTCTCTTTGTCGGGGAGCAGCGTCCCCGCCGTGCGCCTGTTCGCGAGTTTTTGCGCCTCAACCTTGCCTTTCCAGCGAAACTCGTACTTCTCAAAATCGTCCTCAATGTACTCTCCGCAAAGATTCAGAAGTTTATCAATCTGCAGCTTCCCGTCCGCAAAACACTCGGGAAACACAGACTGCAAGCGGTCACGGCTTTTTTGTTCTACGTCCATTGACGCAGCTATAAATTTATCGTCCATGTAAACCTCACTATGATACCTTAAACACATCGTTGCCTATCTCTACATTATACCCGAAACTTGTGAAGTTGACAACTATTACACATTCCAGTTTGAAACATCGGGAAGTGCATTTTGGAACTTCCACGCTTCAAGGAAGTTTCAAAATGTGCTTGCCGATGATTGAAAACGGAATGTGTATATCCCTTGAGGTGTCGTATTTTACTAGAATTGTTTAAGGAATTTCACGTCGTTTTCGTACAACGCCCGCATATCGGTTATTCCGAATCTCTGCATAGCAAGCCGCTCAAGCCCCATTCCGAAGGCGAACCCCGAATACAGATTTGAATCTATCCCCGACATTTCAAGCACACGCGGGTGAACCATACCGCAGCCCAAAATCTCGATAAACCCGCTGTCGCCGCAAACCCGACACCCTTTGCCCCCGCAGGCGAAACAGGACACGTCCATTTCCGCGCTGGGTTCTGTGAAAGGGAAGTGGTGCGGGCGAAAGCGTACTTTCGCGTTTTCTCCGAAAAGTTCCCGCGCAAAGACCGCCAACGCTCCCTTGAGGTCGCCCATCGTAACGCCGCGGCCCACAACCAGCCCCTCCAGCTGGTGGAACACGGGCGAATGTGTCGCGTCCACCTCGTCGGCGCGGTAGACGTTCCCGGGAGCTATAATACGTATCGGGAGTTTGCCTTTTTCCATTGTGTGTATCTGCACGGTGGACGTTTGCGTGCGGAGGACGTGTCCCCCGTCCGTGTAGAAAGAATCCCCCGTGTCGCGGGCGGGGTGGTCGGCTTGAATATTCAGCGCGTCAAAGTTGTAGTATTCCGTCTCAATATCAGATCCTTCCGCGATTTCGTAACCCATTCCGATAAATATATCGCTTACCTCGTTTATTATCGCCGACATCGGGTGTCTGTGTCCCAGTCCCTTACGTTTGCCGGGTATAGTCACGTCGATTTTTTCCGAAAGCAGACGCGCCTCTTGCCGAGCGGAGGAAAGGCGCGTTTTCGCCGACTCAAGCCCGTTTTCGATAAAGGCGCGTGTTTCGTTCACAAGCTGCCCTACGGCGGGACGCTCCTCTTTTGAGAGTTCGCCCAGTCCCTTAAGAATCGCCGTGAACTCGCCCTTTTTCCCCATATACTTTACGCGGATTTCCTCGATTGCCTTGAGCTCTTTCGCGTTCGCGAGTTCGCCCTCGAGTCTGTTTCGCACTTCCTGTAATTTTTCTTTCATAACTATCTCCTTGTATTTATTAAATTAAGCAGTTCAAGCGGTTGCGAAATTATGTGAACCGCGCCGTTTTCCGTGAGCTCGGCGCGTTGTCTGAACCCCCACAACACCCCGACAGGGATTGCGCCGCAGGCGGCCGCCGTTTGCATATCCATTTTTGTATCTCCCAGAAAAAACGCGTTTTCAGGGGATACGCCCAGTTCCGACAAGGCAAGATTCGCCATATCGGGCGCGGGCTTGAGCGGTACGCCCTCACGCCCGCCCGACACAAAGTCAAAAAGTTTGCCGAAATACTTCTCTATGATAAACGCGGCTTGTTCTATCGGCTTGTTCGTGACGACGGCGCATTTGATACCCATACCGTTAAGGGATTTCAGAAGGTCTGTAATTCCGTCATAGGGTTTCGACTTGTCAAGAGAATGTTTACCGTAATACTCACAGTATATCTCAAGCGTCGCCTCAATCTCCTCCTCCGTCCCGCGTTCTTTCGGGATTATCCGCTCCATAAGTACGCGAACGCCGTTACCCACAAAATACTTATACTTCTCCGTTTCGTGCGTCTTGTGCCCCCTTGCGAAAAGCGCGTAATTCGCCGCGTCCGCAAGGTCGTCAAGCGAGTTCAGGAGCGTTCCGTCAAGGTCAAACAGGACCGCCTCAACCTTCGCCATATAAAAACCCCCTTTCAATCCTTTTAATTATAACTATTTTGCGTATAAAAATCAAACGGTTATGAATTCTAAAGAATCCATAACCGTTTGATTATTTCGCTAATTTGTATATTTCAAGCACATCTTCCCAGTACAATTTTTTGAGTCCACCCAAAATCCGCAATCCGCCGTAAGCCACGTGCGTTGCGCGTTTCGCCATTGTCTCAAAAGTATCCTCGGCGATTCCGACTTCCGAAAGGGTCTGCGGAAGTCCGATTCGGCGGTAGAAGGTTTGGAGCTTGCAAAGTCCCTCGCATATAACGGCGTCCGTATCGCGGAGACTCCCCGACACGCCGAGAACGTTCACCGCGAACTGCGCGAACATATTGGGGTTCACCTTGTAAACATACTTAATCCACGCGGGGGTAAGTATCGCAAGCCCCGCGCCGTGGGCAATGTCGTACATCGCGCTGAGTTCGTGCTCCATAGCGTGGCACGCCCAGTCCTGCTCGCGTCCCATACCCAGAAGTCCGTTATGCGCAATCGTCCCGCCGAATCCGATTTCACACCACGCGTCATAGTTTCGCGGGTCGTCATACACGAGCGGGGCGTTTTTGATTACGGCGCGAAGCGTCGCCTCGCAAAGTCCGTCCGTGATATCCGTGTGCCGCGTGTTCGTGAAGTATCTCTCAAAAATATGACTCATCATATCCGCAACGCCGTTGGCGATTTGGTTTTTCGGCAGAGTGAAAAACAATTCGGGGTTCACGATACTGAACACGGGAAAGGTGACATTGTTGGTGCATCCGCGTTTCATTCCGCGTTCCTCGTTCGAGATAACGGAACTGTTGCTCGACTCGCTCCCCGCCGCCGGAATCGTCAAAACCGCCGCGACAGGCAGCGTCTTTTCAATCTTAAGCCCTTTTTCATAGATATCCCAAACGTCGCCGTCATAGTAAAAGCCCACTCCGATTGCCTTCGCGGTGTCGATTACGCTGCCCCCGCCGACCGCCAAAATAAACCCTATGCCGTCGCGGCGCGTGATTTCAACGCCCTTGCGTACAAGCGAAACACGCGGATTCGGGGCGATTCCCGAAAGTTCCGTAAACGACACGCCCGCGTCACTAAGCGACTTTACGACGTCGTAATACAATCCGCTTTTCTTAATCGACGCTCCGCCGTAACAAAGCAACACCTTGTCCGCGTATTTTTTCACGCGTTCGCCGACTTTGTGCTGTTCCCCCTTGCCGTAAATAATCTTTGTCGGGTTGTGAAACTCAAAATTTTCCATAGGCTACTCCTATACTCCTATTTTTATAACTTGAACTTACGAAGCATCTTCTTCATAGAGGATTGTACCACAGAATATAGCCGATTGACAATAAAGACTATAAATAATATAATCGTTGTATACGCTTTTTTTAAAGACAAAGGAGCAACCGCATATGGAAAACAAAAAATTCAACACCGCGCTGATACACGGCGGTTTCAGGTTTGACAAACACACGGGGGCGGTGAATATCCCGATTTACCAGACTTCGACCTACGCGAAAAAATCCGTGTCGGAGAGTGTTTGCGGGTATGAGTATTCGCGCAGCGGCAACCCGACACGCGCCGCTCTCGAGTCGCTTATCGCGGAGCTTGAGGGCGGGATGCGGGGGTTTGCGTTCGCGTCCGGTATGGCGGCTGTCACGGCGGTTTTGTCGATATTTAAGAGCGGGGACACAATCCTTGTGACGGACAACGTGTACGGCGGCACGTTCCGCGTACTCGACAAAGTTTTCTCCCACTTCGGGATAAAGTATAAGTCAATCGACACGAGCAAACCCGAAAATATCGAAAACGCCCTCACGCCTGACGTTGCGGCAATTTTTGTCGAAAGCCCGACGAATCCGCTTTTGACGGTCACGGACTTGTCGGCTATTGCGGAAATCGCCAAAAAGCACAGCATTTTGTCGATTGTTGACAACACCTTTATGACGCCGTACTTGCAAAAACCGCTTGAGCAAGGAATCGATATAGTCGTGCACAGCGCGACAAAGTTTTTGGGCGGACACAGCGACCTCATAGCGGGGCTTGTCGTGACAAAGGACGATGTGCTGGGCGAAAGAATCGGGTTTGTCCAAAACAGCACGGGCGGCATATTACAGCCCTTCGACAGTTTTTTGCTGATACGCGGGATAAAGACTTTGGCGGTTCGTATGGACAGACACATACAAAACGCCGATAAAGTCGCGGAACTCCTGAAAAACAGCCCGTATGCGGATAAGGTGTACCATGTCGGGATACCCGTGGTATCTTTTGAATTGTCAACTTCCAAAAACCTTGATAAATTTTTTGATAACCTTAAGATACTTACATTGGCGGAGAGTCTGGGCGGGATTGAGAGCCTTATGTGCCACCCCGCGACGATGACGCACGCCTCCATACCCAAAGAAATGCGGGACGCGCTGGGGATAAAGGATAATTTAATCCGCGTTTCGGTCGGAATAGAAGATATTGACGATATTTTAAAGGATTTATCCTACGCGCTTGAAAACGCGTAGTTAACAAAGGGGGGTCTGTAATGTACTACAAGTCTATTCAGGAACTTATCGGAAACACGCCTATCGTGCAGCTGTCCCGCGTACTTTCGCGAATGTCTAAGCCCGTTAATCCGGGCGTGAATCTGTTCGCGAAACTGGAACTGTACAATCCGTCCGGGAGCGTCAAAGACAGAATCGGGCAGTCGATGCTCCTTGACGCGGAACAATCGGGAGCGCTTGTCGCGGGCGGGACGATTATCGAGGCGACGGCGGGCAACACGGGTCTCGGGATAGCTTTTGCCGCACTCGGGCGAGGGTATCGCGTGATTTTTGTCGTACCCGAAAAATTTTCACAGGAAAAACAGACGCTTATGCGGGCACTCGGCGCGGAGGTTATCAACACCCCGAAAGAGGGCGGTATGCAAGGAGCGTCGAAAAAAGCGGAAGAACTCCGCGACGAAATCCCGAACGCCGTGGCGTTTCGCCAGTTCAAAAACCCTGTAAACCCCGAAACGCACTACAAAACCACGGGCGCGGAGATTTACGCGGCAATGGAGGGCAAAATCGACTATATCGTTTGCGGGGCGGGGAGCGGCGGCACTTTCAGCGGGATTATGAAATATATGAAAGAACGCGACCCGAATATCAAAGGGATTCTCGCCGACCCGCTGGGTTCGGTTATCGGCGGCGGGGAACACGGCGAATACGACATTGAGGGAATCGGCAACGATTTTATCGCCGAAACGATGGATACGTCCCTTGTCGATTCGGTAATCAAAATAACCGACCGCGAGGCGTTTGAACACACGCGTCTTCTTGCCCGCGAAGAGGGGATTATCGCGGGGAGTTCGTCGGGGGCGGCGCTCGCGGCGTCTTTGCGTTTCGCAGCTACAATCGAAAAAGGCAATATCGTCACCGTTTTCCCCGACAGGGGCGACCGATATTTCAGCAAAAATTTACTGGGTTAAAATTTCCGCTTGACAAATAGAAAATATAAGTATAATATAGATGAAAACATAAATCATATCTAACTAATATGTATAATATGTTTTATGTTTTTCGTGGAGGGGTAAATTTGGAGAATATTATAGATTTAACCATGCCGGAAGTGTCCGTGCGTGAAATCCGTCTCGGGTCTATTACAGGGTTTGCGGGGACTGCGCAGGAGCTAGTCGACGGGTCGCGTGACGGCACGCTTAAAAATAAAACGCGTTCGTTCAGCCAGTGTCTCGGCTGTTCGACAGCCAACGCGGCTTGCACCGTGATACTCATTCAGGACGCGGCGGTTATAAGCCACGGGCCTGTCGGGTGTTCGACCTGTCTCCACGAGTTCGCGTTCACGTACCGCGTAAACGCGCCTAGCCGCGGCGTTGAAAAGCCGACGCAGCGCAAAGTTTTCACGACCAATCTTGAGGAAAAAGACACGGTATACGGCGGCGGCGAGAAACTTGCCGCGACTATCCGCGAAGTCAAGGAACGCGTCAACCCCAGTGCTATTTTCATACTCACCACCTGCGCGTCGGGGATTATCGGCGACGACGTTGAGAGTGTCGCGGACGAGGCGGAGGACGAACTCGGAATCCCGATTATCGCTCTCTTCTGCGAGGGATTTCGTTCAAAGGTGTGGACCAGCGGATTTGACGCGGGGTATCACGGGATTGCGCGAAAAATCATCAAACCCGCCAGAGAACGCCGAAAAGACGTGATAAACGTAATCAACTTCTGGGGGAGCAACGTTTTTGCGGACTGGTTCGAGCGTCTTGGCGCAAAACCGAATTATATCACTCCGTATTCGACCATAGAAAGCCTTAAATATTCGTCCGAGGCGGCGGCGACGATTCAGATTTGTCCGACTCTCGGTTCGTACCTTGGCGCGGTGCTTGAAAAAGAATACGGAGTACCTGAGCTCCGAACCGCTCCCCCCTACGGAATCGCCCAAACCGAACGCTGGTTTAAGGAACTGGGGCAACTTCTCGGCAAGGAAGCGGAGGCGGAGGCGTTTTTAGCCGAACAACGCGCCGAGTTTACGCCTAAGATAGAGTCGCTGCGCGAAAAACTTAAAGGAAAAACCGCCTATGTGACGGCGGGAGCGGCACACGGACACGGACTCCTCTCCGTGCTTGCGGAACTTGGGATAAAACCAATCGGGGCGGCGATTTTCCACCACGACCCGCTTTATGACAACGGGTGCGAGGAATCGGACGCGCTCGCGCAAGCAGTCCGTGATTACGGCGACGTGAAGAACTTCAACGTATGCAACAAGCAGGAGTTTGAACTCGTTAATATCCTCAACCGCCTTCGCCCCGACGTGATGCTTGCGCGGCACGGAGGTATGACTCTCTGGGGGGCGAAATTCGGTATTCCGACACTTTTAATCGGCGACGAGCATTTCGGTATGGGCTATGAGGGGCTTGTGAAATACGGCGAGCGTATCCTTGAGACAATCGAAAACGACGAATTTGTAAAAAACTTGGAGAAACACACGATAAACCCATATTCTAAATGGTGGCTTGAACAGCAGCCCTTCGCCTTCTTGGGTACTGAAGGAGGGGACGAATAATGTCGGGTATGATTGAACAGGAGCGTTACACCTGCGCTATCGGCGCGTTGCAGAGCGTCGTCGCTATACCGCGCGCCGTGCCGATTCTTCACTCGGGGCCTGGGTGCGGCACCCTGTTCAAGGGCGAAATCCAGAAGACGGCGCAAAAATTTCTCGGTCTCGTTCGCTCCGATTGGAATATACGGAAACTTAAAGTACGGTTGGTCATAAAGTTCATGTAAATGCGCGACAATCGGCTCGCCGTACCACGGCGAAACGAGTACGTTGAAGTTCGCCCGCGGAATAGTTTTCCACTCCGAAACGCCCGCCGATTCCGGCCCGAAAAGTACGTTTACCTTAAGCCCTAGATTTTCTATAAGGCGTTTGTATTCCCTCAAATTCCCTTTCCAAAAGGGGTCTTGATAAGGGATAGACGCGAACAGGTTCACGGTGTTTTTTTCGCTCCGCGTGGGGTTATCTCCCTCAAAAAGCGCGACGTACTGGTCGATAATCGCGTTCACAACGTCGCTGTGGGCGATAAGGTTGTTACACTTGAACCCGGGCGTTTCGACGCAAACAATCGGTTTGCCTATTTCCGCGAATTCGGCGGTAAGGCTCTCCACGTCGTCCCCGACGATACCCGCCGTACACCCCGTAAGGATTACCTGTAAATCCGTGTCCAAAACTTTGTACGTATTTCTTACAACATCGCGCAGCTGGTCAATCCCGCCGAACACAACCTCGCTTTCGCCGAAATTCGTACACGGAGTCGTGTTTCCCCCCGCGTACCCTTTCGCCCGCTCGAAGAATCCGTTTATCATTGTGCCG
>BNUF01000054.1 GCA_025997155.1 Clostridia bacterium
TAAAATGCAGGTTGATTCTCTCGTCGAGTTCGTGTATTTTCAAAGTTTTTTCGCAGAGCTCGCGGACAATCTCAGGAGCGACCCGTGGTTTTAGTTTCTCGATTATATTGTTTACGGAGTCGCAAAACACCCGCGAATATTGATTTCTAAACGCGATAACCCAACTGTCCGAATAATTTTCGGACATAAAATTTCGTTTGCAGAGGTCGGTGATTTTGTTAAAAAGTTCAAGCAATCTGTCTGTGTCGTCTTCCGCAATGACCGAATGACAGTAATTTTGAAAAACGTCCGTGTCAAGCGTCACGCCGTCCGAGAGTTCGGCTTTGTAACTCCCTTTAATATTAACAATGTTGATGTATTCGCTGAAATCAATACCCAAAGAATTTTCCCCCGACAGGATTTTGCGCAGGCGATGGATATACGTCCGCACAACTTTTTTTTCGTCGGCATACTCGTTTGAGGGCCAAATTTCGGACACGATAGTTTCGGGCAAAAAAACCACGCCGTTTTGGATAATAAGGAACTTGAGAATATCAAGAGCTTTCCCCGAATTCCCCACACCGCTAAGAATACTCGCGCCCTCAAAGGTTATGTCAAAAACTCCGAACATAGATACATACAGTGGTTTATCCATATAGATGCCTACTTTCGTCTTTTTTTGCGGCGGTTACGCATTGTGAAACTTTTGTTGCGGCGGCGTTTCCTTTGCGCTATCGCGATTTGCGACGCGATAAACAGCAAGGAAACAAACGCAATCCAGTAGGGAACGGCGGCGCGGGTGAAAGATTTTGTACGCACCGCGTCAAGGTAGTATTTTGTATCTGTTGAAAATGTGCGTTTTTGTACGCTTGCGGCGGAGATAAGGTCGCCGCTGTATAACACTTTATCAGAGATACTATAGGTAATCGTGCCGACTTTCGTACCCGCCTCAATCGGCGTGAGCAGTAAACCGTCCTCGACATACTTTTTGTCGTAAACCACATGGGGCTTTATGTTCGCGAATTCGGATTCAGTCAAAAAGTCCTTGTATTCCGAATCCGCCAAAATCTGCGCTGTGTCAACCACTCCCAGAGGGGGGCGTTTTACCTTGATTTCTTCTATGACGCTATCTTTTGTATGCAATGTCTCAAAATTAAAGTTGTCGAAACCGTAGTCAAAGAGGGTTATGGTGTCCGTCCAGCGTCCGCCGTCGGGGGAGTCGAACGCCAGCGCAATCAGTTTTTTTCCGTCGCGTTCGGCGGAGGCGGCAAGGCAGTCGCCCGCTTGGTCGTGCGTCCCCGTCTTGATTCCCGTGGCATACGGGTAGTAGTATTCGCTTGTCGTGACAAGAAGTTCGTTGTGCGTCACGAAATTATATTCCTGAGTAAACTCGTCGGCGACGGGCGACCCGCTCCCTTTGAATCTCTTCTCCGATACTATTTGTCGTATCAGGGGTACGCCCATTGCGGCGCGGCAAATTTTCGCCATATCGGAGGCGGTCGTGTAGTGGTTTATGTCATAGTAGCCGTGCGGATTCACAAAATTCGAGTCGGCCGCACCCAATTCCTTAGCCTTTTTGTTCATCAAATCGGCAAAAACTCTCTCCGCCTCGGCGTAAGAAACGGCGGGGTTCCCCGTCACTCTCCGCGCAACCTCACGCGCCGCGACACAGGACGTTTCGTTGCCCGACGGGATTAGTATAAGCCGCATCATATTGTCGACGCGCAGACTTTCGCCAACGCGGTTGCCCGCCTTGCTTGAGTCGTAGGGTACGGAATTTATCTCGTCGCCGACGGTCACAAATTCGTTCTCGTCCAAATATTCAAGCGCGACAAGACACGTAAGCACCTTTGTAATGCTCGCGGGGTATACTTTAAGATTCTCGTCCTTTCCGTAAAGGACTTTGCCAGTCGTTTCCTCAATGAGCAGCGCGGATTTCGCTTTAAGTTCAAGCGTCGGTTCGGCAAAACAAAGCTGAAAGTTTAGCACACAGCACAAAAAGATTAAAATTACCGCCCGAAAGATTTTCATAAACGCATACTCTCCGAAACTTCCTACCTATTAGTTAATAATTTAGTATTATAACACATTGATTAATTTTAGTCAAAATAAATAATTTTGTCAATGGGGTTTATTCGATATTTTAAGCCGAGGGCGGTAAGGGGGGTGTACTCCTCCGATTGAAACATTTTGATTTCAAGGTCGTTTACGACAGTTCGTGTGTCAATAAAAAATTCTCCGTCAAAATATTGGGCGGGAAAGGGGGACAGGGCATAGGCGGAGGAGATTTCGGCGTTTGTGTAGGATACGGTTTTCGCGAATTTTCGCTCCGAAACGGCTTTTTTATACGCCTCAAGAATCAACGCCTCATCGGTCACGAGGTAATTGTTTTTTGACAAATTATGGTAATTTTCGCCCGACAAAGTATTAACGTTTATATAGTTGATTGCCTTTATTCGCGGGTAAAACTTCAGGTTGTCGTAAAACGCCGAAACGGCGGCGGCGGCGTTTTTTGTCTGATACGAATAGTCTGAATCGCTTTGGTGACTTACGGCATATTCCGAAACGATTACGGGTTTTTTCTTTTGGAAATAAAAGTAAATTTGCTCGAAGTCGGCGGTGTTTACCCCAACCCAGTCAACAGCGTCGTCCCCGGGGTAGAACAGCCGCGCCTCCGCCAGTTCGTCACAGCTGAAAACAAGCGCGGCGTTCGAGGCGCGGGACGCGAAAATAGCTCGCGCACTCCTAAAAAAAGATATGTAGTCGGCGGGGTTGTAGCGCGAAATATCGGCGTTCGGGAAAATATCGACGAACACGGGCGCGTAAAATTCCCCGATTTCGTCGGCGATTTCCGCAAGGTCGTCAAGGTTAAAAGGGTCATAGGCGTTCGCGGGGTTCACGACGATATAAGGCACTTTGGAATTGGCGATACAGCTTAGTATAAAACTAACAGGAAAAACGTCTTTTGTCGTGACATTTCGTACATACATAGCGTGGGGGGCGGTTTTTTTGTCAAAATCGGGGATTTCGTCTTTGGTGTACACTCCCGCGTATACCCCCTCTTTCGGTTCGTATAAACCAAGGCGGGCGTTTTCGTTTCGGACAAAGACGCGGTATTCCTCCATAACGCGCGGCGGTTCAATGACGATTTCCGCGTCCTTAAAACTTTCAGCTTCTTTTTCTTGCGTACAAGCCGACAAAATAAATATACAGAATATGACTAAAATTTTACGCATATAAATCCTCCTCTATTACTAATTTTCCCATATTTTACACATTACAAACAATGAAATTGACTTTTTGGGGGATATGGGCTAAAATTATATCGGTGAGAAATATGCGCTGTGATTTGCACGTACATTCAGATATATCCGTGGATAGTATAGAAAGTATGGAAACCTACTGCGAACGCGCCCTCGAACTCGGCGTGTCTTTTTTGTCGTTTACCGACCACTTGAATAATATGAGTGATATGCCAAAAAATGGGTATTACGATGCCGACAAGTATTTTGAAAATCTGGAGCGTGTACGCGAAAAATATGACGGACGGTTGCAACTCCTTGCGGGCGTTGAGTTTGGTGAACCTCACAGATACAGACACGAATTTGAACAGACCTTAAAAAAACCCTACGATTTTATAATGGGGAGTTTGCATATCTGGTATGACGGGCTTTTTTTGTCCCAGATGAGGGAAGTTTCGGTAGAATCGGCGTTCGAGACATACTGGAAAGAAATGTATAAAATGATAGAATATGGCGGGTATGACGCGGTGGCGCATTTTGATTTCCCAAAAAGATTATACAAACAGGTAATCTACAACGACGACTATTTGAACGAAATATTCGCGCTTATGAAAAAAAACGCCCTGACTCTTGAAATAAACACGTCCTTATTAAGGAAGGGCAAGGCGGACGCACTCCCAAGCAGCGACATACTCAAGCTATATAAAAACGCGGGAAACGCTTATTTTACAATGGGTTCGGACGCGCACAACGTTCAGGATTTCTACACGAATATGGAAAAACCGCGCAAGGACGCGGAAAATCTGGGGCTTGAGGAGGTCGTGTTTATCGGACGGCAAGCAGTTCCTCTTTTGTGAACTCATAATCTTTCCCGCAAAAGTGGCAGTGCAAGGTCGCTTTGCCGTCTTCTTCAACGATATTCGAAATTTCGGCGCGTCCCAAACTGGCAAGGGCGGTTTCCATTCGTTCGCGTGAGCAATTGCACAGATAGTTTATAGGCGATTCGTCACTCACGGTATAGTCATATCCGTGAAAAAGGTACTCCGCCAAGTCCCTCGGGGTTTTTCCCCGCTCAAAAAACGCCGTGACGCCGCCAAGGGCGTATATTCGCTCCTCAAGAGAGTTCGCGAACTCGTCCGTATCCACCGCGTCCGGTAACATTTGTATGATAAATCCGCCCGCGTTTTTCACGGAATAATCCGTGTCAACGAGAACGCCCAGCGCAACCGCCGACGGCACTTGCTCCGACGCCGTGAAGTAATACGCGATGTCCTCCGCGATTTCGCCCGAAACAAGCTCGACCGTCCCCGAATACGGCTCTTTAAGCCCTAAATCCTTGATAACCGTGAGATATCCCGCGCCTACCGCCCCCGCCACGTCGAGCTTTCCGTCTTCCCGAAGGGGCAAGTCCACGGAGTTTGTGTACGGGCAACCCTTGACGTTTCCTAGGTTGTCCGCCGTCACAAGGATAGATTTAAGCGCGCCGTTACTTTGCGTCCTAATCGTCAGCAGATTCCCGTCATTTTTCAAATCCGCCGACATAAGCGCGGCGGCGGTGAGCATACGCCCGAACGCCGCCGTCACCGCGGGAGAGGTTTCGTGGATACTGGCGGCTTTGTTCACCGTCTCGCGGGTATTCGCTATAAACGCCCGCGCAAACCCGCCCACCGTAACGCGTATCAAAAAGTCCATATCAATACACTTCCGTATTCGCATAGTAATGTTTTAAAATATCCTTATAGTTAAAGCCCGAATCCGCCAAAGATTTCGCTCCCCATTGGCTCATACCCGCGCCGTGCCCGTTTCCGCGTCCGACAAAAACCACCGCCGCACCCGACACGGTCGCCCCCTTGTTATTGTCAAGAGGGGCAAGGGGAGTGTTCGCATATACCGCCTGTTCAGGCTTTTGCATATACACGGTATGCCCTCCGCCAATCATAACAGAAACGCCAAACGGTATCTTTTGTGAAACACCCTCCGAATACATATACAGGTTGTCATAATCCGCCAAATCCATACCCGAAGTCGAGACGATACAAACGGAACTATCCGAAACCTGCGAAAAGACAGGGAGGGCGATATCCGTATTATTATGTATTCTTGCTATAAGCATCTCCTTTTCGGAGGACGCGCCTATGGTAAAAAGCCTGCTCGGCAAGTACGAATCCGACGAAAAGAACGAACGGATTTGTTCCTTTTCAAGAGTAACCGCGCCGTTTGTGCCTTGTATAATAAGGCTGTTCACGCGTCCGCTTTGCGTATCGCCGATAGTCACGCCGAGGACGCTTCCGATAGAATAGCCCTTCCCCTCCGCCATAGACGAAATCTGGGCGGTCGTGTACTCGCGCACCCACTCAAGCCCGCCCTGTTCGGTAGTTTCGATACTCTGCAAGTAAGGCGCGTCCCCGCCCCAAACGTCGGCGGACGCCGCCGTAACCCCGCCGTTTGACGCGGAAAAAACCGCCTCAATCGGCGCGCCGTTATAGCGAACCAAAACCCCGCGAGTCGCCACAACGGCGGCGGTGCTTTCTTGGCTTTCGACTGCCGCGCCGTTATACACCTGACAGCTTATGTCGCATAAATCATAATTCGGGTAAGGTTTCGCGGCACTCCGATAAAGCGCGTAGGTACGCGCAACGACGGCTTGCGCCTTAAGAGCCTCGGCGTTCCACCCGGACGGCATCTCGCCCGGCACGACGCTGTACAGGTACTGCTCGAAATCGACGACGTTCACGGGCGTAATCCCGTTTTCGTTACGGTACAATTCGATAACCCCGCGGTATTCCCGCGTCCCGACAAATGTCGTGTTCTCGGCGCGGATTACGCCGAATCCGCTCGGGTTGTCAAACACAAGGTACGGCTCGCCGCCCTCAAGAATACAAACGCGCCTTGAGTCGGGCGGGAGCGTAACCGTCTGCGGATACGCGCCTTGCGGGGCGTCCCCTTCTGTTTTGTACCCGCCGAAGTAGACCGCGAAAAGGTTGTCGCCAAGCAACGCGACACAGGTTTTCACCCCCTGCGCCGCGTACTCGTCCGCCGCCCCCCGCGCCTCGCCGTAATTATTAAAATCCCGCAAAACGCGCAAATAGTACATATTTGTCGGAACAACCGAAAAAGACGCGCCGTGTATCACAGCCGACTCGTTAAAATTCCCGAAACCCACGTGAAGGGTTTTGTCCCCCAGCGGGACTTCGGAGGCGTTTTTGTATTTCGCCTCAAGTCCTATGCGTATAGTTTCTCCGCTGTCCGCGAACGCCAACGTACTAAAAAAAACGGTAAGCAGCAACGCCAAAAGTATGCGTCTCATTTACTCATAACCTCAACGCGAACGCTGCCCGTCTTGAGCTCGAAATATTGAAACGACTCGGGGTAATGCTTGAATTTGACGGTAAAAAAGAAATCGCCTTTGTGGATTACCTCGCCGTCGCGGGAATGGGCGTTGCCCGCGTGAACGCGTACCTTGTTCCCCGCCGCGAAATCTTTTGCTACGTTATCGGACATATAGACTTCTCCTATTCGGTGGAATTGTAGATTACATACTCGTTCGGGAGAACGTAACCAAATTTTTCACGGGCGACTTTTTCGATATACGCGTCTGTGCCCTGATATTTCTTCTCTTCCTGAATCCGCTGAAACTCTTCGGTCGCCCTGTCTAAGTCTTTTTGCAGAGACGCTTCCTCAATCAGGTATCGTTTGTAAGGTTTTGCGTAGTTCCACGAAACGACGGCAAAAAAGCCTATAATAAAAACTGAAACGACGACCATTCTTTTTTTCAATCTAAACCCTCGTTTGGTATTTCTTTTTTCTTTATTTTGGCACAACTATGTAATTTTTGCAAGCCTTTTTTGGAAAATTTTAATATTATTTTTATGGGAGTCAGCAATGTTTTAAAAATGAACATCAGAAGCTTTGTGGCAATATTTGTCAAAAAATGGCTGATGGTGCAGAGATACAGCGCGGTTCCGCAAAACGCGCCGATAATCAGGAATCCGCGAATCTCCCCGTTGTTTCGAAACAACGCCGTACAGAACATAAAAAACGCCGCCAAAATCCAGTACAACACGTCCTCAAAGGCGACAGCCAAATCGGAGTGTTTGATAAGACGGCGCGAAATCTTAAAAAAGTCGTACATAACGCCCATTGCCCCGCCCGCGAGAATTGCCGTAAAAAACAAGACCACCTGTGTTTTCATCGAAAGTATCGCCATACGCGCTACCTGAAGATTTTTGAAAACACAGACGATTTGTTTTTGCCATAATCGTTGTCTTCGTACTGGACGCTTCCAATGTTGCCGTCTACCGCCAAATCCCCCGTTTCAAGATTCAGTTTGTTCACGTGGAGCGACACCCCGCGTACGACGACCACGCCAAGCTGCGTGTCGGCGACGACGCTTTCCTCGTCAAACGACAGAACGTCAAGAACCCCCGTGAGCGCGACGTTTTCCTTGCGTTCGATTGTAATCGTATGTTTCGCCTTATCTTCCGACATAACAATATCCCCCTTTGTGTACGCCTATGTATACAACCTATGCGCCAAAGAGGGTTATTATGTCATTGTATTACGTTGTACAACTTCTCCGCGTCTTCTTTGCGGACGTTCTCGCGGATTTCGGCGACGGAAACTTTTGTCGTGTTGCCGCCGAAACGAATCTCCAAAACGTCGCCGATTTTGACTTCGTAGCTGGCGCGGGCGGGGTTGCCGTTGACAACCACCCGCCCCGCGTCGCACGCCTCGTTCGCCGTCTGGCGGCGTTTGATTATCCGCGCCACCTTGAGGTATTTGTCGAGCCGCACTTAGGCGTTCACCGCGTCCTTAAAGGATTTGCCCACCTTGAATCTCGGCACGGTCGACGCCGCGATTTTGATGGTTTCGCCGTTGCTCGGGTTTCTGCCTTCGCGTTCGGGGCGTTCCACCGTCTCAAAAGTGCCGAATCCGACGAGCTGTACTTTGTCTCCGTTTACCAATGTTTCGGTAACCGCGTCGATAAATCCTTTCAACGCTTTTTCGGAATCGGTTTTGGTGAGCCCTGATTTTTCAGCGATGGCTGAAACGAGTTCTTGTTTGTTCATAAACTTAACCCTCCTAGTCAAAATAAATATCTCTAGAACTATTTATACCTGTTTATACAGCGTTTGTCAAGATTTTTCTGTATTTTTGGCAAAAAATATTGTATAATTTTCTCAAAGAGGCGATATAATGGAAGATTATGGTATTTTGTACGTTTGCGCCACCCCGATAGGCAACCTTGAGGACATTACGCTAAGAGTACTTAGAGTATTAAAAGAGGCGGACATAATAGCGGCGGAGGACACCAGACACACCCTAAAACTCCTCACCCACTACAATATCAAAAACAAACTCGTAAGTTATCATAAACACAACGAGGGGCGAATGTCCGCCGAGCTCCTCAAAACGCTGCTGGAGGGCAAAAAAGCGGCGTTGGTGACGGACGCGGGGCTGCCCTCCGTTTCCGACCCTGGCGCGTCCCTGATTCGCGCCTGCCGCGACGCGGGGGTCGCGGTGAGCGTCCTCCCGGGGGCGAACGCCGCCCTGACCGCCCTTGTGAGTTCCGGAATGTACGCGGCCGAGTTCACCTTTATGGGCTTCCTGCCCGAAAAGACGGACAAAAAGGCACACGCGGACTTCCTTGAACGCCTTTCGGAGAACAAAGGCACTCTGATTCTGTACGCCGCCCCGCACCACCTTGTAAAAACCCTGAAAATACTGTATAATGCATTGGGAGAACGCAAAATCTGTACGGCGCGGGAACTTACCAAAAAATACGAGGAAGTACTCTTCTTTAGCCTAAGCGCGGCGGCGGATTTTTACGAAAAAAACGAACCCAAGGGCGAATTTGTCCTCATCATAGAAAAAGCCGAAAACGCCGAGATTTCGGACGACTGGGAAAGCCTTACAATAAAAGAACACGTAAACTATTATATAAAATTGGGATACGAAAAAAAAGACGCGCTGAAACTTACGGCAAAGGAAAGGCGATTGCCGAAAAGCGATGTGTACAAGGAGTTTTTAAATGAATAAGTCAAGAATAACGATTTACGCCGAAGTCGCGGCGATATTTCTTATAATGATACTGCTAAGCGAAACAATAAAACTACACAGCGTGTATATGGTTTTCGTGCCGTATACCATAACTGTCGGGCTTATTTTCGCGTATACTTTTTTTCGGAAAAGAAACGCCGCCTCACTCGGGATTACCCGCAAAAATATATTCTGGCAAATCATAATCGGGGTTATACTGTTCGTCATCACCGCGACGTTTACAATAATCCTGCCCCTACGCACGGGGAGTATGTCCGTCTCCTATCTGCTTGATTTTTACGCCAAAAAAACCCCGACTCTCGTTATGCTCACCGTGAACTGTTTCATATTTTCGGGATTCGGGGAGGAGATAATTTTTCGCGGGTTCATAATGGGAAGACTTCTTGAGCTGCGGGAGTGCGGCTCGGGACGAATCGAGACGGCGGCGTTGTCCGTCGGTTTGAGCGCGGCGCTTTTCGGAATCGCCCACTACCCCTCAAACGGCGACAAGTCGCAGCTCCTTATAGCGATAGGCATAGGGATACTTTACGGAATTGTGCGTCTTCTCATAAAACAAGGCAGCACCCTTGCGACAGGATTAGCCCACGGGTTGCACGACACCTGTTTCGTATTTTTGGCGAACTTTCACATATAATTTTTTTCAAGGCTGGCGAATTTCGTGTACTCCGAAAGCCACGCCAACTCGACGCTCCCCGTCGGACCGTTGCGCTGTTTCGCTATTATGATTTCGGCGACGCCCTTTTTCTCGCTCGCCTCGTTGTAGTAGTCGTCGCGGTATATAAACGCCACAACGTCCGCGTCCTGTTCGATTGCACCCGACTCGCGCAAATCGGAGAGCATCGGGTGGTGGTCGGTGCGGGACTCGCAGGCGCGGGAGAGTTGGGACAGCGCGATTATCGGAACGGCAAGTTCCCTCGCGATAGCTTTAAGGGAACGCGAAATCTCGGAAATTTCATTTTGGCGGGACTCGCTCCGCCCGCGTCCGCTCATCAGTTGTAAATAGTCGATGACGACAAGCCCCAAACCCTTCTCAATCTTGAGTTTGCGGCACTTAGCGCGGAGCTGCGAAACGTTAATACCCGCCGTGTCGTCTATGTAAATCGGCGCGTTCGCGATACTTCCCATTGCCTCCGCAAGTTTCATCCAATCGTCTCCGTCCAGAGTCCCTGTGCGGATTTTTTGCGCGTCAAGAAACGCTTCGGAGCAAAGAAGACGGTTGGCGACCTGCTCGGCGGACATTTCAAGGCTGAAAACCGCCGTCGTGATGTTATGTTTAATGGCGGCGTTCTGGGCGATATTCAGCGCGAACGCGGTTTTGCCCATAGACGGACGCGCCGCGATAAGAATCAAGTCGGAGGGCTGAAATCCCGTGGTCTTGCCGTCTAGGTCCGTGAACCCGCTCGGAACGCCCGTAATCTTTTCCTTCGTCTTGTACCGTTGCTCAATCCGTTCAATGGATTCAACAAGCGCGTCCTTGATATGCGCGAAATCGCTTGAGCCGCGGTTTTGCGCTATGTCAAAAATCAGTTTTTCCGCCGACTCGATAATAACGTCAACGTCCGATTCCGCTTTATACGCGCTGTCGGCGATGGTCGTACCCGCTTTCGCCAGATTCCTAAGAAGTGCCTTTTGAATGATGATATCGTTATAAAACTTTATATTCGCGGACGTGTAAAAAAGACCGACAAGAGTTGACAGATACTCCATACCGCCGACTTGCTCAAAAAGCCCGTTTTCCTTAAGCCTGTCGGAGAGTGTGACGATATCGGCGGGGATATTTTGGGCATACAAATCAGACATTACGGAGAACAGCGACCCGTGGGCGGGCGTGTAGAAGTATTCGGGACGCAGATGTTCGCACGACAAAGTGAGTGCGTCGCGGTCGCTCAGCATACAGCTAAGCACCGCCTGTTCCGCCTCGGTGTCGTGCGGCGGTATCCGTCTTATCGGTTCGTCCATCACGCTTGGGAGATATTGACGGAAAGAGTCGCGGCGACATTCGCGTGTAACTTAATGACAGCCTGCGTCACCCCGAGAGATTTTATCGCGTCCTTGAGTACTATTTTCTTTTTGTCAATATCGATATTATGCTGTGTGTGCAACGCCTCGGATATTTCCTTGTTCGTAATCGAACCGAATAATTTACCGTCCTTGCCCGTCTTTGCGCTTATGTTCACGGTAAGTTCGTTAATCCTTTTCGCAAGTTCTTCCGATTCGGCGAGCTCCGCCGTCTTTTTCGCGTCGTCCGCCGCCTTTTTATTCTCAAGGTCGCGGATATTCGCGGGGGTCGCCTCCAACGCCTTCTTTTTTGGAAGAAGGAAGTTTCTCGCGTATCCGTCGGCGGCGTTGTACAGGTCGCCTTTTTTTCCCACTCCTTTGATATCCTCGGTCAAAATAACTTTCATAGATACACCTCTTTTAGTAAATATCTACAATCGACACATATTTGTTGTACATTAAGTCGATGCAATCTCCTGTCGCCTTAACGCGGACGATAGGGGACGACGGCTGCGCGCGGTTGATAAACACGATTTTCGCGATACTTCCGTCCGAGAGTTTAGCTTCGCGCCCGACATACTCATAGGCGATATTTTCAAGAAACGTAAGCAGAACCTCCGTGTCGAGTTTGCCCAGATAATCCCGCTCAAACTGCCGCAAAGTTTCAAAGGGTACTAGCTTGTCGCGGTACGGTCTGTCGGCAATCATAGCGGAGAATAAATCGGCGACCGAAAGCATCTTCGCGAAACGGTTAATCTGCGAGTCTACAAGGTGGTTTGGATACCCGCTCCCGTCAATCCTCTCGTGGTGCTGAAGAATCGCGTACTTAACGTCGTTGGAAATTTCCATATCCTTAACGAGGTTGTAGCTGTGTATCGGGTGGAGCATAACTTTTGCGAACTCTCCGTCCGAGAGTTTGGTTTGTTTCATAGAAAGCGCGGCGACTTTGTTCATACCGACGTCGTGCAAAAACGCCGCCATCACGAGAGTCTGCCCCTCCGCGGGAGAAAGTTCCATCCAGTCCGCGATAATCTTGCATATAAGAGAAACGCTGATTATATGGTCCGTCAAGTATTCGGGCTGTGTCTTCAGGTAATTAAGGCACATAAAAACGTCGCTCTTGTAGCGCGTCGTCGCGAAGATATCGTCTATCGTGTGTATGATTACTTCCTTGCCTGGAATAATCCCCTCTGAAATCCCGCTCAAAATCTCCTTGGTTTTTTGGTACGACTGTTCATATATGTTCTTGAAGTTGTCAAAGGACTCTTTGTCGCCTTCTGTGAGGTGCACAATGGTGTCTTTGGATATGTCGTCAACGGTAATCGTGGGTTCATAGATAGTATGCCCCTTTGCCTCCGCCTCGCTGAAATAAAAGGTTTTAAGCTTTACGAGCGACTCCACGTCTATTGTCGTGTTCGCGGCGACGATTATTTCTTTCGTTTTCGGGTCGACGATATCGGCGGCGACAACCATACCTACCCGAAGGTTGTCGAGTGTAAGGCGTTTTTCACTTACGCGTTTTGTAGCCATCTTTAGCACCTCTTTCAAGTATTTTTAGGGCTTTGTAACCCTTTCATTGTGAGTGAGATTCGTTTTTTCGCGAGGTCGATGGACAACACTTTTACGTCAACGACATCGCCGACGCTCAACCGTTCCAGCGGGTGTTTTATGAATTTGTCGGCTATTTGGGAGATATGCACGAGTCCGTCCTCGTGAACGCCGATATCGACGAACGCGCCGAAATCGACGACGCTGCGTACCGTCCCGCGAAGAACCGTGCCAGCGGACAGCTCCTCCATTGTGAGAATGTCGCTGCGAAGTACGGGGGGAGGCAGTTCGGAGCGTATGTCGCGTCCGGGTTGTTTGAGTTCCTTTATTATGTCCTTGAGGGTGGGTACGCCCACGCCGATTTCTTTCGCGAAGTCTTCTATATTAAGTATGCTGTCGATTTGCGGGAGCAAGCGTTCGGCTACTTTGTAGCTTTCGGGGTGAACGCCCGTGTTGTCAAGGGGGTTCGTTCCGTCCGATATCCGCAAAAATCCCGCACATTGCTCAAACGCCTTGGGACCCAGTTTGCTTACCTTTTTGAGTTCGGCGCGTGTCCTAAACTGTCCGTTTTCCTCGCGGTATGTCAGTATGTTTTTTGCAAGCGTCTGGGAAATCCCCGCGACATATGACAAAAGTGCTGGCGACGCGGTGTTGAGGTCGACGCCGACACTATTCACGCAACTTTCGACGACTCCGCCCAGCGCGTCATTCAGGCGTTTTTGGTTCATATCGTGCTGGTACTGCCCGACGCCGATACTTTTCGGTTCAATCTTCACAAGTTCCGCAAGGGGGTCCTGAAGTCTGCGTCCGATAGACACGGCGCTCCGAAGAGACACGTCGAAATCGGGAAATTCCTGCGCCCCCAGTTTGGACGCGGAGTAGACGGACGCGCCCGCCTCGCTCACTATGATGTATTCGGCTTTAAGCTTCTCCTCTTTTATCATTTTAACGACAAAACTTTCAGTCTCGCGGGACGCCGTTCCGTTTCCGATTGCGATAACCACAACGCCGTATTTTTTTATGAAAGGGAGCAGTTTTGCGCGGGCGGCGTTTTGGTCGTCATTCGGACGCGCAATGTACGCCACGCCCGTTTCCAGAACTTTGCCCGTCTCGTCTATGACGGCGAATTTACAGCCCGTGCGGATTCCCGGGTCGAGAGCCAGAACTACCTTGTTTTTAAGCGGAGGGGCAAGGAGCAGCTGCCGTAAATTTTCGGTAAAGACGCGGATAGCTCCTTCCTGCGCCGTTTCGGTCAATGCCGTTCGGATTTCGCGATGTACCGACGGTATAATAAGCCGCTTGTACGCGTCGTCAAGGGCGGTCTGCATATACTCCCGCGTCTGCTCGTTCTTCCGTATAAGCAGTTTGGATATTTTGTCGAGAATCAGCGCGTCCTGCGCCTCAATCTTCACCGACAAAACGTCCTCCGCCTCGCCTCGGTTAAGCGCAAGGATACGATGCGGCGGTATCCGTTTAATCGGCTCGGTGTAGTCCTTGTACATATCAAAAACCGTGGAATCCTCGGTTTTTGCCTTGC
>BNUF01000055.1 GCA_025997155.1 Clostridia bacterium
GGAACGTCAGGTATCGCCGTTGGAATGGCGACAAATATCCCGCCGCACAATTTGGGCGAAGTCATAGACGCGGTAGTCAAAATTATTGACAATAATATAGAAGAAACTGATACCGATATCTATGAGTTGATAAATCTCGTACACGGGCCGGACTTCCCCACGGGTGCGTCAATTCTCGGGAAATCGGGGATTCGCAATATGTATCTCACGGGGCGCGGCAAGGTTATCGTGCGGGCGAGCGCCGAAATCGTGCCGATGAGCAACGGGCGGGATTCTATTATAATCACCGAAATCCCGTACCAAGTGAACAAGGCACGTCTTTGCGCGTCAATCGACGAACTTGTGAAAGACCATAAGGTTGAAGGAATCTCCGATATGCGCGACGAATCCAACAGGGAGGGCGTTCGCGTTGTTATCGAACTGAAAAAAGACGCGAACTCGAGCGTCGTTTTGAACCAATTGTACAAGTTTTCACAAATGCAGGAGTCAATCGGCGTGATTATGCTTGCGCTTGTCAATAACGAACCTGTCGTACTTAATCTCAAGGATATTTTAGTACACTTTATAAATCATCAAAAAGATGTGGTAAGGCGGCGTTCGGCGTTTGAACTCCAAAAAGCCGAAAAACGCGCCCATATCCTGAAGGGCTATTTGATTGCCCTTGAACATATCGACGAGGTGATTGCGCTTATCCGCGCCTCAAAAGACAGGGTTCAGGCGCGGGAACGTTTGGTCGAGACGTTTTCGCTGTCGGACGAACAGGCGGCGGCAATCGTCGCTATGCAACTCGGCAGTTTGACGGGGCTTGAACGCGCAAAAATCGAACAGGAACTGACTGAACTTTTGGCGTTTATCGCGGAACTCAATCTTATCATAAATGACGAGAAGGAATTGCTTAGAGTTATAAGAAAAGAGATACTGCTAGTCAAGTCGAAGTACGCTGACGAACGCCGCACCGCCATTATACACGATTCGGGCGACATTGACCTTGAGGATTTAATCGACGACGAGACTTCGGTCGTGACAATGACCACCGTCGGCTACATTAAACGCCAGTCGCTGTCCGTTTACCGCACGCAAAAACGCGGCGGGCGGGGTGTCGTCGGAATGGGGACGCGTGAGGAGGACGACATACAGGACGTTTTCGTCTGTACAACTCACCAGCATATGATGTTCTTCACCAATCAAGGACGCGTGTACCGTCTCAAGACATACGAAATCCCCGAGGCGGGACGCGCCGCAAAAGGCACGAATATTGTGAATCTCCTGAGCCTTAACGCGGACGAGAAAATCGCGGCAATCGTCACGACAACCGCTCTTGACAGTGACAACGAGTACCTTTTTATGGTGACAAAAAACGGCGTGGCGAAACGCACCCCTCTTTCCGCCTACTCGAATATACGCAAATCGGGGCTTAAAGCTATGATTATCCGCGAAAATGACGAGCTTATCGGCGTTATGAAAACCACGGGCAACGACGAAATTTTTATCGCGACTTCAAAGGGTATGGGTATCCGTTTCAACGAAAACAACGTGCGTCCGCAATCACGCGGGGCGTCGGGCGTGATTGCGGTGCGTTTCTCGGAGGACGATTTTGTTGTGGGTTCGGGTATTTTTGAAAACGGCAAACAGATACTTTTGGTATCGCAAAAAGGATACGGAAAACGCACGGAGTACAGCGCGTTCCGCCTTCAGGCTCGCGGCGGCAAAGGACTTAGGGTATACAAAGTCACCGAAAAAACAGGCGCGCTTATGGGAGTCGTCACCGTCCACGAAAACGACGAACTTATGATTATCAACTCCCTTGGCGTAATTATACGTATCAGCGTTTCCAGCATTTCGTCTATCGGGCGAGTCACCTCGGGCGTTAAACTTATTACCAACGCCTCGGGCGAACACGTAGTCGGGATTGCGGAGATACCATATGATTTGCAGGACGACACGGAAACGCCTGCTGAAAGTGCTGATTAGATATGATTGCATATATAAAAGGAAACGTGATTTCTGTATCTAAAGGAACAGCGGTCATAGAAACACACGGCATAGGATACAGCGTCGGAATCGGAAAAAAGATTGCGGCGGAGCTTGTTGTCGGCGAAGAGATATCTATGCATACGCATATGTATATAAAAGAATCCGTATTGCAATTGTACGGGTTCTTTTCGCGGGACGAACTTTCAATGTTTGAACTGCTTAACACTGTGTCGGGGGTGGGGCCTAAGGCGGCTCTTAATATACTGGACACCTTGCCCCCGCAGGATATAGCGAACGCCGTTATATCGGAGGATGCGGCGGCGTTGGCGAAATCCCCGAATGTCGGCAAAAAAACCGCCGAAATTATCATACTTAAATTGCGCGATAAAATGGCTGAATTTTTGGGAGTACATATTCAAACTCCAGACGAGCAGCCGTCAAAATCCGAGGCGGCAAACGCGCTGATTGCCCTCGGATACTCCAAAACCGACGCGCTCAAAGCTGTTTTGCAAGTCGCCGCGCCCGATATGAACACCGAGCAGATTATCCGTTTGGCACTTAGAAAATTATAAAAAAATTTCTGAAAACTGGCGCAAAATCTTTTATTAATTATATTTTTGTGCTATAATAAAAAGAGTAATTATTGGCTTGATATGATTTATAAGGAGGATTTTGAATGGCAAAAACTATGCTGACTATGGACGGCAACTCTGCCGCCGCGTATGCATCATACGCCTTTACCGAAGTAGCGGGCATCTACCCAATCACCCCTTCGTCGCCTATGGCGGAAGTCACGGACGAATGGGCGTCGCAAGGCAAAAAGAATATTTTCGGACAGGAAGTCCGTGTTGTTGAACTTCAATCCGAAGGCGGCGCTGCGGGTACCGTCCACGGCTCACTCCAAGCGGGAGCTCTGACGACTACATACACAGCGTCACAGGGCTTGCTTCTTATGATACCGAATATGTATAAAATCGCGGGCGAACTCCTTCCGGGCGTTTTGCACGTGAGCGCAAGGGCGCTTGCCAGCCACGCGCTTTCGATTTTCGGCGACCACTCCGACGTAATGGCTTGCCGCCAGACGGGATTCGCTATGCTTGCGTCGGCAAACGTACAGGAAGTAATGGACCTTGGCGCGGTTGCCCACCTTTCCGCAATCAAGGGGCGTGTGCCGTTCCTCCACTTCTTTGACGGTTTCCGCACCTCCCACGAGATTCAAAAAATCGAGTGTTTGGACTATGACGATTTAAACAAAATCGTTGACCACGGCGCGATTGCCGAATTCCGCGACCGCGCGCTTAACCCGGAACACCCCGTTTTGCGCGGCACGGCACAAAATCCTGACATTTTCTTCCAAGCACGTGAATCCTCCAACCCTTATTATGACCGCGTTCCCGAAATCGTTGAGAACTACCTCGGCGAAATCAACAAACTTACGGGACGCGACTACAAACTCTTCAACTACTACGGAGCTCCCGACGCTGACCGCGTGATTATCTCTATGGGGTCGTCCTGCGACTGTATCGAGGAGACTGTTGACTATCTCACGGCGGCGGGCGAAAAAGTCGGTCTGGTGAAAATCCACCTCTACCGTCCTTTTGCTGTCGGCAAATTCCTTGAGTCTATCCCGAAATCCGTCAAAAAGATTGCCGTTCTTGACAGGACAAAAGAACCGGGAGCACTCGGCGAACCTTTGTATCAGGACGTTCTCACGGCGTATTTCGACCAGGACGTTCGCCCGTCAATCATCGGCGGACGCTACGGACTCGGCTCAAAAGACGTTACCCCCGCGCAGATTATCGCGGTTTACAAAAACCTTGCGCTTGATGTTCCGAAAAACCACTTTACAATCGGTATCGTGGACGACGTTACAAACCTCTCTCTTCCCGTTGAAAAGGAAATTGACGTTACCCCGGCGGGTACGACAAACTGCAAATTCTGGGGACTCGGCTCTGACGGTACAGTCGGCGCGAACAAAAACTCCATTAAAATTATCGGCGACCACACCGACCTCTACGCGCAGGCATACTTTGCGTATGACTCCAAAAAATCAGGCGGTATCACGACTTCTCACCTTCGTTTCGGCAAAACCCCGATTCGCTCGACATATCTCGTAAAGACGGCGGATTTCGTGGCTTGCCACAACCCGTCATATCTTGACAAATACGATATGCTCTCCGACCTCAAAGACGGCGGCACTTTCCTGCTCAACTGCATTTGGAGCGAGGACGAACTCGAGTCGAAACTCCCAGCGTCTTTCAAAAAATATGTCGCGTCGCATAACATTAAATTCTATATCATAGACGGTATCGGCATCGCGGGCAAAATCGGGCTTGGCAACCGTATCAACTCCGTTCTTCAGGCGGCGTTCTTCAAACTCACAAACATTATCCCGATTGACGAAGCCGTTGAGTATATGAAAAAAGCCATCTATAAATCATACGGCAAAAAAGGCGATAAAATCGTCAATATGAACTATGCCGCCGTCGAAGAGGGCGTAAACGGCGCGAAAGAAGTGTCTATCCCCGATTCGTGGAAAAACGCGGTTGACACGGAAGCCGCCAAAGTTTCAAACGCTCCCGATTTTATCAAAAATATCGTTGAGCCAATCAACGCGCAAATCGGCGACAGCCTCCCTGTGAGCGCGTTTGTCGGCACGGAAGACGGCACGTTCCCGCAAGGCACGGCGGCGTATGAAAAACGCGGTATCGCCGTTAAAGTTCCGCGTTGGATTAAAGAAAACTGTATCCAATGTAACCAATGCTCCTACGTTTGCCCTCACGCCGTGCTTCGTCCGGCACTTCTTAATGAAACAGAAGTGGCTAACAAACCAGAGGCGTTTGAGACTGTTACGCCGAAAAATCCGAAACTCGCAAGTTATCAGTATAAAATGCTCTTTTCCACCCTTGACTGTACGGGTTGCGGAAACTGCGCGCAAGTTTGCCCCGCGAAAGAGAAAGCTCTCGTAATGGAGCCTATCGACACGGCGTCGCCTGAAATCGCGAACTTTGAGTATGGTATCAAACTTTCCAAGAAAGAAAACCCAATCGGCAAAACTTCCGTAATCGGAAGCCAGTTCGAGCAGCCTCTCCTTGAGTTCTCCGGAGCTTGCGCTGGTTGCGGCGAAACGCCTTACGCGAAACTTATCACACAGCTTTTCGGCGACAGAATGTATATCGCGAACGCCACGGGTTGCTCCTCTATCTGGGCGGGTTCCGCACCTTCGACCCCTTATACGACCAACGAAAAAGGACAAGGACCCGCGTGGGGCAACTCGCTTTTCGAGGACAACGCGGAGTTCGGACTCGGTATGTACACCGCCGTTAAACACATTCGCGAAGGTTTGGCAATCAAAGCTAAAACACTTTCCGAAAAAACAGGCAACGGCGACGTTAAAGCTGCAATCTCCGAATGGCTTGACACCCTCCAAAAAGCTGAAGAGTCCAAAAGCGCAAGCGCGAAACTCGCGTCCGTTCTTGAATCGGCGGAGCTTTCGGGCGACGAGGGACAACTGGCAAAAGAAATCCTTGAAAGAAAAGATTTCCTTGTTAAAAAATCCCAGTGGATTCTCGGCGGCGACGGTTGGGCGTATGATATCGGTTTCGGCGGTCTCGACCACGTTCTCGCGTCCGGTGAAGACGTGAACGTTCTCGTGTTCGACACCGAGGTTTACTCCAACACGGGCGGACAGGCAAGTAAATCCACGCCGACAGGCGCAATCGCGAAATTCGCCGCGTCGGGCAAGAGGGTTCGTAAAAAAGACCTCGGTATGATTGCTATGAGCTACGGCTATGTGTACGTTGCGCAAGTCGCAATGGGTGCGAACCAATCGCAGTTAATCAAGGCGCTTACCGAAGCCGAGGCGTACCCGGGACCGTCGCTAATCATAGCGTATGCTCCTTGCATCAACCACGGACTCACAGTCGGAATGGGCTGCACACAGCTCGAGACCAAAAAGGCGGTTGAGGCGGGTTACTGGCACTTGTACCGCTACAACCCGACCCTTGAGGACGAGGGCAAGAATCCGTTTGTGCTTGAATCAAAAGAACCGACGGCGGACTTTAACGAATTTATACTCTCCGAGGTTCGTTACTCCTCACTCAAACGCGCTTTCCCAGACGTTGCCGACACTCTCTTTGACCACGCCAAAGCGGACGCGGTAAGAAGACTCAAGACATACAAACGGCTTAACGACAACGGCGTAATATAATAGAAAAAAAGAAGTCCCCGCGCAAATCGGGGACTTCTTTTAGGTTATATATTTTTTCATATTCTTCAACGCGTTTTTTTCAAGCCTTGATACTTGCGCTTGTGAAATTCCGATTTCGTCGGCGACTTCCATTTGTGTCTTTCCCTCAAAAAATCTAAGGCTTAGGATATGCTTTTCGCGGTCGTTCAGCCGTTTTAACGCCTCCGAAAGGGAGAGGTTTTCAATCCACCTCGCGTCGGTGTTTTTTTCGTCGCTCACCTGGTCCATGACAAAGATTGCGTCCGCGCCGTCGTGATATACCGGGTCGAACAGGGAAATCGGGTCTTGAATCGCGTCCAGCGCAAAGATGACTTCTTCTTTTGTAATCCCCATATCCTTTGCGATTTCTTCAACGCTGGGTTCTCTGCCGTTTTGTGTCGTCAGTTTCTCCTTTGCCTGAAGAGCCTTGTACGCCGTGTCGCGAAGGGAGCGGGAGACGCGTATGGAATTGTTGTCGCGCAGATACCGCCGTATTTCCCCGATTATCATAGGCACGGCATATGTCGAAAATTGCACGCCGTGGGAGGTGTCGAAATTGTCAATCGCCTTGATAAGCCCCACACAGCCCACTTGAAATATATCGTCTATATATTCCCCGCGATTGGAAAATTTTTGTATTATGCTAAGCACCAGACGCAAATTTCCGTATATATATTCTTCGCGCGCGTCCGTGTCGCCTTGTAGTATACGCTCAAATAACTCGCGTTTACGTTCCGCTTTAAGAAGCGGGAGTTTTGCCGTGTTTACCCCGCATATCTCAACTTTGTTGTTTAGCATAAAATCCCTCCAGTGGTAGACTATTATTAGGATTTCCACCGGCTTTTTTAGTTATACTGGAAATGTTTGCATATACGGGCAGTCGGAAACGTTACCGCCCGAGTAGGAGGGAATGTAGCTGAGTTCGTGAAGGGTGCATTTTCCGTCTAGCTGATAAAAACAGTTGTCCGCGCAATTTATGTCCATATTGTACCCCCGAAAATTGTTATTTTTTACACTTTCAATAACATAAAAAATATGTTACAATTTAATTTGTGCAAAATAAGAATTTTTATGCTTGGGGTACTCTATGAAAAAATGCCTGTTTTTGTTGACGACATTGATTTTATGCAAAAATGTCTTCGCGTCGGCGACTTTGTTCTACGACGGGAATGAGCATATATATGACGCCGAGCCGATTAAACTTTATATAAACGGCGCGGAAATGACGGAGCTTGAGATGCCGCCGATTATTTTTGAGGATTATACCCTTGTACCCGCGAGGGAGGTTTTTGAGCCGCTTGGGGCGGAGGTTTCGTGGAACGCGGAAGAAAAAGCGGTGTACGTCGTTATGGACGCGGATAAAATTGTCCTTCGGATAAACGAAACTTCCGCGCTTGTGAACGGCGCGTCAACGACAATGAGTATTCCGCCGAAAATTATTAATGACAAAACTATGATTCCTCTGCGGTTTGTGGCGGATAATCTGGATTTTTTGGTGAACTGGGACGGCAGTACGCGTTCTGTTTTTATTGACTATATTCCGCCGCCGCAAGCTCCGCCAGAACCGACAGTTCCCGCCATTCCGACAGTTCCCGCCATTCCGACAATTCCGACAGTTGTAGATGAAGACGGACTTGCGGCAGACATATCGACGGAAATAATTACAGAAAAAATTTACCCCGACACAATCGTGACGGAGTTTAACGTGCCGCTTATCGGCAACCCTTTTGAATTTACGATTGTAACGCAAGGGGAGATTTCAGCTCTTGGGAAACACCTCCTTGAAAATAATCGAATGTACGTGGACATTTACGGCGCGGCAATCGAGAAAAACGAGAGCAGGCAGTTGAACACCGAAACGGTCGTCTCCGTTAGGATTGCGCAAAATCAAGTAACGCCCGAAAAAATCGTGCGTGCTGTTTTTGAGTTGCAACCGAATACCCAGTATTATGTAAAATTGTCAAATGACAGGAAAACGGTGACTATCGGATTTGCCGCGGAGAATCAAAATATACAGGAAACTACCCCAGAAGAATTGCCGCCCGTTACAAGCGTGGGGCTTAATCATATCGGATATGACCAGGGCAGCGTATATATCCCAAAATCTCTAAGTTTTCCTATACGCCTTGACCAGATAAAAACGGACGACAACTATTTGTCGCTCAGATATAATATCGTCTTGCCGAATGACTACACCGCCTACCTTGGACAAGGGAGTTACCCTGTGCTTGACGGAAAAATCAACTCCGTTAACGTGGGTACGGTGTCGGGGCAAACCGTCATAAGCATAAACGAAACGAGCATATTCGGGTACGACGTTTGGGAGGATTCGGACAATATTTATATCAAACCGATTCCGCCTAAAGAAAAATATGCGCGTATCGTCGTTATCGACCCAGGGCACGGCGGAGGCGCGCCAGGAACACGATGGAACAATCTTGTCGAAAAGGATATTAACATTGATATCGGGCTTAAACTCGAGCAGCTTTTCGAGGACGACGACTCCGTGAAAGTTTATTTGACAAGGCGCGGCGACAACGACGTTACGCTTGAGGGACGCGCCGCTTTCGGAAACGCCTACGGCGACTTATTCGTGTCGATACACAACAACGCGGCGGAATTGCGTCCTGACGTGCCGAACCCTGTCGTTCACGGTATCGAGACTTATTACTACGACCACTATAACGACGCGGAACTCGGGTTCTCGTCCCACGACGCGGCGGACATTATGCACGGCGTAATCCTTATGGAACTTGCGGGAACGGACAGAAAAGTCCGCACAAACAGTTATGTCGTCCTCACGAAAACCACCGTCCCCGCGATTCTTTGCGAAATCGGATACCTCACAAGCCCCGACGAGGCGGCTAAACTCGCCACGGAGGAGTACCGCGCCCGCGCCGCTCAGGCACTTTATGACGGTATAACCGAAATATTCAGAGTGTACATTCCAAAACGATAAAAACAAGATACGCCCCCTTTGCATACTATATCATAAAAAGCAAAGGGGATTTTTTATGGACGCAATTTCCGAACTTGAAGAAATACTGTTGGATTTTTTGATTTACCGAAAAGGCAAACGGGACAACGGCTGTTCGCCGCTCCTTAACGCGCCGAAGGAAGATAAAAAGGAGCTTAACGCGGTTTTCTCCCACGTCTCCGAAAAACTGCACCCCATTATCGTTAAAGAACTTAGCCAAAACAACCTGATTGACAAGACTAAGGCGGGGCAGTTGGTCGAACGCGTGGCGGCGGCGGCAAAACCGCATTTGTCGGCGGCGTTGTCGGAGTTCGCGCCGTTTTTCAAGGCAATCGAGAGGGAGCACGGGTTGCAGGGGGAAGACGTTTTGCGGGCGGTCGTCGAGTTTATCGTGTTGGTGGAAATGTACGCGACTGAATAAAAGCTATTAAAAAGGACTGTTACGCAGACAGTCCTTTTTATATTTTTCATTTAATCATTCCTATTCTTTACTGTATGCCACGAACGCCCGCCCTTTTTTGATTGTAACGACCGCAACGTCCGACTCGAACTGGTTTGAGGTTCCGAGAGAATGTGTTTTGTACATATCGGCGTTATCCAAAGGATACTTTAACCCCGACAGGGTAACGCCCTCGATTTTGTCGTCAACGGGGAGAACCGAAAAATATTTGTAGCCTTTGCGCCTCGGATATGTTTGCTCCCCGCCTTTATGTAAAGAAATAATGTTCCAGTTGTCGGCGCAGATACCCGTCCCGCCCTGTTCGTCAATGCGAAAGAGCATACACAACGCCGCGTAATAATGGTCAAAGCGAACGCCGCCGCAGCCCAAAATCACAAAGTCCCTGTACCCGCGTGAAAGAGCTATATCAAGCGACGCCTGCAAATCCGTCACGTCCTTTTCTGCGGGAAGCACGATTCTGTCCGTGTGCGTCGGAATCCGCCCCGAATCCCCGTCCCCCACATACAAAGACGGCACAAGCCCCGCCGCCAACGCCAGATGGTAGCCCCCGTCCGCGCAGATTACAAAATCGTCCATAGCCGTGAACGTCCTCAAAACAGCTATATTTGTTTGCGGCGACGCTCCGATTATTACACAACGCTCCATAAAAACCCCCTGCAAGAATTATCATAATCATTATACTACATAATTTTAATCTTTGAAATAAAAAATAAAATAATTAAGGTATTGACAGAACTTTTTTATAGTATTATAATATTTTTGAAACAAATGTGTAATAATTTGTCGGTGTTTTTGTCGGAGGGGTATATATTATGCGTGGTTTAGTCAAAGCGAATTTATTACATAGAGTGTCCGCGGGAGCGTTACTCGCCGTTATTCTGGCTTGTCCCGTATTCGCGTCCGCTGGTATCGTCAACGGAACAAACGTGAACGTGCGTACCGCGCCAAGCCCTGACAGCCCAATCGCGGGGCAGGTTCATACAGGCGACACAATTTCGGTGGACGGAACTTCGGGGGATTATTACAATGTGTCGTTTAACGGCATCAACGCATATATAATAAAAGAATTTGTAGATATAGAACAGCAAACCACAGGTACGGTAAACGCGAACCTTGTCAACATACGCAAGTACCCTGACGTGGATTACGAGGTGCTTGCGCAGGCCGACTACGGCGACACCGTGCGGGTTGTCGGACGCTACGGCGAATGGCTTAACATAGACTACAACGGAGAAAGTTCGTATATACATCAGGATTATGTAGACGCGGACAGGGAAGTTCTTTCGCGGCTCGCGGAGGTTACCCCCGTGAAACCCGCGCAGGAAACGGAAGTCGCTACGGGGGGGTACGACGGTTACGCCGTCGTAATGTCGGACGGGCTTCGTCTTCGCTCCCTCCCGTCGCAAGGCGCTGATATTCTCACAACCTACCAGAACGGTACGGCGGTTGACGTGTACGGCGACTTCGGCGACTGGATTAAAGTCGGGCTAGACGGCACGGAGGGCTATGTAAGCCGCGAATACGTTTCTTTACAGGACGGCGAACGCCCGAAAGCCTCCCTTATGTCCGCTCCCCTCATCACAGGGACGGAGTACGGCGGCAATGCCCGCGCCGACGAAATCATCTCCTACGCTAAACAATTCCTCGGCACGCCGTACTCATGGGGCGGCACCAACCTTAACAGCGGCGTCGACTGCTCTGGTTTCGTATACGCGGTTATGAAACATTTCGGCGTAAACTTAAGCCACAATTCCGCCGCGCAATCCCACGAGGGTATCGAAATCCCAAAATCGCAGCTTCAGTCGGGCGACTTGGTATTCTTTGACACGGACGGCGCGAACGACGGTCACATTTCCCACGTCGGCATCTATATGGGCAACGGTCAGTTCATTCAGTCCTCAAGTTCAAAAAGGAGCTGGGGCATCGTAATCACCGCGCTTGAAGACCCTTATTATGTACGCACATACGTAAAGGCGGCTCGCGTTTTAAAATAAAGACGGACAAGTGTAAAACCGCATAAAGAATCAGAAAAGTAATTTGAGTAAAAAAATCTCCTGTGATTGGAAAATATTTACAGGATATTTTTACTTTTATATCAAAAATCGGAAGTAAAGAAGATGTATGCATGGCAAACGTACTTATAGTAGAGGACGAAATCGCAATTGCGGACTTAATCGCGCTGCATCTTTCAATCGCGGGACATAATTCGCACATACTTGATAACGGTGGCAAGGTTATGCCGTATCTGAAAGACAACACACCCGACATAATCTTACTTGACGTGATGCTCCCGGAACGCGACGGTTTTTCGCTGATATCAGATATAAACAATATACCCGTAATATTCCTGACGGCAAAAGACAGGCTTGACGACAAGGTGGCCGGACTCAAATTAGGCGCGGACGATTACATTGTCAAACCCTTTGAGGCGATTGAGCTTATGGCGCGGATTGAGGCTGTGCTAAGACGGGTCGGAAAGAACGACTCCGCTATTCGGTTAGGCGATGTCTATGTAAATATAAACGAGCGCAGGGTAACTTTGAACGGCACTGACGTCGAGCTGACCGCAAAAGAATTTGAACTGCTTCAGGTGCTTATAGAAAACAAAAATCTCGCGCTGACTCGTGAGCGGCTTCTTGAATTGGTGTGGGGTATGGATTATTACGGCGAAACGAGGACTGTCGACGTTCATATACGGAAACTTCGGCAAAAGCTGGGTTTTGAGGATTGCATAAAAACAGTTTTCAAGTACGGCTATCGTTTAGAGGTTTGAAAATGAAGGGCGGGTTGAAATTTTGGCAGAAGGCGTTTTTCTGCGCGTTGGCGTTGTTTTTGATTGCGTCCTACGTTTTGGGATATGTTGTGTTCAAGCAAAGTTTTTCCTTAAACGAAAAGTACATTCAGGATTCCGCGGCTGTGGAACAGCAGATTATCGTAAAATCGCTGTACGAGAACGTCAGAATTTTATCCGACAAATACGGTGAACCGAACAAGGACAATATACAAAGTATGGTTGAAGCTTACGCTGAATATTACAGCGAACAGGGCGTATACCTTACGCTATCGCTTGACAATGAAGTAATTTTCAGCAACGCGCCTGAGAATTTGCCGTTTTTTACGATTGCCGAAAATTTAGCGAAACCTTTCGGCAATGTTCAGTTTATGTACAAAAAAGACGTAAGCGGGATTATGGAATGGCATTCGGAGATGCTTACAATGCTTATAATGACAAGCGTGATTGTGAGTGCTTGTATGTCGGCGGCGCTTTTGTTTATGCTGCTGCGCCTGACTTCGCCGTTTAGAAAACTTAACCTTGCCGCCGCGGAAATTAAAAACGGGAACTATGAAAAAAGGGTGGACTTGGGCAGTCTTTCCAAAGATGAAATAGGCGAATTCGCGGAGGCGTTCAACACAATGGCGGACAGTGTTCAGGCAAACTCTGAGAGCCGCGAGCGGTTTATTAACAACCTTGCCCACGAAATGCGCACGCCTATAACGTCGATAGCGGGATACGCCGAGCTTCTGAAAATAGCCAACATAGAGGAATCGGCACGCGTGAAAGCCGTAGACTATATACTAAGCCAAAGCTTGCGTATGAAAAATATGGTGTACAAACTTATGGATTTAGCGTATATGAAGAACAGTGAAATTGAAAAGCTTCCTCTTGATATAGGTGAAATAATATCAAGAGCGGCTGATACTTTGGATTTGGTGTGCCGTGATGGCGGCATCCGCGTAATCTTCGACTTTAACGAAACCGCTGATATACGCGGCGACGCGGCGTTGATTGAATCACTCGTTCAGAATTTGCTGGAAAACGCGATTAAAGCGGGCGGCACACAGATATGCGTATACACCGAAAGAAAAGCGATAATTATAGAGGATAACGGCAAAGGAATGGAAACGGAGGAGATACGGAAGATAACCGAACCTTTTTACAGAATTGACAAAGCCCGCGCCCGCGCAGGGGGAGGCGTTGGATTGGGGCTTGCGCTTTGCGCCGAAATATGCGATATACACGGCGCAAAGCTGAATATCACAAGCAAAAAAGGAAGCGGCACAAGAATAAAAATAGATTTTACAACTATTTAACAACTTTTTCCTTGCTCTGTAACATCTGTGAGATATAATATAGTTATTCCAAAAGCGAAACGCTTGAGGACAATAAAAACGCAGAAAATCAGGAGGAAATAAAAATGAATAAAACATTATTTGGTACGTTGGCAATAACAGCGGTAGCAGGCGCGATTTCAATAGGCGTTGCCTCGGTGGATTCGGTGCCGGTATCGGCGCAGTCGGCGGATACTTCGGTTGCGAAAATCGAAAGCGGTAGCTCTGTGGCAAGCGGCGATTCAAAGGAGTACGTGAAACTTAAGGACAATACGGGCAAACAGTACGCGCACCTGAGCGAATCGGATATTTACAACCTCGGCGATAAGTACGCCGAATTGGTTAAGTCCGGGGATATTGTAAAAGAATCGGAACTTCCAAAAGACGCTATTTACTACATTGGCGCATACGGCGAACCCCTTGACCTTGACAAGGAGTACAACTTGACAGACCACGACACGCTTGAGCTCGGCGAGGACTGGCTTGCAAGCGTCGATTCAGGGGAATACGTGAAGCTTAAAGACAATACGGGCAAACAGTACGCGCACTTGAGCGGCTTGGATATTTACAGACTCGGCGACAAGTACGCCGCCTTGGTTAAATCCG
>BNUF01000056.1 GCA_025997155.1 Clostridia bacterium
GCCCCGACACAACGCCGCCCGTCACAAAAATATATTTCTTCTTCATAGTATAACTCCTATTTTAGATTCCTGAACATTCCTCTTAGGGTGTTGCTCTGGCGGCTGTTGGAATCGTTTTTGGTGTCCGCGATGAACTGGGTGTCTCCCGCCTGAAACTCCGAAATATAGACTGCCGCAAGTTTTGTATCGGGAAAACTCTCGCGGATAGCTTTTTCAAATTCGGTTTGGAGATAGACAATGTTCCCAGGCGCGCGCATCTTTATGTAGTCAAGTTTCCCCAGGGTTTGCGTCAGTATGACTTTCGCCTGAAGCGCGTTGAGCTGCGAGTCCTGCTCGATATCGACAGCTATAACCGCGTTTATGGGGTGCGTCCTGCCGTCTTCGTCTACTGCGCTTGCGGTCACATTCGGGATATGTACAAGTCTTGTCGTCGGTCGCGGCTCCTCAGGGACAAACGACAAAATCCCCGCGACCAAAAGCGCGAACAGCAAAAGAGCTATCAGGGACGCGTTGCGCCGTCCTCTGTCGGTGAGTTTTATTTTCGGCATGAAAAAATTCCTCCTATGTGAAATATGAGTGAAACTGTAAGCCGAGTTCTGTATCTGACGATTATCTATCTTTGGCGTGTCGTCGCCGGCACGTTCTTGCGGCTACCTCAAACCTTCGTAAACTTCTGGGACGAGCAGCCCCGATTGGCTTGATATGCCTTGCTTCGAGCGGGGTTTACAATTCGGCGGCCGTCGCCGGCCGTCAGGTGGGCTTTTACCCCGCCTTTTCACCCTTACCGAAAAAAATCGGCGGTATATTTTCTGTTGCACTTTCCTTGGAGTCGCCTCCACCGGGCGTTAGCCGGCGCTCTGCTCTGCGAAGCTCGGACTTTCCTCGTGTTCCCACGCAACCGTCTGTTTCACTCATATTGTTATATGTTTTATAAAATTCTCGCAAAAAACCTGATTTTTCGCGAGAGTTATTTCCGTCATTTCGGATTGGTATCTTTTCCCCATAGCCATTGATAACGCCGACGCGATAGAGGCGTTGCCGACGATTGTCACCTTGTCCCTAAAACTTCGCGGCAATATTCCGACAGCGAAAATATTTTCAAGGACGGTATCCTTTTCGTCGTTCCACAAAAAATTCCCCGCGATATAAACCTTGTCAACCGCAATATCCTGTGTGAGTGCGTCAATCCCCGCCCTAAGCGCGGCTTTCGCGAGCAGGACATTGTAAAAATCTTCCTTTGTAAAGGTTATATTGTCGTTCAGTTGCACATCTTCGGCAAGTACGCCGTCTTTCGCGAAATACAACGAAAGTATCGGCATAAGGCTAAACACCGCCGAGCCGCACAACCCGCGCGGTTCTTCGTTTCCCACCGAAGTCAGGGTAAAACCCTGATACAAATTGTACTTAATGTCGGTGACCGCCCCGTCCCCGTAGGGCATACCGCAGGAGATATTTCCTCCCTCAAAGGCGGGCCCGGCGGGGGTTGACGCGGCGTACACCTTGCCGCCCTCCTGCAAAAGTATTTCGCAGTTAGTGCCTATGTCTATATATATTTTGTTGCAATATATGTCATATTCCGAGAAACAGTACAACGCCCCGAAGAGAGAGTCCGCCCCGATAAACGCGCCGAAACAGGGAGCGGTCGTCACCGTATTTCCGCCTATCTTAACGTCGTTAAAACTCTTTAACGATTCGTCATAATCGAAAGGATACTTCCCCAGAGAATAGGTGTTTTTGTTGAGGAACATACTCAAAACGGCAGTATTCCCGCAAGCCATTATTTTCTTTACGCAAGTTCCAGTCAAGGCGTTGACGCAGCATAAAACGTCAGCCCGCAGCATTTCACATATCGTATCCGAAAATTTTTCGCACATATTTATTCTTGACAAAATGTCCGCGCCAAAAACTCGGGTACTGTTCGTTTTCATCACTCTTTTTATGACGCCGCCCGAAGAATCGGCTAAAAGGGCGGCGACAGTCGTCGTTCCTATGTCGATTGCGATTACGTATTCAGGAAACATAGGTTGTTCTATAACGTGAACAATGTCTTGCCTTTGGACGGCCGAAACTTTGAAATCTTTAGACAGTTCCGAAATATCCGTCTTGCAGGCGAGTTTGAACTCCCCGTTCACCAAAACGCCGCATTTGCCGCAGAATCCCTGCCCTCCGCAGTCCATTGATATATACGTGCCTTGTTCGCGTAAATAATCGGACAGGAGCATACTAATTGTTCAAAAGATTGCTTAAGGAGGTGTCGAGTTCGGGCGACATCAAGTCGCTTGGAATCGGCTGCTCAGAAGGCGGCGTTTGAACGGCGTTTGGCGGGATATCCACAATCGGGTCGGGTGCGTTGTAGTCGTTGGTTTCGGGTATTTCGACGGGAACGTCCGTACCCGATTTAATGTCGGGGTTCGTGCCGATACGCACCTCGCCCGCGGAAGCTTTGTAGGTGCTCGTGTTAATCTTGACTTTCTCTGTTTCTTTGCCGTTTTCGTAAACTGTTTTTAGGAGGTTGTACCTGTATCCGTTTTTGCCCGCCGTAACCACCGCGCGCTGCCCCAGCGGAAGGGTGTTGTCCGAAACCTCTTTGTCGGCGGGAGCGGGGATAGTCGATACGAGTTCGTTAGAGAGTTTTAGCGTATGCCCCGAGTCGTGGATTTCGTATCCGTAAATATTAACCGTAACCGAGCCGCCGCTCATATATCCTTCCACAAGAACAGGACGCGGCGTGTCGTTTTTGAATTTAAGGTCGATATAGTTGCCCGCAAGCGTCGCGTCATAGCCGTAATCGGCGTATCCCACCTTGAGAGAGTGGTTCTGGCGTTCTACGATTTCGAGTTCCGCGTTAAGAAGAGCGACATATAGTGTGCTTGAAACCTGACACACGCCGCCGCCGAAATCGTCCACCAGTTTGCCCCCCGATATCACGGGAGCTTTTCGGTATCCGTTGTCATAGGTCATATCGCCGAAATAGTAGTTTGTCGAAAAAACCCCGCCCGGGTAAACGACGACGTTGTTAATCTTCGATAAGGCGTTTTTGATATTGATATTTCGCGGGGAATCCCCGCCCGTGGTCTTTGTCGTAAAAGTGCCGATTAGCGATTTCGCGTCCGCAAGGTCTTCCGTGGTGACAGGCGGCTTTTCGACGTTCGTCAAAACCTCGACTTCTCCCGGTTGCTTGCTGTCAAGCAACTCGTACACTTTCTCGGCTGTCGCGTCCACGTCGACGCGCAAGCCGTCATTCCCCGCGACTGTGACAAACTCCCCGTTCTCACGCGTAAAGGACGCACTCTTTGCGGGCGAGTCGACTTGCCCCGCGATATCTTTTATAACAGTCCTAACAATTTCTTTATCATATGAAAAATCGGCGGAAACATCGGAAGTGCTTGTCGTAAGCACGGTGTTTACCGCTTTTTCAAAGTCGTATTTCGCGCCGAAATCAGAGTATGTATACTCGAAAATGTCCGCGTCATATTTTAGGGTCACTTTTTGCGCGTCAAGAGGCAGGGTGATTTTTTCGTCAAGAAGAGTTAGCGCGGCGTCTTTGTTAAGCCCCGAAACGTCCGTGTCGTTGATTACCGCCTTTTTGATTTTGCCGTCGACGGACAAAAGTGAAGCGCCGTCCGGTTCGCTGGTGTTCGCGTTTACGGGCTGTGTGAATCCGCCTGATTGGGAATTATTTACCAAATAGCCCGCGACGGACGCGGCAACGACGAAACTCACCAAACCCACAGTAACTTTTGTAAGTGTACTTTTATTTTTCGGGGTGCGTTTGCCTGAATTTGCCATAAAAATCCCTCCGACAGGATAACTGTACAGTACCGCTTTCATTATAACTCACATTTTTACAAAAATCAATTACTTGTTAAATATTTTCTACATAGCGTAAAAAAGGATACGGATTTATATAAAACTTTTTCTTGGTAAATTTGACGAAAATTGTCACATTGAGGTGTACCGGCTGTTTTAAGGCGGTGTCCTTGAGTTTTCCAGAATTTCCCATATACCCCAAAAACGCTCCCGCAAAAACTTTCTCGTTTACCGCGAGCCCGTCCGCGTACCTCTCCAAATGCGCGTAGGTGTAGACTGTGCCGTTGTCGGTTCTAACAGACGCGGTGTATCCTCCTGTTTCCGTATTTAAAAGGCTTTCGATTGTACCGTCCGTCATACTGTTGATTAAAAGCCGCCCCTTAATGTTTTCTCTGTCGGTAATGTCGCAGCCTGACGCGGCGCGGGACGTGCCCCAGCCGTCGCCGTATATATAGGGCAATTCGGCGGAGGGTTCTTGTTCGCTCACGGGAAACGCTTTTATCTCCGAAAGTAAAAGGTTAAACATATCTTTATATGGTTTTAAGGCGCGGGTTTTGTATTTTTTCCTGATATCTTTATAATCCAAAATAAACTTTTGTTCGATTTCCGCCTGTGACAAGCCGTAAATCTTACTTGGGAAAAATTGGTTTTCTATGCAATATATGGTTAAAAGTTCCGCGAAATCCACGCCGTACTTTGACGAGAGCGCGGAAATATCGGCGATTGTCCCGCTTGGAAGTCTTAGCGCGGCAACGTCCTCAAGATTTATGTTAAGATTAGGCAAAGAACACGCCCGAAAAATAATGCATATAATGAAGAAACACGCTATATAGATAAAATATTTTCTGTATGTCCGTCTGTGTTTTCTTCTTCGCATAAAAAAACCCCGCGTCTTCAACCTGTGTTTATACAGGATATGAAAACGCGGGGCGTATTAGACGATTAATAGAAAAGTTTGCCGCCCAGCCCCCAATAGTCGTATTCGGCAATGGTGATATACACGTCGCCGCCGGGTATGCCCAGCTCTTCGTCAAAAATTTTGACGAGTTCGGTTACGAGGTTCTCGTAGGCAACATGGTCGAATTTCCCGAAACAGCGAACGTCCGCGAAAACGAACTTGCCCTCTTTGCCGCCTAGGTAGATGTTTTGTCCGCCGTCGATTGCAACCATAAGATACGGCTCGGATTTGCCCGGGATGAGCGCTATTGCCTCGCCCAGTTTGGTTTTGAGCGCGGTTTCTTTGGCTTTGTCTACTGTTTCTGTGGTTTTTACGTGGATAAATGGCATTGGTGTTTCCTCCTATATAAATAAATTTCTTATTTCCTCGGTTGACATTTTGTTAATAAAACTTGCGTTCCCGTCGATTACAAGCTCCACAAGCCCGCGTTTTTTCTCCTGAAGCTCGATAATTTTTTCCTCGATGGTGTCCTTTGCAACGACGTTGAAAATCTGGACGACTTGGGTCTGCCCGATTCTGTGGGCGCGGTCGCTCGCCTGCTCCATTACGGCGGGATTCCACCACGGGTCGAAATGGATTACAACGTCCGCTCCGACTAGGTTAAGCCCCGTCCCGCCCGCTTTCAGCGAAATCAGGAACACTTTTTTTTCGCCGTTGTTGAACCGCTCCGCCATATCGTTTCTGTCTTTCGCCTTTGTCGCCCCGTCAAGGTAAAAATATTCGACGCGTTCGCGGGAGAACTCGCCGCGCAAAATCGACAGCATAGACGTGAACTGCGAAAAAAGCAAAATCCTGTGTCCGCTGTCCAGACAGTTTTTGATAGTCTCCATAACAATATCGAGTTTGCCGCTCCCGCCCCTGTAATCCTCTTTGAAAGTCGCGGGGTGACAGCAAATCTGCCTTAGGCGCGTGATAAACGACAGGACTTTCAGCTGATTCTGCTTTAGCGTGTCCTTGTAAAGAATTTCGTCAAGTTCGCCCTTCGCCTTTTTGAGGTAGGCGGTGTATACTTTCAGCTGCTCCGCCGTCATTTCCGCGTACAGGTTCGTTTCCTGCTTCTCTGGGATTTCCGTTAAAACGTCGCGCTTTAACCTCCGCAAAATAAACGGCGCAATCATCTTTTTGAGTCTGGCGGCGGCGTTTTTGTCGTCGTTTCGCACAATCGGCGACTCGATTTCGCGCTGAAATTTCGCGTGGTTGTAGAGATAGGCGGGCATTATAAAATCGAAAATCGACCAGAGTTCGGAGAGTGAGTTTTCAATCGGCGTACCCGTGAGGGCGAATTTCGCGTTCGCCCTAAGGAGTTTCACCGCCTTTGAGTTCTGCGTGTCGGCGTTTTTAATGTTCTGCGCCTCGTCTATGACTATATAGTAATAGTTCTGTTCTCGGTAATACTCAATGTCATTTTTAAGCATATCGTATGTCGTAATTATCACGTCCGAGGAGCTGTCGTTAAGAATCTGGCGGCGTTTTTGGCTCGTCCCCGCGACGACTTCCGCCGTAATCTTCGGCGCGAATTTGCGAAACTCCCGCTCCCAGTTGTATATAAGGGAAGTCGGCGCAACAATCAGCGACTGCTCCTTCGGGTGTTCTTGCGTGATTGTGTATAGTATCAGCGATATAATCTGTACGGTTTTGCCAAGCCCCATATCGTCCGCCAAAATCGCTCCGAAATTGTAGCGCGACATAAGGGCGAGCCACTTAAACCCCTCTTTTTGGTAGGGCCGCAAAATTTCTTCAAGGGACTTCGGGACGACAAAATCTATATTGTTTTTATTCTCAAAATCCGATATGAGTTTCTTAAAAGTTTCGTCCTTGTCAAAAACGGCGTTGTCCGTCATCAGCTGTTCAAAATACAAACTTTTGTAGGACGGTACTTTGAGTTCCCCCCTCGATATGTCCTGTTTCGTGATTCCGACGTTGTTTATAAAATCGGCGGTTTGCGAAAGCTCCGCCGAGTTTTCCAGATTAAGGAAACGCCCGTCCTTCAGTTTGTAGAATTTCTTTTTATGGTTGTACGCGTCCACGATTTCAAGAAGTTCGTTTATGTTGTAGTCGGATTTCGGAACGACCGACAAAAGCCGCCCCTCGATACGCACGCCGAAAGACGTTTTACGCATCGACACCCTTTGGGATTTTTTAGTAAAATCGTCGGTGGCGAAAACTTCCGATATTTTACGCAGGTAACCAATCCCTGTGTCGTAAAAATTATAAATCTTTTCGTCATTGTCAAGAATATACCATAGTTTCTTCTTGTTTGGGATAAACCCGAATTGCGTCAACGCCTTTGTGATATTCAGCTCGTCCGCGTCGTTTCTGACAATGCCCGAATCGTCGCCTTTGCTAAGCGCGTTAAGTTCCTTTTCCCCATAGCAAAAAAGCAGCTTCGCGGTGACGGCCCCGTCCTGCGCGTCCAGATAAACTTTTTTGTCAAGTGGGCAAATGTCGAACTTTTTCTCGACGCCCTCCGTGTCGGCTATTTTCTCTTTTCGCAAAACGGGCAGCGCAATGTTCAGGAATTTTCGCAAATACTTGTCGGCAAAAACCAAATCGCCTTGTTCTCTGATTTCTTCGTCAAGCGCTTTCCAAATCTTCGCGTGGTTTTTGTCGGCGCGGTGCAAAGAATTTCCCATAATAATATAGGCGTACTTGCCGCCGTAAAAAATATAGTACTTGTTCGCGCCGCTGATTGAGACGCTTTGCTCGTTTTCGGAGATATTGTAGCAAACGGGGGCTACGGTCTCCGTGAACAGGAGGTTTGAACCGTAGCCCAAAACGGAGGATTCGACGCGTTCGTCCTTGAACATATCAAAAAAAATGTCGAAATCGATGCTTGAGAGGTGCAGCGAGCGTTTAACTCCCGTCGTATAATTCTTGTAGTAGGAGTTTATATATGCCGTTGTGTACTCGTTTATATTGTTTACGCAATTTTTCATAAACGATATAAGTTTTTGGGATTTTTCGTCAAAATTGTCTAGGTTATGTAAAAAAGTCAGGTTTTTCCCGTAAGAAGCAACCGTCTTCTCCGAAACAGCCTTGAGGAAATCCGAAATATTTTTGACGACATACATTCTGGCGTTGCCAATCTTGAAGGAGAGGGAGGGCGTTGTTTCGGTCTTGTCATAGTAGTAATCTATATGCCCTGTGTAGGACAAAACGGGGAGCAAGGTCACTTTTTCGTCAAGGGGCATTGTGTTTATAGCGGTATTCGCCGAAACTTCCTCGAAGAGTTTCAGGATACGCTCCGCGCTTAGCATCCTCCGCCGATTGTGGTGTTCCTCCTTCTTTTCGAGCAGTATGTGAAAAAGCGCGCCGCAAACGTGTACGCACGCGCCGTCAACGCGCTGACTTTCCTCGCACGTACAAAAATAAGTTGAGAGCCGTCCGTCTAAGTCGAATACGGCGGAGGGATACCGCTCAACCCTTTCTTCGTCGTCAAAGGAGTTCAGGGTGAACTGGTAGCGGTAGCCGCGTTTCACCATCGTCTGGTTGTAAACGCCGCCTTTTTGGTACAGGGCGAGTCCGTCGCGGCAATGCTGCTCCGTCGCGGCGGCGGTTTCGATATCCTGTACAGTTAGATGAATTTTTATCATCACTCAATTGTCCCCTATTGATTTATCTTTGTTCACGCAAGCTTCAAAGGCGCGTACAACCGCGTTCTCAAACCCAAGTTCGGAAAGTTTGCAAAGCCCCTCGATTGTCGTCCCTGCCGGAGAACAGACGGAATCTATCATATCGTGAGGGTGTCTGTCGGTGTAGAGGAGCATTTTCGCACTCCCCGCGACAGCCTTCGCCGCTATATTTATTGATTCCCTCTTGCTCATTCCGAGTTTTTGGGCGGCGCGGGCAAGGGAGTCTATATAGAGGTAGGTAAACGCGGGGGAGCAGGAGGCGAGGGTGCTAAAAATCGGGAAAAACTTCTCGTCGAGTTCGTTAATCGAACCTATCTGGGAAAATATGGTTTTGGCTTTCTCAAAATCAGCGTCACTCACGCGGTCGTTGCGGCAAATCGCGGAGACGCTTTCGCCGATTTGCGCGTTTATATTCGGCATCACGCGGATTATCGGAATCTCCCCGAGGTAGCTCCCGAGAGTGTCCGTGGTTATCCCCGCCGCGATTGAAACGGCGACGCCCTTAACCTTGCCCGCGAAAGAACTTAGGAGCGAGCGGCAGACGGCGGGTTTCACGGCTATTATAAAAAAGTCCGCGTCCAAAAGCAGCTCGTCATAGTCCGCCGCCACTTTGACGTTTCCTGCGGCGGCGCGTTTCAGATGCCGCGCGGCGCTTGTCTCCTTGTCATATATGTGTATGTCGTCATATGTTTTCGACAACGCCTTTACGATTGCCGACGACATATTCCCCGCGCCGAGTACGGATATTTTCATTGTATCTCCTCCTTAATTGTGTCGTCGCCGTGTGTCATAACCCGAATCCACGTGTATCTGTTCACCTTTACGAACGCGACGAAACACTTAAGCACCTGGTCGCATTTCAGACAGCAGAACACCACAATCGGCGGCATATGCAGCACGAACGCCGCGATATACGACGACGGAATTACGACAAGCCACACAAAAATCGTGTCGGTGTACAGAACGAATTTCGGGTCGCCGCCGCCGCGTACAATGCCGACCATCGCCGACATATGGTACGCGATACCGATACTGATATAGGCGAGAGCGGTGATAAACTGCCTTGCGTACTCCCGCGCCTCGTTCGATATGTTGTAGAACCCGAGCACCCAGTCGCGGAGCAAAAGCATTACTATACAGGTGATAACGCCGAGTATCAGGTATATTATCTGGAAAGTTTTCGCGTATGCCTTGACTGCCTTTATGCGGCTTTCGCCGATTGTTTTTCCGACGATTACGGCTGTCGCGTTTGAGGACGCGTACACCACAACAGAGGTAATCTGCATTATTATGACGGCGATGGCGTTGGCGGAAATAACCGCCGCGTCCTCAAGCCGCCCCAAAATCGCGGTTTGCGCCCACGTGCCGATTGCCCAAAAAAGCCCCGCGAGCAGCATCGGGTAGCCGACTTTGAGATAGTGAAAAAAGAGTTCTTTGTCGGGACGCGCAATTTCGTCAAACTTAGAGACGAGTTTCTTGTCGACCTTGAAAAGATAGGTGACGACTATGATAAATTCGACTATACGCGCCGCGTCGGTGGCGATTGCCGCGCCGCGCACGCCCATTTCGGGGAATCCGAAATTGCCGAATACGAGCGCGTAATTGAGTATGAGGTTAAGGACGAAACTGACGCTTGTAAGTATTATGCCGATTCGTATTGTTTCGACACTGCGAAAGGCGGCGAGCAGGGTGTATGTCACCGCGAAAAACACATAGGAGATACTCACGGTTCGCAGGTAAAGCGCGCCCGTTTCTATGACTTCCTGTTTGTTAGTAAATATTGACAAAACCTGTGTCGGGAAGGCGAAGGACACGACGGTGGTGACGACTCCGAGAGCTACCGACACAATCAGCGCGGCGTTTATGATATGCTTTATCGGGTCAATTTGCTTTTTGCCCCAATACTGGGAACATATGGCGACAATCGCGTCGCCGCCCCCGAATACGACCATTGTCAGAAGAAAAAGCACCTGATTCGCGATAGTCGCTCCCGACAGCGCGTTTTCGTTGTATGTCCCGAGTACTATATTATCCGTCAGCGCAACGCCTTGGGAAATCAAGTTTTGTGCCGCGATGACAAGCGTCAGACCGAAATACGACTTGTAGAATTGTTTTTCTCGAACGAACAGCATACTCCATTACTCCCTCACAAAACGCGTTCTTTACAATAAAATGTATTAAATAAAATATAAGTGGTGGGGAATATGCGGTATATACGCTATAACCCGGGCGAACTGGCGTATTTTGTGCAAAGCGAGAAAAACGGGTCAAGGTTTTACAAGGATTTATCCGAATATTCGAACGCGTACAGGGAAGAGTTTGAGCGAATTTCGGTGGATTGCGTGATTCGTATGGTTATGTTCTTGGGTATGTGTAAAAGTATCGGTATGAAGTTCACGGCGGAGAACGCAAGCGTGCCGAAGGTTTTAGAGCTGCGCGAAAGCGTAAGCTTCGCGATATCCGAGGAGACTGAAAATTTGCGCCGTCTCGGCGTTTTTTACGAAACCTGCGGCGACGCGGACGCAAAAAAAATATCCTCCGTGATACACAAAAAAACCGCCGATTTGTTTGTGCTGTATAAAATAGAACGCGGCTGTTAGACTTTGGGGTCTTTGTTCTTGGAAGTCGGCGGTTCTTTTATCCCGATTACGTCCACCTTGCGGACGGGTACGCGAACGCCCTTGTTGATACCGAATTCGACGACGAAGGTATCCTCCACAATGTCCGTCACCCGTCCGTAAAACCCGCCTGTCGTGATTATGTCGTCGCCAGGGCGTATTCCGTCCTGGAGGTTTTTGCGTTCTTTTTCGGCTTTTTTCTGGGGGCGGAGCATAAAAAAGTAGATGCCCGCGATTATCGCCGCGTACATCAGGACTATGGTCAAAACGGGAGTCCCGCCCGTTTCGGCGGCGGGAGTTTGCGCGGCAGCCTGCGCGGGTGCCGCGGTCGCCGCGGTCGTCGTTTTGCCCGCCTCTGAAGAAACGACGGGAGCTTGTCCGCCCGTTATTACGGGGCTTAGTTCCCCTTCTTCCAGCAAAATAATATAATCTATGATAATCTCCTCATTCCGTAAAAAAATCTTATTTCATAATTATATGTAAATATATACCCCTCGTCAATAGCGTAGTTAAAAAAAATAATGTTGCGCGGATAAATATTTTCTGATAGACTACTTGTATTACATATTTATACAAAGGGGATATTTTAGTGCGTGAAAAAATTGCAGACTACTCTGTTAAAAAAATGCTCACCGCCGCCTTGTTTACGGGGCTTACGATTGTCGGTTCGCAGATGAAAATACCCTTTTTGCTCGTCCCCGTGACTTTTCAGACGTTTTTTGTAATACTCGCGGGATTTGTTTTGGGGAAACGGTACGGGTTGTTGTCGCAGGTCGCCTTTGTATTCTTGGGGCTTGTGGGACTGCCCGTGTTTTCGGGCGGCGGCGGAATCGGGTATGTGCTTAAACCCTCTTTCGGCTTCATCTTAGGTTTCTTGCCTTGCTCGTATTTTATCGGGCATTTCGCAAAGCAAGCTGATGGGCTTTTTAAAACTCTCGCTCTTGCGCTTTGCGGAAGTCTGATTGTATATATCGTCGGCGTTCCTTATATGTATATTATAATGCGAAACATAATGCACATCGGAGACTTAGCCTATGTCCTCAAAAACGGGTTTCTTCTTTTCATACCCGGGGATATTTTCAAATGCGTACTTGTGAGCCTTGTTCTCGCCAACCTCCGCAAAATAAAAATTTAAGAAAAATTTAAGAAATGTATTGTAAATTGAAATTTTTAATGCTACAATTATTTATGAGAGGAGGGGGAGCTATGAGAAAATTATCTGATAAACGCGGGTTTACTCTCATAGAATTGGTAGTCGTTATTGTTATACTCGCCGTTATGGCGTTGATTGCGATTCCGAAAATGATTGTGTACACAAGAGACGCCAAAATACGCGTATGCGCGTCAAATATGCGTTCGATTGTTTCCGCCACGATATTGTATCAAAGTTTTAATTTACGCAAGGCAATAGACCGCGACACGCTTATGGAAACCTTGCAGACCGAAAATTATATTGAACCTGTCGTTTGCCCCTTGATAAAGGACGGCAGGCAGTACACTTTCCCCGCCGATTCTAACGACAGCCCGAAACCAAGATGTCCTGTCCACGGAAAACTAACAATGTATATCTATACGGGTACATATGAGAGCCCTGTGGAGTACCCCGACGGCGACGCGCCGTGACGATTTTCGCATAAATTTTGCCGCCCCTGAATAGTTTGTAAATGGGGTGGTTGTCATAAAAGAATTTCTAATGCTAATCAGTCAGATTTTGATAATAACCGTGATTCAGCAGCTGAGCGAAATGGTCGTCGACCCGCAGTCAAAACCGCACCACGCGAAACTGGTTACGCTCGCTTGTTACGCGGGGTCGTTTTCGCTAATCGTGCGGTATGTTTTTACATATGTCCTTAACGATTTGGTGACGGCGTTGCAGACCGCCTTTTAAGAGCCTGTTCAGCATCTCGCTTTTGGAGGATTTTCGAGCAGGTTTTTCGCCTTACAAGGAAGCGGCGACGACGCACACTCCTAAGCAGTTTGCTAGGAGCCGCTGACGCAGTACGGCGGAAAAGATGCCGAAAAGACCCAAAATGGAGATGCTGAACAGGCTCTGAGAAAAACCTACTTGCTTTTACGGGGCGGTAGGTTTTTTTGTATAAAAAAAACCCTTGATTATGCCGATACATTAGTGTAGTATATAATTGGCGTGTTGGGGGTGATACCTGTGAAGAATCTGGATAATTATGACAAAAAGATAGCGCGTCTTAACAGCCGCAACAGGAAGAAAATATCAAGGTATCAAAAAGAACATATAAAATCAACTGCCGATATCAAAAGGACCTGCGCCGAAAAATTCGGGAAAACCCTTGAGAAAATCAAGGAAAATTGCAAAAACCCCGACAAGGACGGCGACATATTAGAAAAATACTGTTCAGACTATTTGTTCATGTACAACGAGATAATCGGACGCTTTAAGGGGCTTGCCAAAGATTCCCAGTTATCCGTCCTTAATAAGGCATATGCCGACGGCGCGAAAAATATCTTCTATAAATACTTGCTTGAATGTGTTCGGGCGCACCGCAAAAACCCGTCGGGATTGCAGGATAATTTTGACGGCTTGCGTATACTTGACCCGAAGTATAAGGCGGACTATAAACGGTTACGGCGAAATTTTTTATATATGACGGAGAAATCGGCCGAGTTTTCGACAAAATTCGGAACTAGTCTTCACTCCCTTGCGGAAAAAAAGTTCTTTTCGGAATTTGTGTCGGTTAGTATTTGCGAACTGCCCGAAGATATGACCTACGCGGAGTTTAAGAATTTCGCGGTTTTGTGTATACGAAAGCATAAAGAGGAAGAAAAGACGAGGAAAAAGTTTTTGCCGTTTCTTCCGCTTGTGAATATGGGCGGCGCGGCGGGCAAGGCGGCGGCGGTCGCTCCTCTTCCGATTGTCCCGATTGTTCCCGATATAATCAGGAAACTGACGAAAAAGAAACCGCCTGAACCGCCCCTTTTAGGGGAAGACGTCCCGCCTAAAATCCTTGTGCCGAAAAAAGTGAGTGCGGCGGCTATCCCTGTTATATTGGCGATTGGGGTAACGTCGGGGCTTGTTGCCGCTTTGCAGGGAGGGAATCCTGGCGGGGGAGGCTTGCCGTCCCCTAGTGTGCCGTGGGAGAGTGCGGCGCAAGCGGTGACTTTGCAAGAACAAGAACCAAAGGAACAAAAAGAACAAGAACCGAGCGAACCCAGCGAACAAAAACCTAAACCAACAGAACAGCAACCAAGCGAACCTAAAGAACCTAAAGAATCTAAAGCCCAAGAACCCAAACCGACA
>BNUF01000057.1 GCA_025997155.1 Clostridia bacterium
ACGCCGCGCCAAAGGAGGTCGTAGCCTTGCGGGATTCCGTTTTCGCGCATATGGTAGAAGGCGCGTTTTTCGGAGCTGTAATCCGTGACAAAAAGGAATTCGTGATTATATACTTCTTGTACGAATTTGTAACTAAGTTTTTCCGCCTCGGTGGTGAGGTCGGTTTTTTCGTTTTCAGGGACGGTGTAGCTGTATCGTTTTTCGAGTTCGTCATACAAATCGGCTAGTTTTATCACGGGGAAAGGCGTTGTCGGCACGATTACGTCCATATCGAAGAGTTCTTTTATCGCGTCCGCGAACTTCGCCTGTACTCTGGCGAGCAAATCCGTTAGTATGTCCTGCTCGAGGAGCATAACGTCTTTGTAGGAATCTATACAGCCAAACTCAAGGTCAAACCCCGTGAACTCCGTCGCGTGTTTGCTCGTGTTCGACTTTTCGGCGCGAAAAACGGGTCCCACCTCAAAAATCCTGTCAAGCCCGCCCGCCATAGCCATTTGTTTGTAAAACTGCGGGCTTTGCGCGAGATACGCCTTTGTGTCAAAATATTTGAGTTCAAAAACGTCCGCGCCGCTCTCGCTTGCCGTTCCGATTAGTTTCGGCGTGTGGATTTCGATAAAATCCCTGTCCGTCAGGAACTGCCGCATCGTTTGAACGATATGCGTCTGAAGTTTGAAAATAAGCTGATTTTTTTCGGTTCTAAGGTCAATCCAGCGGTAGTCTATGCGCTGGTCAATAGACGAGCGTTCGCGGTTTTTGTCCTTTGTCTTGTTTTCCTCGGGGTTTATGGGGAGCGGGTCGGCGACGGACTCTATCGTGAGTTCTGTCGGTATTAATTCTATGCCGTTTAGTTTCACGTATTCGTTGGCGATAATCAAACCAGTGACGGTAATCACCGAGTCCTTTGACAACTTGTCGACTTCCGCCGCTATTTCGGGAAATTTCTCTTTTTCAACGGTGAGCTGGAGTTTGCCCGTTATGTCCTGAAGAACCAAAAACGCCATAGACTTCTTGTTACGCAGATTCTCGACGAATCCCTGTACGCGGACGGTTTCCCCCGCTTTGACATTTTTAATGTAAGTACGTTCCATTTTAAAAATCCTCCGAATATTATGTCTCTTGCGCGTTCAGTTTGAGGTTGCTTAGGGTTTGCTTGAGTTCGGTTATGTCGCTCCCCGTGACGACGACGCTGTCCCCGACTCTGAGCACCGTCGAGCCTTTCGGGGTGATTACCGAATTGCTCCGTTTCACCATTATGATTAGTATGCTTTCGGGTATTTTCGCGTCGACGATTCGCACGTTGTTCCACGGGTGTTTGTACCCGACTTTGATTTCGAAGAGTTTGCCCTCCACCTCGTCGGGGTAGTCGTTGAAGGTTTTGAGTACGGACTCCTCGTTGTCAACAAGGTCGAGTTTCTTCGCGAAAGCGGGGATAAGCGCGCCTTGAAACAAAATTGACACAAGGCAGAGGAAGAACACTATGTTAAAGATTTCGTCCGCAATCGGCAGCCCCGCCGCCAGAATAAACGTCGCGAAAACGATGGAGGCGACCCCGCGAAGCCCTGACCACATTGTAAGTATCTGGGATTTCATATCGACTTTGAAAGGTGTCAGGATAGCGAAAACCGCTATCGGGCGGGCGACGAACACGACGGCGAACACGCACAAAAGCCCCGGCAGCGCGTGCGAAAGCATAGTTGACGGAGCGACCAGAAGCCCCAGCGTGAAGAAAATGGCAATCTGCACCAGCCACGATATGCCGTCGAAAAAATGGACGATGCTGCGGCGGTGGGAAAACCTCGCGTTTCCGAGCGCGACGCCCAAAATGTAGACGGCAAGGTATCCGTTGCCGCCGATAAGTTCCGTCGCGGCGTAACATATAACGACAAGCCCCGCGACTAAAATCGGGTACAGCCCGTCAACCTCGAGTTCAAGCTTTTTAAGTATATAAATGGAAACTTTATACAGCAGCACCGCCATAAGCACCGCGAAAAAAAACTGGAGGAACAAAGTTTTCGCTATCGTAAGCGGGGACATAGCTTCGCCGCCCGCAATGGTTATAAGTATGATTGTAAGCATATATGACATCGGGTCGTTGCTCCCGCTCTCCATTTCGAGAAGGGGCGAAAGCCCGTGTTTCAGGTTGAGTTTCTTTGTACGCAGAATCGAGAAGACCGACGCCGCGTCCGTACTCGCTATCACCGCGCCGAACAACATTCCGTTTATAAGCGACGTTTCCAGTATATACGACGCGAGAATCCCCGTGACAAGCGCGGTGAGGAAAACGCCTACGGTCGCTAGAAGCCCCGCCTTTAGCGCGACGGGTTTGGCGGTCTCCCACCTCATTCCGAAACCGCCGTAGAACAGTATGAAAACAAGCCCGACGGTACAGATTTGTTTCGCCGTGTCCGCGTCCGCGAACCGAAGCCCGAAAGGCCCTTCCTCTCCGACTATCATACCGACAGCCAAAAACAGAAGGAGGGTCGGAACGCCGAATTTATACAGCAGTTTGCTGGAAAATATACTTAAGACGGCCAAAACGCCGCCCACAACAAGCCAAAAAAGCAGCATACCCCGACCCCTCTCAAACAACGCACACGTCCCCAAAAAACATTGTATAATAATATCCTATTTTTTGCAAGTATTTAATTTATATACTTGACAAACATAATTTACTGTGATATCCTTAGAAAAAAGCAGAAGCCCGCTTCTCCCCGATTGCCGATTTCTGGCACAGGGTCTTAATTTTCTCTGCGTACATAGAGGATATTTTGCGGACTTTCAAAGTAGCTAAGCCCGTTTTTTTGTTGTCGAAGGGCTTGCGTGATATTCAAGGAGGAGATTGGCAATTACAGAGTTATCTCTTAACGAACAAATACGGGACAAAGAAGTGCGCCTTATAGACGCGGACGGTACTCAGCTAGGCATTGTCGCGGGGCGCGAGGCGCAAAGACTGGCGGACGAGAAAAAACTCGATTTAGTCAAGATTTCGCCGACGGCAAAACCGCCTGTTTGCAAGATTATGGATTACAGCAAATTCAAGTTCGACCAGGCAAAAAAAGAAAAAGAGGCCCGCAAGAAGCAAAAAATCGTCGATACCAAAGAATTGCGTCTTTCGCCGAATATCGACAAACACGACATTGAAGTCAAAGTTAAAAAGGCTCTTGAGTTCCTTAAGGACGGCGACAAGGTAAAGGTTGCGATTCGCTTTCGCGGACGCGAACTCGGACACACGGAGGTCGCGTTCTCTATTTTGGACGATTTCGCGGCGCAGGTGGCGGAATACGGCGTGGTTGAAAAAACCGCGAAAATGGAGTTAAAGTCAATGGTTATGTTCCTGTCCCCTAAATAAAAATTTCAAACAAGGGAGATTGCAAAAATGCCTAAATTAAAGACAAATAAATCGGCGGCAAAGCGTTTCAAAATCACAGGCACAGGCAAGTTCAAATACTCAAAGTGCAACAAACAGCACATTCTCGGGAAAAAATCCCCGAAACGCAAACGCAAACTCAGAAGACCCGATATAGTTTCACATTCAAGCGAGAGTAAAATCAGAGAATTACTGCCTTACGCATAGAACAAACCTAAGGAGGGTTTATTTTGGCAAGAGTGAAAGGCGCAATCGGCGCCAAGAAAAGACATAAAAAAATATTAAAACTCGCCCGCGGGTTTCGCGGGGCAAGAAGTACGCAGTACCGCGTCGCGAAACAGTCGGTAATGCGTTCGATGGCGTCCGCGTTTTCGGGACGCAAACAGACAAAGCGCGAATACCGCCGCCTGTGGATTGCCCGTATCAACGCCGCGGCGCGTATCAACGGCGTTTCGTACAGCAAACTCATCAACAACCTTAAAACCAGCGGGATAATAATTAACCGAAAAATATTGGCGGACCTCGCGGTGACTGACGCGAACGCGTTCGCCGAACTTGTCAAAAAAAGCCAAAAATAAGTTTCGCCTACAACCTCTATAATATATAGAGGTTTGTTTATGTGAGGTGTAAAATGAAGGGTATAATTACAGTTTTGGGAAAAGACCAAGTTGGGATTATAGCAAGGGTTTGTACCTATTTGTCAAACAACGGAATAAACATTTTGGATATATCCCAGTCGATTATAGACGGGTATTTCAATATGCTTATGATTGTCGATATATCGGCGGCGGAACGGTTCGAGGAACTCGCGGACGCGCTCAAAACGCTGGGCGAAGAAATCGGGGTCGCAATCAAGTTACAGCACGAGGACATTTTTAATACCATGCACCGAATATAATGTTCGGCGATATACCGAAGGATATGGTGGTTGGGGTTTGTTCGCCCGAACCTTTTGACGGAATAAAGGGATTACTGGCGAACACGCCCTTTGTGCGGCATAGCCAGAGCTTTCGCGTGAATCCGCGCTTGACTATGAGTGACTGCAAAAGTATAATAGTCGTCGGGAAAAGTTACAACAGGAACGCGAAAGAACCGGCGGACGAGATTTTGCGCGGGCGTTTTTCGCTGTTCACGGCGGGGACGGACTACCACCTTGTTATGAAAAACGTACTCCTTGAAATCGCCGAAAAGATAGGCGGGCATTATCAGGTTTTCGTCGACACGGGAGCTCTCGTGGAAAAAGAGCTACTGCTCCGCGCAAACCTAGCTGTCCTCGGCAAAAATTTTTTGGCAATTTCCCCGAAATTGGGGTCAATGTTTAACGCGGGGTATATACTCACCGATATATACGCGGAGGATTTTGGGGAACCTCCCGCGCAAACTTGCGGGAACTGCACCCTGTGCCGTGACGCTTGCCCTACGGGAGCTATCGGCGAACGGTTTGTATACGAAAAATGCATCTCATATATAACGCAGAAAAAGGGCGTTTTGTCGGAATCGGAGGGGCGAGCCGCGGGCAATCATTTGTACGGTTGTGACATATGCCAAACTGTTTGCCCGCACAACAAAGGCAAGCAAATTTCGGCAATTGACGATACAGACGAGATTTACCCCGATTTGGAGAAATTATTAAAAATGACAAAGAAGGATTTTGACGATAACTATAAGAACAAAATTTTTTATTACAAGGGGCTTGGGCATTTGAAACGCAATGCCGAAAACGCGCTCAAAAATATCAGAGACAGGTGTATTCTATGAGTACCGATAATAATTATACAAACGATAGCATTGTTTCACTCAAAGGCGCGGACAGGGTTCGCAAACGCCCTTCGGTGATTTTCGGCTCGGACGGAATCGACGGTTGCTGTCACTCCGTGTTTGAGGTTTTGTCAAACTCTATTGACGAGGCGCGGGAGGGTTACGGCAACAAAATCGAGATAACGCGCTTTTTTGACAAAAGCATATCAATCCGCGACTACGGACGCGGAATTCCTGTGGAATACAACGAACGCGAGGAGCGGTACAACTGGGAGTTGATTTTTTGCGAACTCTACGCGGGGGGCAAATTCGACAACAACGACGGCGAAACCTATTCGTACAGCCTTGGGCTAAACGGATTGGGGCTTTGTTCGACCCAGTACAGCGCGGAGTATATGGACGCGGAAGTTTACTACAACGGGAACAAGTTCAGTCTGCACTTTGAACGCGGCGAAAACGTCGGCGGACTTAGACAAGAAACGTCTAACGAAACAGGCTCGCTGATACACTGGCTGCCCGACAACGAGGTTTTTACCGACATAAACATACCGCTTGAATACTACCTTGAAACGCTGAAACGTCAGGCAATCGTGAACGCGGGGCTTGTTTTCGAGTTTTATGACGAGGAAAGCGGCGCGAGTTATACTTTTTGTTATGAAAACGGATTGACTGATTATATAGACGAGCTCAACAACGAGCAGAATTTCACAAAACCCGTCCTTTGGACGAACGAGGCGCGGGGACGCGACCGCGAGGACAAGCCCGAATACAAACTCAAATACGAAATCGCCTTTTGTTTCAACAACGAAATAAACCTTATGGAATATTACCATAACTCAAGTTTCCTTGAATACGGAGGTTCGCCCGACAAAGCGGCGCGGGCGGCGTTTTTGTCGGAACTTGACGGATTCATAAAATCGGCTAACCTCTACAAAAAGGACGAAAAAAAAATAAACTTCAACGACATTTCGGACAGTCTTGTGTTTATCTCAAATTCTTTTTCGACGATTACAAGTTACGAAAACCAGACAAAAAAATCCATAACCAACAAATTTATACAAGAATCTATGACGGAGTTTTTGAAACGCCAGCTTGAGGTTTATTTTATCGAGAACAAATTTGACGCGGAGAAAATCGCCAACCAAGTTTTGATAAACAAGAGAAGCCGCGAATCCGCCGAAAAAACCCGCATAAATATCAAAAAGAAGCTGACGGGAAATATCGACTTGTCGAACCGTGTCGAAAAATTTGTGAACTGCCGCACAAAAGACACCACGCGCCGCGAAATATATATAGTCGAGGGGGACTCCGCCCTCGGGGCGTGCAAACTCGGGCGCGACGCGGAATTTCAGGCGATAATGCCCGTTCGCGGGAAAATCCTGAACTGCCTTAAGGCGGACTACGAGAAGATTTTTAACAACGACATAATCACGGATTTGCTGCGCGTCCTCGGTTGCGGCGTGGAGATAAAGACGCGCCACAACACCGACCTGTCGTCCTTTGACTTAAGCCAGCTTAGGTGGGATAAAATCATAATCTGCACGGACGCGGACGTGGACGGGTTTCAAATCCGCACGCTTATTTTGACGATGCTCTACCGCCTTACCCCGACGCTTATCACCGAAAAAAAGGTGTATATCGCGGAGTCCCCTCTCTACGAAATCACCCAAGGCAAAAAAACGTTTTTCGCCTACAGCGAGGCGGAGAAAAACGCCGTACTGAAAAAACTCTCCGCGCAAAAATATCGGATTCAGCGTTCAAAAGGGTTGGGGGAGAACGAACCAGATATGATGTGGCTCACGACAATGTGTCCCGATTCGCGCAAACTCATTTTGGTGATGCCCGAAGACATAAAGAAAACTCAGGACACCTTTGAACTTCTGCTTGGCGAAAACTTAAAGGGACGCAAGGATTTTATCGAGGAATTCGGGCATAAGTACATTGATTTAAGCGAAGTGGTGTAATCACTCGAATATCGACTTTTTCTTCGAGCGTCCGACGTTTATCACAAGCCCCGCGCCGAGCATACAAGTCCACATTGAACTGCCGCCGTAACTGAAAAAAGGGAAGGCGACGCCCGTATTCGGGAGCATACCGATAGTCACCCCGACGTGAAAAAAGGACTGGAAGAAGAACATTGCGGCGACGCCCGTCGCGATTAGCCGTCCGCAGTTGTCCGAGGCGCGGGCGGCGGTCAGCAACGATTTCGCCGATATAAAAAACATAAGCGCGAAAACGAACACGCACCCGACAAACCCGAATTCTTCCCCCAAAATCGTGTATATGAAATCCGTCTCGCTTTTTGACGTGCCGACTGTGCTGTTGTTTATGCCCTTGCCGTAGAGCATACCCGAGCCTATGGCGTATTTCGAGGTGGTCGTCTGCCGCGCAAGGTCGGGGTCGAGGGACGGGTCGAGCATCAGGTCGATACGCGTTATTTGATACGGCTCAAGCACCTTGCTTAATATCACCCTGTCGTCCGTTTGGAAATCGACATAAAGAAGAACGAGCAGGGGAGCTATACACGCGGCGAGTATCAGGATATTTCGGTAGGAAACCTTGCTGGCGAACGCGACAGCCGCCGACGCGGCAAAAACCACCATTGCCGCCGAAAGTGACGGCTGCGCGAAAATCAACCCCACGGGGAGCATAATAAGGACGAGAAGTAAAATAAACCTTTTCGGCTTATTTATGTCTTCGCCCTGTTTGTCCAAAAATACCGACAACGAAATTATCATAAAAATTTTTGCGAATTCGGACGGCTGGATTGTCACGCCGTTGGCAATCTGTATCCACCGCTCGACGCCCCTGCTCCCGTTCGAGAACCCCAAAAACAGCGACACGAGGCAAAGTATGTTAAGAATATATATAATAATGTAAAATTTGCCAATAAAATGGTAATCCACAAAAGCCGCCGCGAAGAGAAGTACAAGCCCGCTCAACACCCAAAATTTCTGCTTGTTGTAGATGCTCAAACTGTCGGGAGAACCCAAGTCGATTCGCACCGCGCTCCCCAAAACGATTATCCCGCAAATCGCCATAAAAACAACGCAAAAAAGCAGAACGAAGTCGAAATTTGTAAAATCCAAAAAGCGCGGTTTTCGCGTGGGTTTAGCCGCGTATAATTTCATCGTTATTCCCTGTCTTTCTCTTTCGGGCGGACGTTTTTAAAAGGAATGTTCGCGATAAGCATCGGCACTTGGTCGTTCGTGTCGGATTTCGTCTGCGTGAGCTGAATGTCAAGTTCCTCGTCGTCTATGTCCATATATTTAGCGATAACTCTTAGTATATCGTTTTTCAGCATTTCGAGAACGTCGACGGAACAGTTTGCGCGGTCGTGGACAAGCACGAGTTTCAGCCTGTCTTTCGCGATATTTTTAGACTGAGGTTTGCTGAATAAACTAAAAAAATCCATCATTTCGTATCACCCCTTAAACAATTTCTTTAATCTTTTCAGGAAACCGCTGTCTGACGTTAGGTCTAAAAACGGCACTTCCTCCCCCATAATACGGCGGGAAATGTTGCGAAAAGCCTGTCCCGCAAGGGAATCGTCGACGGTTGACGCGGGCTCGCCCTTGTTTGTCGAGATGACGATACTTTCGTCGTCGGGGACTACCCCCAAAATTCCGATTGCGAGAATGTCCAGAACGTCGTCAAGGCTCATCATATCTCCGCGTTTCACCATTTCGGGGCGGATACGGTTGAGGACTAACTGGGGGTTGCGCAGTTCGCTCGCCTCGAGAAGTCCGATAATCCTGTCCGCGTCCCGCACGGCGGACACCTCTGGTGTCGTCACGACGATTGCGCGGTTCGCCCCCGCTATGGCGTTTTTGAAACCCTGTTCAATCCCCGCTGGGCAATCAATCAGTATATAATCAAAATCTTCTTTCAGGCTTTCGCAAAGTTTCAGCATTTGTTCGGGGTTCACGGCGTTTTTGTCCTTTGTCTGCGCGGCGGGGAGCAGGTGCAGGTTCGGGTAACGCTTGTCCTTTATAAGAGCCTGTTTAAGACGGCAGTTTCCCTCGATAACGTCGATTAAGTCATACACGATTCTGTTTTCAAGCCCCATCACGACGTCAAGATTTCTAAGCCCGATATCCGCGTCCACCAACGCGACTTTTTTCCCCGCGAGCGCCAACGCGCAACCGATATTCGCGGACGTGGTGGTTTTCCCCACACCGCCCTTGCCGGACGTTATTACAATAACTTCTCCCATATGTAAACCTCCTAATAGTTTATCAGCAGTCTTATTATACCAAAAATGGTAAAAAATTGCACTTGAAATTTTGTTACAAACTTTCCCATTTTTTTACAGCATTACGGAAGAAATATAAATTTTGCCCTCTCTAATGTAGGCGTACTTCGCTTTGTCCTCATTTTTCGCCCTGTCGGACGGAATAAACGTGATTATATCGGAGATTCTTATCTGTGTCGGGGAAAAGTCCAGAGCGTAGATAAAACACTCCCCGTCCCCCTCAAAGCCCGCGTGGACGAAACCTTTAAGAAAACCCAGCACGATTATGTTGCCCTTGGCGATAATCTTCGCTCCCGGGTTCACGTCCCCGACTATGACAATGCTCCCGTCGTGGGAAACGCATTGCCCCGAGCGGACAGACCCCTTGTGATACACGGTGCGGTTATCTCCGCTTGAAAACCCGCCGCCTTGCGAAACGACTTTTTGCGCGGGCGCGTCGGGTTTATCCACAATTTTCGGCACTTCGATTACTTCCTTTATGTCCACGGATTCCTCCCGAATAATTTTAAGCAACGCGCCTTTTTCGTCGTCGCTCAAATCCCGCCCCGAAAAATTTACGCGAACGGTCGAGTTGCTGAAAAAAGTCCCCGCGCCGCGTACTTTTTGGCGGAAAAAATCCCGCAATTCCTCAAAGGGAACGATGTCGTTGAGAAAAATATTTATGCCGTCTTTTTTGCCCTTAAAAACCACAAGTCTGCTATTCATAGTTCACCGCTATTCTTCAGAAAGAGATTTTTTGTGAAATTCTTTAAGCCTGCGAAAAACCATACCGTGTACGGTGTCCGACGGGAACTTGCCTTTTTCGTTTTTCTCCCCCGCGGGCACGCCTGTAAGAATCTGTATGCCTTCGTCCACGTGATTTATCGGGTATATGTGGAAAACCCCCTCGGACACCGCGTTCACAACCTCGTCTTTGAGTACGAGATTTCGCGTGTTCGCCCGCGGGATAATGACGCCTTGTTCGCCTGTAAACCCGCGTTCGCGGCAGAGGTCGAAGAACCCCTCGATTTTTTGGGTAACGCCTCCGATAGGCTGAATGTCTCCGAATTGGTTGATACTCCCCGTCACGGCAATTTCCTGACTAATCGGCAATCCCGATAGGCTTGACAAGACGACATAAAGTTCCGTACTCGACGCCGAATCCCCGTCTATGCCGTTGTAGTTCTGTTCAAAGCATATGCGGCACGAGAGGGACAGGGGGAAGTCCTGCGCGTAGGTATGCCCCAGATACCCGATTAACACCTGTATCCCTTTGTCGTGGATACTCCCGCTCATTTCGGCTTCTTTTTCAATGTTGACTATGCCCGACTTGCCGACATAGGAAGTCGCGGTGATTTTCGCGGGTTTCCCGAAAATATAGTCCTCCATATCGATTACGCAAAGCCCGTTGATTGTGCCTGTTTTTTTTCCTGATGTATCAATCAGTATCATATTTTCGCGTATCATATCTGAAAGTTTATCTTCGTACATATTTTTTCGGTATACTCTTGCGCGTATGGCGGCGTTTATGTGTTTCTCCGTGATAAGCGCGGCTTTACCTAGCTGCGCCGCCTCCGTGATTATATCGCGGATTTTCCCAAGGGACGCGTCAAATTTGTTCTGGTCGTCCGCCTCCCTCGAGCTGTAATAGAGCAGGGCGGAGCAGGCGGACGCGTCTAGTTCTGGGAAACCCCCGTCAAGCACCGTTTTTTTGATAAATCCCAAAATTTTGGAAATATTGTCCGCTTTCATATCCATATCGAAATCCGCGCAAACCTTAAAAAATTTGCAAAAATCCTGTTCATATTCCGACAAAACCTCATAATGGTAGTATGAGCCGACCATTATAACCTTTACAGAAACTTCCATAGGCTCGGGGGTTATCCCCGAAATCGCGATACCCGTAGACAACGCCCTAAGCGGCTCAATCGTCACCTTTTGCGTCTTAAGCATAAGCCTGAGAGCCTCCCACGCCTGATAACTGTTAAGCACCTCGGCCGCGTCTAGAATCAGATACCCGCCGTTCGCCTTGTGGAAAGTCCCCGCCTTGATATTCATAAAATCGGTGGACAGATTCCCGTACTCGTTGTCGTACTCCACCTCTCCCACAAAGTTTGAATACGACAGGTTATGCTCGATTAGAACGGGGGCGGAGGTAACGCCCGTGTTGTCCGTAAGCACGTTTATCCTGTATTTCGTAAAGATTTCGTCGTCGTCCTTCTTTTGCGGCGACCACGGAAACGCCTGTAACTCGTCGTCCTCCTCGGGTTCGGTAAAATCCGCGATATTTTCAAGAATATCCTCTTTAACGTCCTTGAGATAACGCAGAACGTCCGCCGCGTCCTTGTATTTTATAAAAAGATACTCCATATGTTTGCCGACGGCGAAAAGTGCCGTCTGGTACTCAAACTCCGAAATCTCGCGTTTCGTGGATTTCTCCCATTCGCGGATACTCCGCATTGTCGTAAAAGCACTCGCCGAAATCGCGTCGGAGTTCTGGTTAATCTCGTTTTTCTGCTCCTCGGTGAGGTCGTCATACGCCTCTTCGGAGATAATCTCGCCGTCCACAATCGGCATAAAATAAATGCCCGTGCCCGTGGTTTTTATCCCGAAATTCTGCTGTTTCGCCTCGTCCGACATAATTTTTATAATGTCGTCCTTTTTGCGCGAATAATATTTTATGATACCGCTTTTCACGTCGTCCATATCTTTGTGTTCAAAAATTTTCGGCAGTTCAAATTTCAGAGTGTCCACAAGGTCGTTCATTTCGCGTTCCAAAATAACGCCCTGCCCCGCGCCCAAACTAAGCAGACGCGGTTTTTTCGGGTTAAGGAAATTGTAAACGTAACAGATATCGTTCGGCGCGGGTTCGTCCTTTGCGAATTTCAAGGCGAATTTCTCGGCAAAAGTCGTTTTTCCGTAGGAAGTTTCGCCAAGCGCGAAAATATTGTACCCCGCCGCCTTGACGGAAAGCCCGAAAGTCAGCGCGTCCTTTGCCCGTTCCTGTCCGATTATGTCGTCGTAGGGGGCTAATTCCGCCGTGGTGTCGAATTTGATTTCTTTTTTGAAGTCGCGCCGCAGTTCGGCGGGCTGGAGTTCGTGTGTCGGCATCTTTTATCACCTCTTTTTATAAAAAATCAACCGTAATAGTGTCCGTCGGGGGTGAAATATTTCCACATTATTACCGCGTCTTCCCTTGTGTCGTCATAATAGGATTTTCTAAAACCCTCGGGTCTGAAACCCAGTTTTGTGTACATTCGCTGGGCGTTTAGGTTCGATATCCGCACCTCAAGCGTTATACCTATCATTTCTCGTTCCTTTGCCTCCGACATAAGGCGGTTCATTATAGCCGTGCCTATCCCCCTACGGCGGTAATCCTCGTGTACGGCAATGTTCGTTATATGCCCCTCGTTCACGACGTGCCACATTCCCGCGTAGCCTATGACTTTTTCGCCGTCAAGGGCGGTAAGGTACACCGCCACCGCGTTTTCGGAAAGTTCCTTGCGCAGCGACTCCTCGCTCCACGGTGTGACAAAACAGGATTTTTCTATCTCAAAAACTTCGTCCAGTTGGGATACTTTCATATAATCAATCGTCAGATTCATCGGGAGTCCTCGCGGCGCAGGTACATAACCTCAAAATTTTCATAGTCAGCAAGGTTTTCTTTCATATAGAGCCGCGCTAAGTGGGCGACAGAGGAGGCGCGTAAAAACGAGTTGTTCGGGGGGGCAAGCAAAAAACCGTGTTCCTTGACTTGTAAAGTTTTCGGCGGATTGCCTAAAAATACGACGTCTGATAACCTGTGTTCCTCCCGCAGTCTGTTCGCCGTGTCGGTCGCGCAAGAGTTCGGCATTGCCGCGCAGTCCGTGAGTTTTCTTAAAACCTCTCCGTCTGAAAGGTAAAAACAGGTGTACACGCAGTCGCGCCTTGCGTCGATAACGGGTACTATAAGTGTATCTTTCATCATACACATATTATATGCCAGCGCGTCGAGAGTTGGTACTTTTATAATAGGGATTCCCGTGGCGTGGGAAAGAGATTTCGCCGTCGATGCACCGACGCGCATACTCGTATACGACCCCGGACCCGTCGTCGCGGCGATATAGTCAAGGGCACAGAGTTTGATTTCAAGATTGGAAAGAATCCGCGCAATCATCGGCATAAGCGTTTCGGAGTGTCCGTAAGGAAGGTTCAGATACTGCTCGTCAAGTATTTCGCCGTCCCGCCAAAACGCCGCCGATACGGTGTTCGCCGCGCAGTCAAACGCCAAAATGTCCATTTTCCACCTCGATTTCCCTTGTGTTCTCCCCGACATTATTTATTTTTATCCATATGGCAAAATCAGGGATAACGACCCGCACGAGTTCCGCCCATTCCACAAGGCAAACCCCGCCGCCGTAAAAGTAATCTTCAAAGCCTGTATAATACATTTCGTCCGGGTCAGTAACCCGCCACACATCGAAATGATACAGCGGCAACTCTCCTATGTATTCGTTGATTATTGTGAAAGTAGGGCTTGTGACGGGCACGTCTATGCCAAGCCCCGCCGCGAACCCTTTGGCGAAAACGGTTTTGCCCGCTCCCAAGCCGCCCGAAAGGCAGTAGACTTGCCCCGCTTTGGCGTTTTTTGCCATATTTTTGGCGAACTCGTAGGTTTCTTTTTCGGAATGACTTATCATATGCCTGTCCTATATAAATTGTATTTTTCTGTACGAATAGCCGATTGCTCGTTTCGCCAGTTTTCTATATTTTTGTGATTGCCC
>BNUF01000058.1 GCA_025997155.1 Clostridia bacterium
ATTATCAAAAGGAAAATCAATACCTTCTTAAATATCCCTCGGAAACCAATCTCGCTGTTAAGCGTTCTGTCGTTAAACGCACACATAATTCCCGTAATATAATCAATCACAACAAATATCACAAGCGCTTTTAGTAGTCCGTCGATTCCGCCAAGCAGTTCCCCCGATATACCGCCTAGTACCGCGATAACTGTTGAGAATATCGGAAGTTTTGCCGATAAATCATACATAAAAACATCGTCACCTTTCTTTATAGTTTGTGAGTATCGTATATCGAACGTTCCGCCGCGCTGTCAAACCCTATTCCGCAAAACGCGCTTTCATACGCGACGGCGACGCTGTACCAAGGGAAGGTGTCTTGAACTGATGCTATGATTCTGTACAGTCTGCAAAAGGCAATTCCGAATTCAAAGTTGCTGTTTTCGCCGACACCTGACGACCCCAAGAAATACCTAGGGGAACATACTTTATCGTCAAGAGTATGAGCTCTGTTTATTGCAAGATAACTACTTCTTTTCAGAGTTGATTTTTGCGTTGCGTCATATATGACGGGTTCATAATGGCGTTCTGTCGGCGTAAAAGATATCGGAGCGGTGCATATAACAGCGTCGTCATATCTTGCGGAATTAGAAGCCGTCGATATCGTCAATCCTCGGGTAGGTTTTAATATCCAGTCGCGGGGCATAGCAAAGCCCCAAGTGTCGAGATTTGCGCCTAAGCCCCCGAAACCGCAGAACTCCATAAAATCTTCGGAAGTCGTCCCCGAGAAACGTATAACCGAGCAACCGCCAGCGCGGAACATTCTGGTATCCCACGGCGGCAAAACAAGTAAACCGCTCATATTATCACCCTCCTTATGAAAATGTCGCAGTCGTTTGCCAACCTGAGGTTACCGTTATCGATTGAATCTGCAAGGCGTTAATATATTCGTCAGCGGTCATTTTTATGTTCGTGTTGGCGGCGGGACTAATCCATTGTCCGCAACGAGGCGCGACCTTTCCCACCGTTCCGCTTTGACTTATGGTATAAATCGTAATAGGAAGTATTGGATAAGTCACGCTGGTTGAACCAGCGACTGAACCAAGAATGATAACAGGTACGCCGCTTGCGCCTGCTAAAGCGGAATTAATCCCCGATACGTCGTAACCGCCGCCAATGTTTTGCCCGAGGGACATTCCAAAATTTACTATGGGGTCTTCGGGAGACGACGCGATACCCCGCGAATAAGTACCAACAACGCCGCCGTTTCGCGTGCTGGTAATCATAAAGGTAGTGCTGGAAGTCGTTAAACTAACAAACTCCATTTTTAAATCTATCTTATCGCCGTTTTCCATTTCAATTTGATTGTATTCTTGAAGGATATAAGTCAAACCAAACAAATCATAGGAATCTCCCGCTTGAAACGTTAAACCATTACCCTGCGCGTAGAACACCAGCGGCGAGACGCCGAATTCATATTGCAAAATTTTCTTGTCGGGTACGGTTGCGAAATTGCCGACATAATATTCAATTTCCCTGTCTATTTGAACCTCTATTATATGATTCGTCGCGGTCACGTGGTCTATAATTACGGCGTTTTCGATAGTAGTTTTGTTGTCGCCTTCATCTCCGCCGTCTCCGCCCTCTTCGTTTCCGCTATCCGAACTGTAATTATTTACGAAATCTTCAAGTTCCTCAACCGATTTGCTAATCTTTCGCACATAATCAAACAGTTCTTTTGGAGTATGACCTATCGTAAGAAGACTGTTCGTGTATTCATACGGATACACGTCTACTTTGATTACACGTTCGGTCTGGTCTGTGTCGGTTTGTTCGTCTATCACGCGCACGGCATCGCCGAGATTGATAGCTGTGGTTAAACCTTGTTCGAATAAACCAACAATCGAACCTTCAATTGTGTAATGCGGAACGTCTATTCTTTCGGGGTTTGACGGTGAAAATGCCCATTCCGCCCTACTTTTAAGCGTGACGGAATCTTCAAAGTTCGACCAAGTGATACTTTTCTCACGAACTCCATATAAGTCAATGTTTGGACTGTCTATATAATCCTTACCGCCGTTTACGGAACTTATAGTAATATCGCTGCTGCCGTATGGAATAAGACGGGTTACTATGGACGTGGCGGATTCTTTTTGGGACAGTGATTGTGCGTTGTTATGAAGCGTCACCCATGTCACGACGCTCGGACTGCCCAGTTGCTCGACTAACGCTATGTTGTAGTTGTCAATATATAACTCACCATAACCAGCGCAATTGATTATTGATTTAACAACTTCGTCCGGAGTGGTCTTGCTCGCTTTCGGGAAATCTATTAAGCGAGTAAGAGGGGTTAGTCCTTTTTCTGATAGTTCGGAAGTTGTCATAACGCGGAACGGGCTGTCAGTGTAATCAAAAATCAACGCAAATATATCATAGGCGAGTGTTTGCGGGGTATCCGAAATATCTCTTATAAAGTGAAGTGCTTCGTCCGCATGATACAAAGACATACAAGTGATTGATACGATAGGCACTCCGTTATTCGATTTGTTGATTTCGGATATTCTGTACCACTGATTGTTATGCCCGCAGTAGACGGTGTTAAGACGTTTTATGTCTGCAACTTTCGCGTCAATCGCGGGTAGACTGAAATACAAATAGTAAGTTCCGTTGATTTCATGTTCGTAATGCACGTTGTAGTTCTCGTTAAGTACGCATAAACGCGTAGCTCTTTGTGGGTCGTATATCTCCAAATAGTCCGTTTACATCACCTCCCCATAAAAGAATCGTTTTATGAATCGCACTGTTATCGGAACGTCTGAGTTATTTTGAATCGTGAAATTTCCAGTCGGTATTATAGGAAACTTGCCCGAAAATATAGCAATCGCCTTTTCACCGTTTTTCGTAACGGTGAAGAGGTCGCTATTTATTTGAAGTGTTTGAAAAGAACCGCTAACCGCGAATGAGGTTTCAGCTACGTTAGCTGACAGATTTGAACCATTTTCGGCGGCGATTATACAAGGAGTTAAATATCCGTTATTGTAACTATCAACGCTTGAGTTTGATTCAACTGTTATCACAGATACTTCGTCCGCCAAGGAGAACGGCGGTATTTCAAATGTTACGGTTATAGACGCGGCAGTACCGCTTAGTATCGGAGCGAAATGAAAACCGCCGAATACTCGGGCGTTCCAATGGACATTTGGCAAACTGTCAATTCTAAGTTCCGAGGGGCGGCTTAACCAAACTCCGATGCGCGATACTTTTTCTTGCAACTGTTGCATATTATCCGCTTGAAACTGACATAATATCTGTATTTGCGCGTCCTTGTAATATAATCTGTCAGATACTCCAGTGAATACATATGAACCGTCTCTTTGCGGAATATCCAAGGTATTGTTTTTGACTTCGGGTAACACGGATAAATCCACAGAACGCGCTATTATTCCGAATTCGGAACAATGAACGTTGTTGTATGTGAAACCTAACGCGCCGTTTACGCCCATATTCGCCCCCCTCTTCCGAATATAAGTTCCAGCGACCTTGTTGACGCCGCCATTCTCTGATTGCTATCGACCGTGTTATTAACCGTTAAATTATTAGTGATAGGAGGATTCGCCGCGTTTAATGCTTTTGATACAGCAGAGGATATGGCATCTATAGCTGTCAATACGTCATTTTGATTGCCAGATGTTTTTGATAACGCCGACGCTTTTTCTTTGATTGCGCCAATGTTTAGAGATTGTTCTTTGGAAAAGGCGGCGTTAAGACCTTTCTCGATATCGCTCGTATCTATCACCGGACGAAGCGTCGGAGTCATATCAAAATCTCCAAGGAACATATCCGAAACATTTGAAAGTGATTTTTGCATAGATAAATATGCCGTGTCGCCGATACTTCCCGCCGTTTTTGACACCGCGTTTTCCATGCTGTTAAGTCCATGTACAAGTCCTAGTCCTGAATATTCTCCGATTTCCGCCATGCGTTTAGACGGCGAATTTATACCAAGAGTGTCTTTGATTCCGTTGAGAAGTTTATTACCAAGGTTCTTTGCGGCTATGCCAATTTCTCCAAGCCCCTTTTCAAGACCGTTCTTCAGCCCGGAAATAATGTTAGAAGCGACTTTTTTTATGCCGTCAACGCCGTTGATTATGCCCTTAATTCCGGCTAGCATAGCTTTTCCGAGATTTTTAATAGCCGTAACAGCTTCATCTAACTTGTTGGAAACGCCGTTTATCAAGCCTTTTATGATGTTGCCGCCGCCGTCTTCCATGAGTTTAGACGGTGACGCAATCCCGAAGAACTCCTTGAAACTCTCCCAAAGTCTTATGCAAAGGTCGGCGATCATGGTAACAACTCCGTCAATGCCCGCAAATATACCGTCAATTAATCCGTCAATTATAGCGTCCGCAAGATTCATTACAGCTTCAATAAGTGTTCCTGTGTTCTCGCGAATAGCGTCAGCCAGCCCGTTTATAAAGTCTATTATCATGTTGAATGCCGCGTCAATAATTCGAGGCGTTTCTTTGCCAATTGCCTCTAAAAACGCCACAATTAAGTCCACCGCCGATTCAACAACTCTGGGGATACCGTTGGCGAGTCCGCTTAGCAATTCGGAAATTATTTCAAGCGCGAGTGTCACAATGTCTTGTATGTTTTCGGAGATTCCTTTGAGGAGCGCGATAAGCAACTTTATGCCCGCGTCAACAATCATTGGAAGTAGCTTGATAAGAACATCAACTAGTGCTATAATTATAGCCTCAACCGCTTTCATGATAGCGGGAACTCCGTTTTCGATAACTCCAGCTAATGCGATTATACCCTCTCCGACTTTCTCGAAAATATAAGGAATCAAACTTATCAAAGAGGAAACTACAATTACTAAAGCCGCCGCTCCTGCTGTTCCTGAAACCGCTAAAGCCGCAAGACCTGCCGACAACAGCGTTACGCCAACTCCAGCCGCTAATGTGCCAACTCCAAGCAAAGCGACAGCCGCCGCTAATCCTAATATAGCGGGTATTAAGGGGCTAAGAATTAAAGCCGCCGCGCCGACGACAACAAACGCTCCAAATAACATCAGTAAAGATTTGCCAATTTCATCATATTCCATTGTTCCAAGGAGCATTAACGCGGGAGTTAATATGGCGATTGCCGCCGCCATAACCAACATAGCCGCCGCGCCTGATATAGCGGTTTGCACAGCGGTCATTGCGACTGCGATAATAGCAAGAGCTCCTCCTAACGCTATCAGACCTATTGCTAATTCTTCGTATGACATACTGCCAAAACTTTGTACCGCATTTGCGATGATAAGAAGTGCCGCGCCCATGGCAATCATTGCTACGCCTGTGCTGATGAGTTTAGTTGGGTTGATGATTTGAGTAAATCCTGCTATTTCGGCTAACGCGACACCCATGGCAATAATCCCTTTAGCAAGGTCTTCGATATTCATTGCTCCGAAATCTCTGACGGCGCTTGCCATTATTTTGATTGCCGCGCCCATTGCTATCATGGCAACGCCTGTACTTACGAGTTTCGCGGGGTTGACAATATGCGTGAAACCTGCTATTTCAGCCATAACAATACCAAGGGCAATAACGCCTTTGACTAAATCGGCAATATCCAATTCGCCTAACGACTTCACCGCGCTTGACATAATTTTCAGTGCCGCGCCCATGGCAATCATAGCTACGCCTGTGCTGATAAGTTTCTCGGGGTTGACAGCCCGACTAAACACTGCTATCTCTACAAGGATAGCGAATATAGCGACAAGACCTTGCGCCATTGCGGTAGTATCCATTCCGCCTAATGTTTTCACCGCGCTTGCTATTATGTTTAACGCCGCACCAATGGCAATCATAGCAACACCTGTGCTTATAAGTTTCGCGGGGTTGAATATTTGCGTAAAACCTGCTATCTCCGCCAGAATAATACCTATGGCGACTACGCCCGCCATTAGTTGATTGGTTTCAAGTCCAGCAAGTATCCTTACGGCAATTGAGAGAATAAGAACCATCTGCGCTATTGCCGTAATACCAACTGTCGCTGTTGCAAGTCCTTTAACAGCGGGTATCGACTTGCCAAATAACATCATACTGCCCATTAATTCGCTCATCAAAACCGTTATCCCAGTAAGCGCCACCGCTAATTTATCACCATCAATTGTGGACAACACGATTAACGCACCCGCAAGCAACGCTACCGCCGAAGCTATCGTAAATAACACCTGCGCTTTCAACCGCTGTTGATACATCTCTAACGAATCTCGGACGCCGTTAAGTACTCCTTTAATTGAGCCTAACATACCGCTGGCTTTTGCGGTAATACTTTCCAACGAATACACGAAATTTTTAAGTCCGATAATAACCGTTGTAAATAACCCCGCGTTGACTATATCAAGAATATTGAAGTCGAGATTCTTGATAAGTCTGCCGATAGTCTCTCCAAGAGCTTCAAATACTTTTCCAATGATACTTCCAAGTGTCGTGGCGATAGGCGCAAACCATTCAAGAACCGTTGCTATTGCTTCAAATACTTTCTTGAACATATCACCGATAATGGAAAATGGCTCAAGGTGTGTTTTAGCGTTTTCAGAAAATGTCGAAAGCGGGTTTAAGTTGATAATATCAAACTCTCCAAGTTTCTCTTGTAGTTTGACGATACTCTCGCCTATGCCCTCCCAAAGTCCTTTGAAAAATATAATGATGTTATCTACACCGGGAGCAAGAAAATCAATAGCTGATTTGATAAATTGTTCGATATTTTGGAGTGCGACATTGAAAACATCACTTTCCTTTGCCGCGTTGCGAACGCCGACTAACCAATCGCCGAATTTCGCGGTAAAGTCAAGAAGTCCGTCTCCGGCTGGAAGAAATACACCTATTAGGTCTTTCAGCCCTTGCCACAACGCTGAAAATAACATTCCTCCCATGTCAAGAATCGCGAACAAACCTGCGAATGTACGCCTAAGTTTATCTGACGTATCGTCGCTGATAGTGAGTTTAGCGGTTAGTTCTTTTAAACCCTCCGTAAAAGCGAAAAGTCTTTCCGCCGTCATCGGAGGAAATATATCACTGAACGCTTCTTTAAGCGGTGTAATGATTGATTTTATACCTTCGTACAGATTTGAAATGCTATCAAGTAAGTCGTTGCGTCCGCCTAATTCTTTCCACGCCGCCAGCATTTCATTGCGGGCTTGGTCTCCAGAAGCAAATATTTCCCATAAGTAACCCGCGAAACTTGTCCATAGAGACTTTGCCTCTTCGTAATTACCGACAATAGTTTCAAATGTGATCATCCAACCACTGCTTACCGCGTCTTTGGTAGCGTTTATAGCGTCTGTAAAAGTCTTAGCCTCCTGCGCGGCTTTAAACGCTCGGTCGCCTAAATTCATGAACGCTGTATCCATGTTTTTGGACATCCACTCCATTGTTTCGGTCGCTCCGCTGAATCCCATTTCTTGTTGTAGCCGATAAACTTCATCGGAATAGTTGCCATACTTTTCAAGCGACTTAAGAAGAACGTCAGAAGTAAACCAATCCTGTTCCAAGGTGCTTGAGAAATTCGCAAAAGTAACCTCTGTGTCAGCCGAAAGTACTCCCATTTCTTGTGCGGTTTTAATGACTGTTTCCTTGAACTCTTTAGTAGCCATGTTAGCGTTTTCAATTGATTTCCAGTCAATCAATCTTACTTTGCCAGTGCCAAGAGATTGAGCTAAATTATACATAGCTCTACTGGCCTCATTTGTTCCCTGTCCGGATATAGCCGCCCAGTTAGAAATACCTTGCATTGCTGTAACAGCTGTGTCCAAGTCGACACCAGAGGCTGCAAATTTGCCAACATTTTTCGTCATATCAGTAAAACTATAACTGGTTTCGTCAGCATACCACATAAGTTTTTCTAATTGTTTGTTGACTTCCTCCATGCTGTATCCAGCCGCCATAATGGTTTGCGTTGATTTCGTCTTTTCTTCAAATTTGTTAAACCCCGCCGTTATCTGGTCGACTGACAGAGACTTAGCAAGAGCTACACCTGCGTCAACAGCTCGGTTAGTGATGTTCATTAAAGCGGTAACGCCAATGACGCCTAACGCGGAGAATCTTTCCGAAATGGTTTCGACTCCTGCCTGCAAAGCCGATAAAGCGTTTCCATGTCCTGTGGCAGTCAAACCTTTATTCAAACTATCAAGAGATTTGATACTTGTCTGTATTCCGTCTTCAAACTGTCTGTTGTTAAACACCATTTCAACTATTCGGTTGTCTATTGAACTCATAATTTATTCACCTCCGTCCAAGCGTCTTCTGAAATCTTATCAAATATAGGTTGCAACGCGGGGTTTATGTAGTCTCTCCCCTGAACATATCCGCCGTTTTTTGTGCCATGACCGTATTGTATTAAGATAGCAATAGGAACACCGTTGATAATGTTCGAGTTTGTCCAAGTGAGAGAAGCCGAACCCTTGCTTACTTTTATTTCATACTTCCAAGAAGTTGATGTTAATCCCGAATCAACAGGCGTGGTTTTAGAAAGCGCTTGAATTCCTTGTTGTCCGTATGATTCTAAAATAGTTCTTAGATTCAGCTTTTCCGCACCTTTCAGGAATTTCTCGGTGTTCTTGAAGTTGCCGCTATGTTTAACTGTCACCATTTTGAACTGTCACCCCTTCGTGTTAAGCTGTGTACGGCGAGATTCATTCAAGGCTCGTTGGCGTGATATCGTATCTCTGCGTCCGCCTTTCTTTGGCGGCGGTTGATTCTTCAAAGTGCAAACGCGTATCAAAGTCAACAGACGGTTTAAATGCCAGTGCTGACACTCCATTGGAATGTTCTGCGCTATCAACCAATAGTAGATGATTTCAGCGGTGATAACCTCTCTGCTTTTCTTTGCGGTTTCTTGTTCGTTGAACCAAGTAGCTGTCATTGGAGCGTTGACATAATCGGCAATTTCGTTGACTATGGACCTCGACAGATTGTTGTAAAATTCTTGACTGACGTTTTGTGTAATTGTCATACACCGTATATAATCAATAGTTTCCTCGGTGGTCTTTTCATCTTTGCCGAGAAACGGTTTACACCACTCGGCCTCCCATTTTGAAAGTGAAACGAGAGAGTGTTCCAACTGAATAGTTTCACTTTTGATTGTTATGAACTCTTGGTTAGTCTCGTCGTAGAATTCTTTTTCAGGTATCGTAATTGTCAGCACTCATCTCGCCCTCTTTCTAATTTATACTTTACTTACGCGGTTTTATGCGGTATAATTGAATTGATAAACTCTGTCGCGGCATCGGCGTCCGTAGCCAGTTCCATAAACAAATCACTGTACGCCTCTGTTTGTGAGAAGGCGTCTGACAACTCTTTGTTCTTGACGAATCGTTTTCCGTCCGGAGACTTTTCACCATATGATTTGAGAATGATGTCTTTGAAAATATCGATAATCCGTTTAGAGTCTTGTTCGGCGACAATCTTTTGGAGCATTTGGGACATTCCGCCAGTCGTACCCATTTCCATTTCAAGAGTTTCAGCTTTTGACAGATTGAAGTAGAAGTCTTCTGTCCTCTCGTTTCCGTCGAAGTCGGTGTACGTCATAGTTTTCTTAAGCATATATGATTCTCCTTTCTTTACGCTAATATAGTGGCTATTTCATCAGGAAGCGGCAGTCTCGGGTCGTCGTCCGTTGTTCCGAACAATATATCTTCCAAGGCTGTCAACTTAGCGCTATCAGCTTTTGTGGAGTCGATTGTCAGCGAAGCTGTCGGTTTGAAACCTGTAACGGGGACAGGGGTTGTTGCGATTTCCCAAGAGAATGTTATAGCCTCCGGGCTCTCGTTGATACTTGCGTAAGCCTTCTCAGACGGCGCGGCGGTTGCGTTGTAGATAATATGCAGCTTGTAACCGTATTCGTTTTTTTCGGTGTCGTTACCAAGTACAGTTTTATACACCAATCCAAACTCCTTGCGCGGTTGCTGACCGATACGGACACCTGGTGAAATTTCCGCAGAACCGTCGCACAACCCGAACTCGTCCGGATACGTGTACGCCTCGATTGTCGCGCCGAACTCCTCGGCGGAAACGAGATTCAGGTATTTGCCGTTATCGGCGTAAATCGGAGTGACTTCCGCCCCAGACGGACTTTCGGTAACGGCGGTTAAACCGTTCCAGCCGACCCCGATAGGGTAGTTGCCCGTGGTGTCTTGTTGATACAACACTCCGTTACTGACACCAGTTTCGTATAGTTTTTCGGTTATTTTGTCCCAAACTATTTTCATAAATTTCCTCCCTAATAATAGATGTTGTAAACGTCGTGGTTCAAGTTATCAGCGGTGTAGTGTCTGTCGAACTTGCAAAGCGGGAGCGTCCCGATTCTTGACGGAATATCGCTGTCGGGGTTAGAGTCTATCACTGTTACAATGTAGCAAACCCTGTGGTTGTATGGTAAGTTGTCCGCGTATGTCGTTGATACTCTGTTTCGAGCGTAGATTATGCACGGGTATTGCATCTTAACCGTACATGGAGGTTGAAAATATACGTTTGACGACTCGAGCAACCCTACCAAAATGTTGTGTAGTTCAAGGCGTTTGTTGTTCATTGTAAACACCTCCGATAGATAAAATAAGGCGGGGACGCTGGACTTCCACAGAAACGGCGCGTTTTTGGCTGATTATCCCCTTGACAGCGAGGTAATTCGCCTCCGCACTGAAAGTAACATTTCTATGGAGTTGACGACTCACGACAAGCGAACATCGGATTATTTGATTTCCGTGAACGGAGATTTGTTCCATTTTGAGTATCAAACCTCGGAAGATAAACAGATTGCGTTTAGGCTGTTTGAGTACGGTTTCCGTGCGGCGGTAAGCCACGGCAGGACTGACATCGAAAATTCCGTTATAATGCATTTGCCGAGGTCTGTTGTGATTTACCTGCGCGACACGGAGGACACGCCAAAAGAGGTTGAAGTGACCTTACAACTGCCAAATGATTTTCAAGTTAATTACGAAAATCACACGCTTACCTATAAAATCCCGACACTTCGGGAAAGGAATTACAGCGCGGCGCAAATGAGCGAACGCTCGTTAAGCATAATGCTTCCGTTCTACATCAGCAACGAACCCGACAAGGCGACCGATGAAAAGTTGCCCGAACTCGCGGAGGATTACCGAGAAACTCATTCAGCAATTCTTAGAATGTATTCCGAGAAAAAACTTTCACTTAGCGTTACGCAGGCAATGCTTGAAAACTTGCGTACCTCAACGTATGAAATTATTGATAAAAGCAAGATAACCGACAAGGAAGGGGCGAAAAATCTTATGGCAGCAATGGAAACACAGGCGAATACGGTGTATTCGGCGTTTTCGGTAGATTATTTTGCTGATTTCGACAGGACAAAGCGTATTGAGAAAGAACTCGAACAAGAACGCCAACGCGCCGAACAGGAGCAAAAACGCGCCGAACAAACACAAAAGACTTTCTTAAAAGCAATCGCGAAAAGCATAGCAAGAGGCGACATTATTTACGACATCTGCGACAGGTTCGACCTTGCCGAAGATGAATTGAAAAATTTATCAGACGGCAACAAGGACATAATCGCCGCGATGAGAGCCGAGATTGCCGCAAAGAAGAACAAATAGCCAACAACATTATATTTTTATAAAAACCGCCTTAACGAAACAGTTAGGGCGGTTTTTTGTTGCGAAAATATTGAACTCCCGATAAAACAAAACTACAAGAAAAAACACCGTCCACCACGGTGTTTTTGTATGAAAAGGAGCTGTTTGTATGAGTTACACTAATTATAACGCTTTACAAGATGAAACGCAAGGCTTTAATTTCGGCGGATATAACGCCCTTAACGAGCCAGTCGCGGCAAGGGCAGAAGAACTCGACCCCTGCACGCTCGCCGCCAAAGGCGCGAAACAGAGGGACGAAATCGACGCGAACGGACACAACGCACTCCGCGGATACCCGATTATCGACCCGTCACTTACTCGTTATGAAAAATGCGTATACGCCTTGATAAGCACTTACAAGGAAAACTGCTGTTTTCCAACAGTCGCGACAATGAGCCGTTTAACGGGTATCAACATCGTACAGGTTCGCGCCGCGCTGAAAGGTTTGGAACGGCAAGGTTACATCGAGATTGAACATCGAGGACGTAAAAGCAACCTTTACAAAATAATCGACCTCCCGAAAAAATTTCTTGAAGCCCCGACAGGCGCGGAAGTCGGCTTTGAGGACGCATACGAAAAAATACGCACGGTGGGCTTGAAACAATACGGTTACGGCAAAATCCCGAAATCGATATTCGAAAATAAAAAGATATCGTTTGTCGCAAAAGCAATTTACGCCGTTCATTGCGTGTTCGGCGGTTACGCGCAAGGCGACCGCGAAACCCACCCCTCGCGACGATTGATTATGAATATACTTGGGATATGCGAAAGAACTTACGGCAAACATCAGCGGATACTCGCTGAAAACGGCTATATATCGGCTGTTCAGCGGTATGACGGAAATCAATTCAGCATAAATAATTACACGCTTGTGGCGAACCCCGCGCAATCACCGCTTCCCGAACGCGCGTTAGCCGTTGGAAAAACGGACGATAACGGAAAATTTGTTATCAGCTATATAAAGAAATTCGGCGCGGCAGTTCGGAATGTTGTGGAAAGTGTTGCCAACGTTGCGGAGGTTATCACGGAGAAAGTCGCCGAAGCGGTACGCCCCGCCGATAAAACTACACGCAAAGAACCTGTTGTGGATTTGTCATACCTCATACGATACGGAGGCGACCGCGAACAAGTAGAACGAGTTATGCACCGTTTGACAAACTGAGACATAAATAAGGAATGGGCTATGAAGAACGGCAATTTTGATGATTTCCAACACAGGACATACCGTATTGCGAACGAGGCACTTGTCGCTATGTGCAATGACGATTACAGACTCTCAAACGGGGTTGTAATTGCGTCCGAAAAAATTTTAGCAAAGATACTTGAATACGGGGAAAATTTTTATACGGAAGTTATGGAAACCGCGCTGTACAACTAACAAACAGCCATCGACAACGGAACGGAAATAAAAATTCCCCTTAAATATATGCAATCGTGCCTTTGGACGGCGTTGCAAACGGGGGATATACACACCGCAAACGCAATACAGCTAAATAGTCAAGTGTTTTTTCAATCACTTTTAGCAATCTTCAAATTCTTCCAAATTATTTACTAAAACAATACATTAAACCTATTTTATGCCAATACAGACAAGCAACTTTCAGCAGGGTAAATTCAAGTCCTCACAGACAGGCAATTTTCAGTAGTGTAACTCGGACGTGCAAATCTCGCCCCCCTAATAACAAAAGGTTTTAACAAAATTAGTTTGCGGAAAACATATATAATATTTATCTGTACGTTCGATTTGTTCGGCAAAGGACGGCACATTTACCCTTTCGGCGCATACTGCAAACTGGATAAGACCATATTCCTTGACGACGGCGCGGAGAGAGTTTTCGTCAATACAAGGGATACTATGGGAGACATAAGCCCAGAAATAAATCAGTTTCTTAAATATATCGAAAACTCAACCGAGGAAATGGCGGCTGGTTATGATTTTTTACGCAATCTCCACGCCGAAGTTCAAAAAATACGTTCAAATTTGCTTTTTCCACTATTTTCCTTACTTTATTTACAGCAACTTCGAGCAAGCGAAAAAATGCCCAAAGTCTTACCTCAGAAACAAATAACTAGTCAACTAAGCCCTAATTTTTCAAAAACAGTTTGTATTTTCGATAGTGTGGGTATTAATGTATTAGAGCGTGTTCACACTATGTCTTGACAAACCGCTCAAAAAATGTTACTTTGAACATATGAAGATAACAGCGAAGCAATTTAAGATAATAGAGCCATATTTACCCAAGCAACGCGGGAACGTGGAGGTTGACAACCTAACGTTTGTAAATGCCCTGCTGTACATTATTGAGAACGGGTGCAA
>BNUF01000059.1 GCA_025997155.1 Clostridia bacterium
CAACATTTGTGGCGTTATGGTTAAGTTTGGTATTTTGCGAAACTTGAAGATTGCGTTCGCCTCTGAAAACACCGCCATATTGTTCCACTTTTCGGTACTGTTTTTCTGCTCGAAATACGCGCGAACACTCGCTAAAACATTATCGCCGTGAGTGACGAACCCACCTGAATTTTTTGCTGATGTTGTGGAAACAATGTTTATAAAGGTGTTGAGTTTGATTGACATTCGCACTCCCTCCCATAATCCACGCCAACAAAGTCAAGAAAATCACCAAGCCCGAGAGCGTTGATTCCGTAATCCCATAAATCGGGGTGGGTTTCTTTCATTAACTTGTACTTGTTCGTTTTGTCAAGATGACAACCTGTCGGACAAAGTGAACAGCCCGTTTGTTTTGCTCCTGTCGTTTTGTACACACCTTTTTTGTCCGCGACAATTTCGCCGTAGATACTCGCATATGGAATGTTGAATTCATGAATGTAGTGCAGGACATCACTTTGTTTCCAAAAAGACAAAGGTTTGCTTATTTGTTTCTTTGCGTCAAAGGCATTACAGCCTGTAAGCAGCCACGCATCTCGCCGTCTGCGGCTTTCGCTCGCTAATGTTCCGACAATCGGCACATAGCCTGTTTCCCGTACTTCCGGCCATTCCAAGCCAGTATCAACGAACACGGCGGGAATGTCGTGATAACAACACCGTGCTAAATCTAAAAGTACAGTTGAGTCAACTCCTCCACTAAAATTTATAGCAACCTTGCCGTCAAACCGCTGATACCACTCCTGTATGCGTGTTTGCGTAACCATAATCTTTCGCTCGAACGACCACGCTTGCATTTTCTTCAAATCGTCAGTCGTGTGTTTGTTTAATTCTTTTTTGCCGAAAGTCTGCGACATAATCTACACCTCTATATTTCGATTTACGGCAAGAAGCAAGCGGACGGTTTCCCACACTCGCCCGCCCGCCGCCGCTGTGTCGGCGAAAAAACCGCCTGTCGAACCATCCCTACTTTCATAGAAATGGCTCGACAGCATAATAATAGCTTGTTCCGTGGACGGCGGTAATCTTCTACGGTATGTTGTTTTCTGATAGCTTTGGGCGTAGTCAACAGCGGCGTGAATGTAAGTGAGCAACAACTCATCGTCCGCATTGTGTTCAAGAACTAAATTAGCCTTAACTTTCAGCAGTAACTTTTCAGCAATCTTCACGCCACCAACCCCCTATCAATCATCAATATCAGTATCAAAAGTGTTCCTTACTTTTGGCGGTTTACTTGTCCACCGAGTACAGAACCCCGTTAGCGGCGGGGTTTTTGGGGGCGGTAGCTTTTGCGGCGGAGTTTCCGCATACGGACAGCCGTCATTTTTCAAATTCCAACAGTCGATACAATTGATAGCCATAAACTCCCCCACCTTTACGCCGTTTTCATTTTGAGAATCTGAATTGCCTCGGACAACACAAGTTTGCCGTCCACGCGTTCTTTTGCGACAAAGCCGACCATACCATTCCCCGCAAAAAGTTCTTTAAGTTCAGCAAATGAACGCGAACCTCTGTCGCCTATGTTGTAGTACGAATAATCGCCGAAAGCAAGCGGAGTAGCCCCCGCCGCAATTGTCGGAACATATGCCGAAGTATGAATAGGATAACCAAGCAATCTGTCGGGTTCGCCCGCTTGATATGATGGTTGCCACAGATAATTTCCGCTTCCGTCTTTAAGTTTGCGAACTGTCGCGAGTGTGCCGTCATTCGTGATAAAAGCGGCGTTTTTGCGATACGGACGTTTTAACGCATAGACAAGATTTAGCAATTCGTCTGATGTAATCGCAGTTGTTCCCGCTGTTGTCACGCCAATTTGCCCGCCGCCTGTCGCGGCGAAAAGCCCGAGCGGTTTGCCTGTGCCGTTTCCGTTCAAAAAAGCATCTTCTTCGGCGTTTCCGAGAGCCTTTGTGAACTGGTCGATGATGTAGTTTTCAAGGTTGAAAACACTATCGTATAACAACTCTTCCGTGACCTTGACGGCAACGTGGAGTTTGTGTGCGTCAAGCACAATCTGCGCGAAAGTGGCATCGCCGAAGGATAATGTCCCGCCCTCGTCAATCCAAGCGGCGGCGGGTTTAGTCCCTGCAAGATTGATTTTGTGTTCGCCTGATGTTTTGATTGTTGTGCCGAGTTTGCGAAGAATGTTTTCTTCCGTCAAGCCGTCAATCAAGCGTTTATCGTATTCAGCGGGTACTAAATAGCCGCCGTTTGCGTCCGTGCCCTCGGTGAGAACATTGCTGACTTGACGGAAATTTGTGCGAAGCGCAGTCAGCATATCAGCTTTGTATTCGTCCGATGCTCTGCCGGACTTCTGGACAGACTGTCCAGAAGTTGGCTGTCCCAAAATCGGCTGACTGGTCGGCTTTTTTAGGTCGTTTTCGATTGAGGACAGTCTGCCCTCACGCTCAATTTCCTTTGACAGCGCGGAAATATCAACCTCCATTTTGTTGTACGCCAACTCGTCATCGGCGGACAGCGTGTCGCTGATTGCGTGTTTCGCGTCAAGAAACGCCCTTGTCGATTGTACGAGAGTATTGCGTTTGTCATAAAGTTCCATAAGTTTAGACATTTGTTTGCCCTCCTGAAATTAAATTAAGCCGCTGATAAAGCGACTTTACGGTTGTTTTGTTTTCGGGTATTTGCGGTTCTTTTTGGACTTTCTTTTCGTCCTCGATTATGCCATCGCAAAAACCGAGCGCAATTGCTTTGTTGACATTCATCGGCGTTTCGTCATCCATAAGATGACTTAATTTAGCCCTTGACAGGCCTGTTTTGATTTCGTAGGCGTTTAAGATGGTTTCTTTTACTTCGTCCAAAAACTCGCCTGTTTTTATAAACTCCTTTTTGTCACCGACAGCAATTGTCCACGGATTATGAATAAGCAATAACGCTGTCGGCGACATCAAAACTTTTGTACCTGACATAGCAATTACACTCGCCGCCGAAGCACACATTCCGTAAATCTTCACTGTCACATTGCCTTGATAATCAACCAACATTGTATAAATTTGACTCGCCGCGAAACAATCACCGCCGGGACTTGAAATCCACAGCGTTATGTCGCCCTTTTCGGCGAACAACTCATCACGGAACTTCCCTGGCGTACATTCATCGCCAAACCACATATCCTGCGCGATTTCGCCGTCAATGAACAGCTCGCGTCCACCCGTTGTTTCGTCCCTTGCAAAGTTGTAAAACTTATTTTTTGTCTTCATATGAACCCTCCTGTTTTTTATTCAAACCATACGCCGCGCCTGCATCGGCGAGCTTGATTGCGTTGCCGTTCAAGATGTGCAAGTTGCCGCCCTCACCATCTGACAACAAATTCATATTTTCTAAGGCTCTGACTTCGTTTATAGAATAAATCCCATTTTGTATGCCGATTGCATAGCCTTCCATTCGCTCTTTATATGCTCCTCGGAGCAAGCCGTCTACTGAAAACTTAATAAACACACTTGATTGTTCCCACGGAGGCAACAACGATTTTTCAAAGCCTAATTCAAGCCGTCTTATCCACGGAATAAGCGTGAACTTTACAAAATTCATACTCTGAAATTCAATGTTACTGAAAGTGGCGTGTTCAAGGTCGCCTACAAGATGTAGAGGCACTCTGAATACACGCGCGATTTCCTCTAATTCGTAGCGTCTCGTTTGAATGAATTGCGCTTGTTCTGGCGGTATTGAAATTGGATTTAACTTCGCACCCTCCTCAAGTAACGCAATCTTGTGGGCGTTGTCCGAGCCTCTGTAGCCTGTGTTCCAGTTTTCTTTAACCCGCGCCACGTCCTTGACCGTCCCCGGAAACTCAAGCACGCCGCCCGGATTCGCGCCGTTTTTGAAGAACGCCGCGCCGTACTCCTCTGTCGCGATTGCCATTCCTATTGAGTTTTTGGCGAGGGCAATCGGACTGTAGCCAACAACGCCGTCAAAGCCAAGCCCCGGAATATGAAGAATACTGTAGCGACTTAGCTTGATTTCGCCGCCGTCGGAACGATATGTGTAGACGATTTCTTTTGTCGAATTATCTCGGCTAATGTCCATTAAATTCGGCAACAACGGGTACAAACCTATCGGGAAACCCCGCCCGTCACGGACAATCTGTGCATAAAAATTGCCCCACAACAAAAGGTGCGTGAGAGCAGTTTCAATGAACGTGTACGCCGTCATTTCGACGTTTGGGGCGAGATGCAAAAGGGTATAAAGCGCGTGTCTTGTCGCTTTTTCGGTATCGCCGTTTGGCTTTTCCTCGTAGACGTGCAAAGGAAGCGAAGCCACAGCCTCGCTGATAACTTTTACGCACGAATAAACCGCCGTTGTCTGCATTGCTGACCGTTCCGTCACGGTTTTTCCGCTTGACGTACCGCCCATATTAAATCTGAAACCGCCGCCAACGCCGCCGATACTGCCTTTCGGCTTATCCCTTGAACGAAACAGCCCGCTAAATATGTTCATATCCAAATCACCCCCGCGCCGTCATATTCTTTTGACTTGTCATCGTGAACCATTGCCCGCCCCAACGCCATTATAAGACTTACGATTCCGTCTATCTTTTCGCCCGATTTCGCTTTTGACGGCTTGATGTTCCCCGCGTCGTCCATACCCCGCGCCTCGCCGCTTGTGCTGTCGCTTTGGATACAAATGTTGTTAGCCATCCAACGCAAAACGGGATTGCCCCCGTGGGCGATTTTCTTTGAAAGCGTGAGCCGCATAAGCTCTTTTGTCGGCTCGTTCATACTGACAAACCCCTGCCCAAACGGCACGGGCAACAAGCCCATATTTTCGAGGTGTTGAGTAATCTGCGCCGCCATAAATCTGTCGAACGCAACCTCCGCAATGTTATATTTCGCGGCGAGTCGTTCTATGAAATTCCAAATGTACTCATAGTGAATTACGTTGCCCTCTGTCACATTGAACAGCCCTTGTTGTTGCCAAATATCATATGGAACGCTGTCACGGCGAACCCGCAGAGGAATGTTATCCTCAGGCAACCAAAAATATGGGATTACTTGAAATCTGTCACAATCAGTATTCGGCGGGAACACCAAGACCAACGCCGTTATGTCGTTTGTTGAACTCAAATCAAGCCCTGCATAACAAATCTTGCCGAGCAATTTTTCTTCGTCAACGGGAAACGCACACTCGTCCCAAATGTGCATCGGCATCCACCGTATCGCTTGCTCCGTCCAAAGACATAATCTTAATTGCTTGAAACTATTTTCTTCGGTAGGATTTTGTTTTGCCGAATCGCAAGCGCGGCGCAGACTGTCTTCGGGAATGGTCACACCCATTGACGGGTTTGCTTTCGCCCACGTTTCAGGCTTTGTCCAATCGTCCTCCGGCTCGGCAGTATATAAAATCGGCAGAAAGCTGCTGTCAATTTTTCGCCCGTCTCGAATATCAAGAGCCTTTTGGTGCAATTCATATCCAACTGAATGAATGTTATTTCCCGCCGTTGTAATGAACAAGTGAAGCGGTTGACGGCGAGCGTCTGACGAGCCGTGAGTCATAACTCGAAACATTTCTCTGTCGGCAACGTGGGTTTCGTCATATAAAACCGCTTGCGGATTTATTCCGTGCTTGCTGTAGCCCTCGCTTGAAAGAACTTGATAAAAACTATTTGTTTTGGAATAAACAATTCGTTTTTGTGAATCTATAACCTTAATGCGTTTGGCAAGAGCAGGACAATTTTTCGCCATTATCGCCGCCTCGCGGTAAATTAAACTTGCTTGCCCACGGTCGGCGGCACATGAGTATATTTCCGCGCCTTCCTCCTTGTCGCCTATCAAAAGGTACAACGCTAAAGCCGCCGCAAGCATTGTCTTGCCGTTCTTCTTCCCGATTTCTATATAGCAACTTCTAAATTGACGATAACCGTCACCCCCGATAACGCCAAAAACTGTTTTTATAATTTCGGCTTGCCACGGAAGCAGTACGAACGACTGCCCTTTCCACTCGGCTTTGGTATGCTTGAGCGCGGAGATAAAATCCTCAACGAAAACCGCCTTGTCAAGGTCGTAGTGGCTTGTCGGCAACATAAACTTTTGCGCCAACTTTGGAATTTCAATTTTGCTTTTTGTCATAGGCGGTTTGCCTCCTTTTCGCAAAAATGGACAAACGAAAAAGAACTCCCCCGCGAGTGCCTTTTCGTTTAACTATTTTTAATTGCTATTCGCCGATTTCGGCGGCGCTGTCTACCTCGTTCCAAGCCTCGTCAATCGCCTCTGTGCTTGCGTTTGCAACCAACGCCGTCAAGGTTACAAACTCGTCCCACCAATCGCTGATTGGCTTGTTCTGCTCCTCGGATAAGCGGAGTGCGTCAAGTAATTTAGTTTTCGTCATTTGAAAAATCCTCTCTGTCGATTTCTGCGGGCAACTCGCCCGTCAAGATAAATTCGCCGTAGATGTCGCCGTGGTTGAAGACGAACTCGGTAAATTCTCTGTAGCCCTGTGCAATCGCAATTTCTAAAACCTCGTTTTTGCTGAACATATTTGGGCAATTCGGAAGTTTCGTGACTGCCCGTGCTTGTTCCTTAATCAACTCCGACCGCGTTAGCTTGCGGATTTCGTCAATGTTGTAAATCGCGTTTAGGTGGCTTCCGTTGTCCCAGTTTGCGCCAACTCCGAGCAAATCGTCAACATATGTGACTGTACCCCTTGTGCCTGCGGGAATCGGCGAATATTCGTCCGCCATTCCGCTTGGCAGTTCAATCCTCGTGCCGGGCGGAAATTCCGTCCTGACACGCTCTACCTCTTGTTTAGTCGACATTTGAAGTATCATTCTGCCACCTCCTCGGTTTCGGTTTTCTTGCTATGCTTTTCGAGCCAGCGTTGTTTGCTTTCGGCTGTGGCGAACGCGCTGTCTCCCGTTAAGTTTCGGAGTAGAAAGTGTCTGTACCATTTGTTTTCCGCGCCGTCCAACTTTAGCTTTGTGAGGAAAACTCTGAATGAAAACTTTTGATTTTCGACCTCGCCGTCTTTGGCGGTGACGCGCTTCGCCGTCTTGCTGTACTTGACCGCCGCCGCAAGGAATGTACTCCAAGCCGTGACCGCTTCTTCGGAAGCCCCAAACCGTAGCCAGTTAAATTTTACTTTGCCGTCCGCAAACTCAATCGGAAGTTCACCGATGCCGTCCTCGCCGAGTGCTGTTTTTATAAGCGTTGCCTTGCTGTTTAGCAAAGCCGTAAGAATTTCTTGGTTCGCGCCCTTGAGAGGTAACTCAATTGCGATTGTGTCGGGAGCATTGCTTGTCGGCGTTTCTGTTTTTGTTTCGGCTTGTGTGCTTTTCGTTTCGCTTTCGTCCGTTTCGTCTTCGCCCGCAAGATAATCTTTCAAAAGTGCGTTGTGCATCTCGTAGTGATTTTCAATCCCTTTTGCAATGCTCGCAGCGTTCAGCGGTTCGTCCGCCGAGCCTATCCAACTGTGCATGTAACCGTTGAGCAGAACCGCGTTGTTGTCCAACTCGACGATTTCGGCGAGCCTCGCTTTTTGCTCATCATCGAAAATGGGCTCGTCGTTTTTCGTCCCGTCGTCGGGGAAAACGTCCTCGCTGAACCAGCTTGCCTTGCCGTTTTTCAGCGCCACTTTCCAAACCGCAACCCAACCCATACCGTCGTTCAAAATGTCCCTTTGATGCCTTGCCACTTCGATGAGTTTCATAATCGTTTCCTCCGCAAATGTAGATTCCGTGGGGCTTTGCTCCCCTTTCGTTATACCCATATTGCCATAGGTGTTGTACTATATCAACGATTTTCTAAACATATACCTACCAAAAATAAATCTGTTTTGTTGTACAATACCAACAAAAAAACCGCAGAGGCGCGGTTCTTTTGTAGTCGATTTTTGTTATCTTTGCGTCAGAGCGCGGATTCCATCGTTAAGCCCCGCGTTGTAGTAAAACCTTGTACTCTTGCCGTCCGCCAAGTGGTAGGCGTTCTCGCAATCTCGGAGCAGTTGCTCGTACTCCGTGCCTTTGAGTGCTTTTTCCATTTCTTGGTAGGCAGTTTTCAACGCCATATAAGCGTCTGCGGTTTCTTCGTTCTCGTGTACGCCGTGATAGTTGACTCGCTCCATCACAAAGTCCTCTGTAGCTTTTTCCCAGTTCTCGTCCATAGTAGCCTCCTATTATTTTTTCTGTAGCATACTATGTATAAGCCTTTTTTCTGCACAGTTCAACTTATTTAGACAATGTGCAACTCTGCTTGGCGATTATTGGGAGATTGAAATACTACATAATAACGTGAACTTCGCACGGCTTTCCAACTTTTTTGGCGTAGTCAATAACATAGCGTGTGCCTTTGCTTGAACCGTCATAAATTGCGACAATGAAATCCGAGTAATTTACTATGGTTTCATTCCTTTTTAGTGGTGCGCCGCGTTTGTACTTTTCGTACTCGGGCAGAAATTCCGTGTATTCTATGCCGTGTTCGTGGGCATACTTTTTAGCAAGGACATCAACACCCGATTTCGCTCCGCCGCTAGCGATTTCCGTTGTCTTCTCTGGCAAATAATCGCCAATGTTCGCAGTCGTGATACTTCGGCTACCGATTACAGCTACTTTCACACTACCACCTCCGAAAGATATTGTGTACTTAAAATGAGTACACTAATAACACTATACCTCTTTTTAGACTTATAATCAACTCAATATGAGTACATTATAAGCACGATATACGAGGGGGGTAATTACTGTGGAAAAAGGAAAACACATCGGAATTCGTATTGATGACGAGTTGCATTATAAGTTGCACTATCTCTCGAAATATGACGGACGCTCCGCTAATGGCGAAATTCTATACCTTGTACGTAAAGCAATCGCGGAATTTGAAGAAAAAAATGGTGAAATCAAACAGGAAAAAGATAATCGTTGACCTCGGCAATCCCCGCAAGCACAAACAACGCCACCGGCACGGCGAGCGAATTACCTATTGCCTTGTAAGCAGGGCTATCGCCATAGGGGTCAGCCAACCATTTTTTAAGTTGGTTATCGGTCTTTTTCTTGCCAAGCTCCGCCCACGCCGCCCGCCAGTATGCAATTTGCTCGGCGGTCGGAATTTGAATGTCGATGTCGGAGAGATGACCATCCGGGAAACCTTGCAGCCTAAGACATTCCAAAGGTGTTAGCCTGCGGACGGCATAACTTTTTTCGACTACAACATTCTCCGAGCCTTGGAAATCGCCGCCGCTTGATTTAATTGTCTGCCCTGCGGTGTCGTTTTCACGCCACTTTCCAAAACCGCTGTTGCCGAAGGTTTCCGTTTCAACTATTGCTTTATCCTCGCCGATGTCCTGATTGCGTATGCCGCGCCAGTCTGACGCGCATAACGCGCCGACTGTGTTTTGGTAGCAAACAGGTTCTTTTTCAACGACTAATTGACCGCCGACCTGTCCTTGCGAACCTGTCCCGTGTGCAAGCTCAGTCGTCAAAGCGGATACTTGCTCGCAGTAACAAACCGCGCCGCCTTTGTCTACCGTATTTATAGTGTAGGATTGCTCCTCTTTGTAACCTTTGCCGAGAGGCCCGTTGCCGTTGGCGCGACCGATAAGATTCCCCTGCAGCGCAATTGCGGGTTCAAAATAAACCGCCGTCCCTTTGTAGTCGGTAGCTGTGAGACTGCCGACATATCCCTCGGTAATCGGCGCGGCTTGCTTGCGTTCGTCAAGCATTATAGGCTTGACTTCTATGCACAAATCCACATTTCCGCCGCCTAACCCGGAACGAGCGTTTACGCAAGGGGCGTACTTTTCACAGAGTTTATATCTGGCATCGTTGGCGTGATTTTCTATGATGTGTTGTTCCAATGCCACGCCGTGGGTATATTCGGACGTAAGAGTGTAACTCGGCTCTCCGTTCTCGCCAACTCCCGTGCCTTGCTCACCGCCGTTTCGGACGGCGTTACGCAAATCAAGCGGTACGGCATAAGCCACCGCCGTTTGATTGTCGCCCATCCAGCGGCGAAGTGTCCGCGCTTGGTCTTCCCACGCCGCTTTGTCTATGCGCTGTAAAGCACCCGGTTCAAACGCGACTACGCTTCCAACGCTCGCCTCAGCACCTCCGGCAGAACCTTGCTTCTTTAAGTAACTCGGCGTAAAATTCCGTCTTTCGCCTTGCGGCTCAGATAGTATTTCTGCGGCGCATTCGTCTGCAAAACTGACGACAAGGAACATTCTTCGCCTCCGTTGGGCGACTCCGAATTTGGAGGCGCAGAGCGTTCGCCAAGCAAGGGAATAACCGTCTCCCAAGACGAACCCGGCAGTAAGAAATTTGCCGTTTTTAGGTTTAGGAACATTGACGGTTTCGTCACAGATTTTGAGCAATTCATATATGACCTCCCGAAAATCAGACTTGCCTTGAGATTTTGACGAATAAATCCCCGGTACATTCTCCATCACGGCATACTTGGGAAATTCGCCGTTTGTGGCTTTTCGCATTTCTTTTATGATACGAACCGCCTCGTAAAACAGCCCGCTTGCGCCGTCTAATCCCGCCCGCTGACCTGCCTGTGAAAACGACTGACACGGCGAGCCAAATGTGATAATATCGACAGGCTCGGCTTTTGCGCCGTTTAATTTATGAATATCACCATATTGCTTGACATCAGGAAACCTCGCCTTGAGAACGAGTCGGGGGTACGGCTCGATTTCACAGTTCCAGAGCGTCTTGATGCCCGTTTCCTTTGCCGCAAGTTCAAAACCGCCTATTCCCGCAAATAATGAACCGTGGGTTAATGGTTTACTCATCGTCGCTCACCTCTTTCAAAATCAGAGTTGACGTGATTAGTTGGTTCACATTGTAAATGGCGGAGTTGTGCGGGATAGTTTTGTCCGCTTCGATAAGGTCAATCGCCTCGTATATGAGCGGAATTGCCTCTTGCAAGTTTTCATTAACGCTTACATTAGACACTCGAAAACACCTCCGAATATTTATGAACATCTCCGTTCCTCTCCACCATCACGCTATCAGCACTACCGACTTGTTCTATATAGCGTTTGACGATTACACCTGCGTATTTTTCGTCCAACTCAATACCAAGACAACGGCGATTCATTTGTTCGCAAACAATAAGCGTTGAACCGCTGCCGAGAAAGCTGTCATACACCGTCATTTCAGGTGCGGTAACAATATTTATAATGTGTCCGAGTAACGGCAGCGGTTTGCACGTTGGGTGATTTTCATTTTTGTGCGGCTTGTCAAAATTCCAAACTGTCGTCTGTTTTCTTGCTTCACTCGGCGGTAAAAACCAGTAATGCGGTTTGCCTTCTTTGAATCCCGCAAGACACGGCTCATTTTGAAATTGGAACGGAGCGCGGCCAAGAACAAGTGAGGGTTTTACCCACTGGCAAATTCCGGACAACTTATATCCCGCAAGTCTGTATGCTTTTAAGAAATACTCTGATGTTGTGCTTGCGTGGAAAACAAAGCCCCAACCGCCCTCATATAAATACTCGAACGCGTTTTTGAAACTCGGCAGAAGTAGTTTGTCGTGGAATTCGTCGCCGCGAAGGTCATCGTTTTTGATTGTGCCTGCTTTTGCGGAATATGAGACGGCGTAAGGCGGGTCCGAAAGATAAAGATGTATTTTATTTCCGTCCATAAGACGTGCCACATCTTCAGCTTTTGTGCTGTCACCAACCAAAAGTCTGTGCCGTCCAAGCGTCCATAAATCTCCGAGCATAGTAAAAGGCGGCTCTGCAACCGCCTTGTCTACATCGAAATCATCGTCTTTTACTTCGGACTTATCATTGTCGCCCCACAAATGTTCAAGTTCGTCCATTGAAAAGCCCGTTAGCTCCGTATCAAAGCCCATCGTCTTTAATTCAGACATCAAGTCCGTCAACAGCAAATCGTCCCATTCGCCGCTGATTTTGTTTAACGCCACATTCAGAGCCTTTTCTTCGGGTTCGCTTATGTCGACAATCACCACGTCTGTTTCGGTATAGCCGAGGGTTTTCATTACTGAAATTCGCTGATGTCCGCCAACGACTGTCCCTGTTCGCTTGTTCCAAATAGGCGGTTCGACCATTCCAAAACTTTCAATCGACCTTTTCAATTTTTCAAACTCCGAATCGCCGGGCTTGAGTTTTTTGCGTGGGTTATATTTTGCGGCGTTTAAGTCCGCAATTTTCATTTTTTCGATAATCATAACATCAGCCCCGTTTCCGCAAGCGGTATTTTCTGTTCGCCGCGCTGTAAAAATATTTCCGCGTCTTGATTGTAATTTCGGAAACGAGCGACACTGATGTCACAATACGTTTCATCGCGCTCGACCGCAAAACACCGTCTGTTCAGTTGTTCGCAAGCGATTATGTCCGTTCCGCTGCCAGAAAAAGGTTCAAGAATTATATCATTTTTGTCACTGTGGAGCTTCAAACTTCTCCATACAAGTTCGACAGGATACCGCGCCTTGTGATTGCGTTCGTCAAGTTTGTTTTTTGTGTTGGCTGTTCCAGTTACGCTGGCGATTCGCCACAATGACGAGTAGCCCCAGTCTTTACGCTCTTGCCGAGATAGCCGTTTCACAAATTTGTAGTTGTGACCTGCCGCCGCAACTATGTATCCGTGGTCGTCAAGCACGACAAGCTCATCGGCGTTGCTGGCATCTTCGCTTGCAAACGCCCCAAGCCACTCCGCATCACTGACAGGCTTGTTTGTAGCCAAGTGGTATGGTGCGTTGCTCGACAATGCCTGCCGTTTCTTATCCCAAATCCGAATCCAAAGCGGGCGGTATCCGTTGCCGGCGAGAATTTCTGTGCAGTAAGCAAATGTCGGTTCTATAAATTGTGAAGCCGTTGAAAATAAATCGCCGAGATTTAATACAACAATGTCGGCGTTGCGGCAAATATTCTTGATTGCGGGTTTCATAAGTTCAAACCACGGTTCAAGCCCTTTTTCTTCGTAGGATTTCCCAACACCATACGGGGGCGATGTAACACACAGCTTAGTTTTCTGATTGCCGAGTAACTTTTCAAAAGTTTCTGATTGTGTTGAGTCGCCACAAATCAGCCGATGTTCGCCTAAGTGCCAAATATCGCCTGTTTGTGTGATTGCGCCGCCGTTTGCCTCGACCTTTTCTTTTTGCTCATCTTCGTTAAAATCGTCCTCAACACAATTTGTCGGTGCAAACAACGCTTCAATATCGTTTTCGTCAAAGCCCGTCAGCGACAAGTCAAATCCATTTTCGTCAAGCCCCTTAAACAACTCCGTTAAATTCGCCTCGTCCCATTCCGACAGTTCGTTCAGCTTGTTGTCGGCGATAACATAAGCATTTGCGCTGTCGCCTTTCAGCGGTAAAACTATAACAGGCACTTCCGACATTCCGAGCATTTCGGCGGCTTTGCACCTTGCGTGTCCCGCCAAAATAACGCCGTCCTCGCTGACGAGAACAGGGTTTGTAAAACCAAACTCCTTGATTGACGAACATAGCTTTTTGAGCATACTGTCGGGGTGCTTGCGGGGGTTTTTCGGATGCGGAGTCAATTCCGACAGTTTTGTAATTTTCATTTCGTAACTCATACATTTCCTCCGCTCAGTAATTTTTCCATAGCGTCGTCGGCGTTGTTACTGCCGTAATTCCGTTCGCTGTTTTGAGCGACAATTCCCCAAATTCTGTCCCACGCCGTCCGC
>BNUF01000060.1 GCA_025997155.1 Clostridia bacterium
CAACTCCGATTAGCCGCTGATGTACCAAAAGACCTTTGGACTTTGGCTAATAAATTTGAACGAAAAATAGAAGTATCAAAAACTAAAAATCAAAAATATTTATGAACATTATTATACGAGGAGGTATTTTATGTGTCATGTTGTAGTTCAGCTTACGGAAAGACGCATAAATTCAACAGATGATGACAGATTGATTATTCCAGATGACCGCAACAATCGTGCCTTTATGCCTAAAGTTGATTATTTTGAAAGCGAAGGGGATAGGCGAGATGATTTCGAGTATTTTTTAACCGCACTAAAACAGTTGCTTGGGGAAGATGCGGATAGTTGCATTGAGTCTTTTTATACCAACGAAGATACCGATGAAGTTCTGCCTGAGGCGTATATCATTTTTAAGCCTGGTTTTAAGAAGAGATATTTCGAGCAGCAGTTTTTGGATTTTCAAAATAAAATTCCAAAAAATCTTGACGATTTTGTAAACGCCTCCGATTTGTATGAGATGGAAGAAATTGTCGGAAATTATTTCGGTGCATATATTGCGGACGAACTGAAAGAACCTCAGCCCATCAACGTGTTTCTAAAATCTCCGCGCATTGATGATGCAAAAGAAACGAAGTTGTATTTGGGTGCTGCGTTCAGATATTATTGGTAAAGGTTTAGGGGAGATGCACTTATGCATGACACTATGATTCAACTTACGAAGGAACGGATAATCTTGAAGGATGCCGATGAGCTAATGACGACATTTGATTTTGATGAGAGTGACTTTATGTGCAATGTTGCCGACTGGCTTTATGCCGATACAGACAGACGAGAGGATTTTGAATGGTTTGTTAAGGAACTGAAAGAGCGACTCGGTGAGGATGCCGACAATTATATTTCGTCGTTTTATTCAGACGAAGAGGTTGAAGGAGAACTGCCCGAAGCGTATGTTGTGATTAAGCCAGGGTTTAAGCAAAGGTTCTTTGAGAAACAGTTTGCGGCGTTTCAAGAAAAGATTCCGAAGACACTTGACGAGTTTGTAAACGCACGTGACTTATACGGTATGGACGAAATCGCTGGCAAACAATTTAGTACATATATTGTTGACGAGGACAAAGACTATCTCACGCTCGATGTTTATTTCAAGTCGGCATTTATTGACGATACGAAGGACACTACGCTGTGGTTAGGGACGACGCTTGGTTACCATTGGTAAGTCTTGACTTTGCTGTCTTGTTAACGTATAATCAGTTTAGCGGGATTGGGGTGATTGAATGATTGAGGTAAAAGGTTCGAGCAACACGGCATTGTGTTATTGCGACGAGTTAGAAGAAAAGGCGGCGGAGCAGATTCGGATGGTTTGCGAACAAACCGAATTTGCCGACAGTAAGATTCGGATTATGCCTGATGTTCACGCGGGAAAAGGTTGCACCATTGGAACGACTATGACGATTACGGATAAGATTGTTCCAGGAATGGTGGGCGTTGATATAGGTTGCGGAATGGAAACTGTTGAGATTGCCGAAAAGGAAATTGACTTTGAAAAGTTGGACGAGGTAATTCATCGGCAGATTCCAGCAGGACGGGAAGTGCGCGAAGACTGCCACCAATTTAACGATGAAATAGATTTGAACGAATTGCGTATCGCAAAGGTGTTCGGCGCGGTACATATAGACCGCGCGCGGCATAGTGTAGGGACGTTAGGCGGCGGGAATCATTTTATTGAGGTTGACCGCGCGGATAATGGTACGCTGTTTATTGTGGTTCATTCAGGGAGCCGTCATATAGGAACGGAAGTTGCGAACTATTATCAAAATGAAGCGTATATGCAGTTGCAAGGAAATTCAAAAGCGCAGGTCGCTGAACTTATCGCCCGACTTAAGTCAGAAGGGCGGCACTCGGATATTCAAACCGCCGTTAGTGAACTAAAGACTAGCGGCGCATATAATTTGAAGATACCAAAAGAATTGACCTATGTTTCAGGAAATTTGTTTGACGATTATATTCACGATATGAAGATAATTCAGCGGTTCGCTGTGCTTAACCGCAGGGCGATGATTGACGAAATTCTGCACGGAATGGGTTTGACAAAAGTTTTTGAGTTTACGACAATTCACAATTATATCGACACGGACGCTATGATTTTACGCAAGGGTGCGGTGTCGGCGAAGTTGGGCGAAAAACTGCTTATCCCCATAAATATGCGTGACGGCAGTCTTGTTTGTGTTGGAAAAGGAAACGGCGACTGGAACTACTCCGCCCCTCATGGCGCGGGAAGACTTATGAGTCGGACGGCGGCGTTTGGTAAACTTTCAATGGAGGAGTATAAAACTCAGATGAAAGGAATCTTCACCACTTGCGTTACGGAGAATACTTTAGACGAATCGCCTATGGCTTACAAAAGCCTTGACACAATAGTCAGCCAACTTTCGCCTACTGCTGATATTGTTATGCGAATAAAGCCTGTTTATAATTTCAAGGCAAGCGAATAGGATGGGGACGAGAGAAAAGTACACGGGAATATGGTGGAGGCATCTTTTGCGGAGATTTGGAAGGCGGATGGAAGGTTGTGTGACCTTCCTTTTTTTTGTTTGCGGAAAGGTCGTGTCGTTGTGAGTGCTTATGATTTTGGAAGTTTGTTAGCACACGTTGGACACAAGGTTGTGTTTAGCGGGATTAGTATGCGGGAGGCGTTGTGAATGGGCGTATTGAGTTAAGACGATTTAGAAATAGGCGATACCGTACGACTCAAGGAATCCTACCGAGGATACAGTACGGGAGAAGTTACAGCCTTTTACGGAGTGCGAGTTGAGGTTACGCTAACTAGTGGCAAGGAGCTTGTGTTTTACGCGGACGAGTTGGAACTGTTGTGATGAAAGGGCAGGGAGAAAATCATGACTGTTGTTAAGGAGCGTCTTGTGCAAGAAATCACTTATGGACGGATTATCCGAAAACGAAAGTCGGGCGGACATTATCATGCGCTTCTGGGTAATTACGAATCGGACGGAGAGTTCTTGCTTGCCGAAGTCGTTAAAGAAAACCTCAATGGCAAAATGTTCTGGCGGGTATATCTGACATCGGATACAGTTAACCAGAGCGAAGTGTCCCAATCACCGACAGTATGGCAACCGCAGACCCCGACCGCTAAATATGTAGACGGTCTCGGGTTTGAAACGTTGAACTCAGCATTTGACAGTTTGAATGCAAACTTCTGAACTCAAAAATCAAGATTGACGTTTACGGTAATTCTCGCATAGTTCTTTATGTCAACGGACTCTCGTTCGGAATCAAAGCCTCGATTTTTCCCGAATAAGAAAGGATAAAAAGTATGACTAAGACTATAGCCATTTTAATATGGCGCGATGACAACGGCGGTTTCGAGCAAACCCAATACGATTCGTTACAAGAAGCTTACACCGAGATGTTCAAACAAGTCGCCGAAGTTCTTGATGTCGAGATTGACTTTACCATGCCTGAAAACCTTGACCCTGCTATTCTCGAAGCTCAAAGCAGCTATACGAATCAAGAAGACTATGAAATCGGCGATGCCTCCGCGTGGGTAACAGGCGTACACCATACGAACCATACGTGGGATATTATAACCGTCGAAGTGACAAACGCGCTTCCTGAAACCGAAATCAAAACGTTGTGAGGTGGAATAAAATTCTGACAGGGATAAGATATATCTTTACATGACGTACAGGTGTAGGCAATGAAATTTTATTAATTTGTGGAATGCGAGTTGAGGTTACGCCAACAATGGCAAGAAATTTATATTTACGCGAACGAATCAGAACTGTTATGAGAAAGGGTAGGTCCTTTTACATTGACGCTTGGCGACACGCCAAAAGAAATCCCGAGAAATTGAAAGAGTTTATAACGGCGGTGGAAAATGATTTGCAGGATTACCCTGACCACTCATATGCGAAACCGCTTAGGAAACTTTGTGACGCCACGGACGGGAAAGTATCCGTGAATATGTTTGGGTTGCCGAATGTGTTTAGCGGATTTTAAGTCAAAATTCGTAAATTAACGCGCTAACAAGAGATTAGCATTATCGAGCAGAGATTGGTGGAGTGAGCATGTCTTTAGGTTGAAAATAATGATTTTCTAACAATTTGCCGATATACATTACGGCAATAGGAGTGTGACAAGGTGGATACCGTACACAATCAAATCTACGAAAAACTGTCGAAGGAATTTAACGTGTTTCTTGACAACTTGAAAAGCAAAACGCCGAACGAGATTATTGGGTGTGCATATGAGAGTGTGTTCAAATCCGAAATCTTGGCGTGTTTTGAGGATAGTTCTCTGAATGAAAAAGAAGCCTCTGCCTTGCTAATGATAGACGCGCCGTTGAATGAAATTTACCAAGACTGGTTGGGAGCGGGCGTATCCTATATGGACGACCTGCGTGATTGCATATTCGGCACGGCGATTCGGGAGATTGATTGACAAGACGGAAAAACTTGAAGCCTGCAGATTCAGCCTTGAATCGTGGGGTGTTGAGATTGTGAAGCGTTGTTTTTGAGGAACACTGTGGAGGAAACATAAAATGCAGAATAGTTTGAGAGAACAACGGATAGAGATTTTTAACGACACACAACGATTAACGACAAACGGCGGAGTATATGCTACCCAAACCAAACAAGCAATTGAGAACACGATTGTGTTCGGAGAAAAACAACTTTTATCCTCTTCGCCAAAATTTCCCATTTGCCCTATCTCTGTCGAGAACGCCCCGACTTTGGACGTTGCCCAGAGATTTGAAGGAAGGTATGGGCATGTCGCGGTTCTCAACTTTGCAAGCGCAAAGAATCCAGGCGGTGGCGTTGAACGTGGCGCGAACGCTCAAGAAGAATATCTGTGTAGGTGTTCAGGCTTGTACAACTGCCTGAAGTCAAGCAAGGTGTTTGGCGAATATTACGGCTATCACCGTAAACAGCGCAGCACGCTTTACAGCGACAAGATAATTTTTTCGGTGGGCGTTCCAGTTTTTAAGGACGCAAACGGAAACAGGTTGGGTTGTGCCTTTGACGCGGACGTAATAACCTGTGCCGCGCCTAATGTCGGGACTGACGAATTTAAGGGACGTAACCCAGAATCCGTGGAGTTTGGGCATTTATCGTATCGTGAGGTTTTGTATAATCGCATTAAGAATATCTTGACCGTAGCCGCAAACAACTCCGTGAAAGCCATTGTGCTTGGCGCGTTTGGCTGTGGGGTGTTTGGAAACGACCCCGCGATAGTTGCGCAAACCTTTAGGAAACTTCTGATTGACGAAGGATTTAGGCAATATTTTGCAGAGGTCACTTTTGCAATTTTGGCGAGAGACGAGAGGGATAGGAACTTATCCACGTTTAGAAAAGAGTTTAGGTAGGAGACGTTTCTGTGCAAGCTAAAAGGACAGGTTATATGTACCTCGTTGATGTGGTTGAAAAGCATCGGAGTGAGTGTGGAAATTGCTGAGGAAGACGCTTGCCGCATGGAACACATCTTGAATGACGCCTTTAACGCGATAAAACGAATTGGGAGTAAAGTATGATTGAATTAACGGGAAAATATAATACGGCAAAAATATACACGGACAACGTGGATACCGCAACAACAGGACAGATAATCGCCCTGCTTAATCAAGAGTTTGTGAGGGAATCTATTGTGCGGATAATGCCCGATTGCCACGCTGGGGCAGGTTGCGTGATTGGCACGACTATGACAATAACTGATAAGGTTGTGCCTAATTTAGTAGGCGTGGATATCGGGTGCGGGATACTCGCGGTGGAATTAAGTGAGAGTCGAGTGGATATCCCCGCCTTGGACAGCATAATCCACAAGAGAATTCCTTGTGGACAGAACATTAGGGAAATAGAACACAAGTTGTTAGGGGAAGCTCGAGTGGACGAATTGTTTTGCCTGAAGCAGATAAACCGAGCAAGGGCGGAACTCTCGGTGGGTACGTTAGGCGGCGGTAACCACTTTATCGAACTCGATAAGGATGATGACGGGAAACTGTATCTTGTGATTCACTCTGGCTCGCGGTATTTGGGAAAGCAAATAGCGGAGCATTACCAGAAATTAGCCTATCAGCGAAGGGTTGACGCAAGCCCCGAAAAGGCTGAACTTGAACGACTGAATCCATACGGGAATGACAAGGTTCTGAAGAAACGACTGAAGAATCTGCGACCAGAAAATGTGGTTTACGAGTTGTCATATTTAGACGGCGAATTGTTGAGGGACTATCTTCACGATATGCAGATTGCGCAAGAATATGCGCGACTTAACCGTATGGCGATTGCAAGCGATGTTTTGAAACACGCGAAACTCCGCCGAAGCGACAGTGAGGATATCGACACCATACACAATTATATTGATATGGAGAATAAGATTCTGCGGAAAGGCGCGATTTCGGCACAGGACGGGGAGTTGTGTATTGTGCCTATGAATATGCGCGACGGTTCGCTGATTTGTAGGGGCAAAGGAAATCCAGATTGGAACTGTTCCGCACCGCACGGAGCAGGGCGGATTATGAGCCGTTCGGAAGCGAAGAAGAACATTACGCTGTCGCAATTCAAGGACACGATGAAAGGAATTTACTCGACAACGATTGGGAACAGCACGGTTGACGAATCGCCGTTCGCGTATAAGGATGTGGACGAGATTCTCTCGTGTATCGGCGACACCATTACAGTAGAGAAAACGATAAAACCCGTGTATAATTTCAAGGCGGGTATGGGCGATTGATTTAGGATTTATTGGGGGCTGTTTGCTGAATAGGCGACAGCCCTTTTCCTGTTTGTGAGGAAGAATTTGTCAAGTACATATAAAATGCCACAATTAAGGAAGATTCTCTATGCACTAATAGGATTAAAATTTTATACATATTTTTGTTGATATTTGCGTATCTGTGTGATATTATAGGTTTTATACTTATAATTAGTTTTATATTACTATTGGAGAGTGAAGTAAAATCCTGTACTTTAAGATTTGCAAGGGAGGAATTTGGAAAATAGATAGGGTTCATAAAACAAGGAAGTATTATCACGGACGGAGGACTACATGACCAAAACATTCAAAAAGTTAAAGCGATTCATCGCACTAATACTTACACTGATTATAGTTATACAAACATTACCAGCGGTTAACGTATTTGCGGCGGAAACTCACGATTACTCGTATAACGGATATACTGTTGCTTACGATATTACGAGTTCTTATGGAAACACGCAAAACATTCAGGTTACGCTTAAAAACACAGGGGCTAAACCTATCGAAAATTGGGCGTTGCTTTATTTGCCCCACGGGAATATAATAAACATATGGAATGCCGTTGCCATAGAAGGCGAGAACGGCACAAAGCTCGTCACAAACACTTACTGGAACTCCAATATCGCTCCTAATTCTTCTGTTTCATTCGGGTACACACTGGAAAATGCCGATGGTCGCCCTGATGAGTTTAACTTGCAAGGGGTACGCGTACCTAAGACAGCGGGGGCTGAAGTTAAGTACACAGTACTCAGCGACTGGGGTAGCGGTTTCAGTGGAACTATTGAGGTAAAAAACAACTCTACTGCGCCGATTATGTCGTGGAATTTAAGTTTTGACGCGGACGTTTCAAAGCTTACATACAATGAGCAAAAGCTTTCTAAAAACGCCGACGGGCAGTTTGTGTTATTGCGGACAGACGATGTTAATATTCAAGCGAACGCGACGGTTAACCTGTCAATTACAGGTGCGGGCAATGCAAACAGCTTGACGAACTTCGTTCTTAGTGAGGTTGTAAACACTCAACCTGTCTCAATGCCAACTGAGCCTGAAACACCTGCACCAGAAGACTCCCCCCGATTACGATATTGATACAATCATTGCGTTTTGAGATTATCTTGAAGATACGAACCAAATTGAACTAAATTTTATGTACAATACTTCTGAGGGCGACTTCAACATATATAGTGTTTCAAACAACATAAATACGCTGATAGCCATGGTGACAGACACCGACAAATACGACTATCAACTGACAGGCAACGAACCCGCGACCTTAGACTTTATCGTGAGTAAAGAGTTATCCTCTGGAGATATCTTATATTCCAATGTTGTTCGTATGACTTCCTCTGACGGCACATATGAAACAGAGTTTCTTGACACCGACAACGACGGCCTTTATGATATTTTTGAGCATCTCTTGGGAACTGATATAAATAACCCCGATACAGATAATGATGGCTTAACCGACTATCAAGAGGCAAATATAACCGACACAAACCCTCTTCTGGCGGATACTGACGGCAATGGTGTAAGCGACGCCGACGAAGATTTAGACGGCGACGGAATCGTTGACGGCGACTGCATGGTGGGAATCGCCCCTGAACTTAGCTACAACGGCGGAAAGTTTGAATCGGCGGTTCTCAAATTCAAAATAAAGGACGCTTTTTTTCCGAACGAACTTAACGAGTTTCCATGCGAAGTTGAATTACAAGGAATTAAGCGGATTAATATATTTAAGTATTTTGATGATATAAATATGTTGTTGCCTATTGAAACCAAATTCGATTTGGCAAACAACATCGTTTATGCCGATATTGACGAACTCGCCACATACTGCCTTGTGGATATGGAAAAGTGGTTCGTGTCGTTTTTAGAACCAGCTTGGCAAATGACGCAACCTGCGCCTGCTCCAGCGTCCCGTACGCGTTCACTTCCGAGTAATGTCGGCGGGTATGGTCCTTCTTCAGAAACTTCCGAAACCGTACCTACAGACACAACAGGTGATACAGAGGAGAATAATGGTATTGACGAGATTTATACGCAAAAACTTGTTGCCGTTTCAAACTTTGCACTGGCATCGGAACAATCTGTCACCTATGCCCCCGCCGATATTGTTTTTGTCTTGCAATCGGCAGGAGTAAGCAAATCCGATTTTGATATTCAAAAGCAACTTATCAACCCGACATCCGCCGAAGTTTTCGGCAAAATGACGGATGCCCGCATTATGGTAATCGAGTTTAGGGAATCGACAGGCGGAATAGTAAAAACATCCGATGACAAATCTTGGGCAAAAAGTGCTTCGGAAATTTCGGATATGCTTTCGCGGATAACATATACCAATTATTCTGGTTACGCGAATCGAGGCATAGCATTTAGTGCATTTTTAACATCGGCTCAAATGAGACCGAACGCGGTTAAGTTTATCTACTCCGCCGTAAGTGGCTCTGGTTATGACGCGACAGGCTATACCCATATGGACGTGTGCAACCAAAAACAGCTGATATATTCCGAGATTTTCCCGTCTGGTTGGGACTATACAAACGCCGCCTATAAAAGTCAGATTTCTGCGGCGATTGCGTCAACAGGCGGCATTAGCATATACTATACGTCAGCCCCAACGCAAACTGTTATAAACCATATATTTTCAAAAGTGCCTAAAATTGAAAATGAAGATGAAGTCGCCGATTCTTCAAAGTTTACCATAATCCCCGCACTCAAAGAAATTGAGCTAAAACAACCGCTAAAACAGAACGGACAAACCGACAGCGACGGCGACGGGCTTAGCGACTGGGAGGAAACAGACGGCGCGGAGGTAACAAAAACGAAACTCAAGGCAGTAAGACATTAAAAGATTTTATGATTTTTGACGAGGACGGCGGAGCTCGTGAGGTGTGGCTTATGTGGTGGGAGAATAAATAATGATCGGAAAACAAGGCGCGGTAGTTGTATTGTTGGGTCTGGCTATAGTTACTTTGGTTATGTCGGGTTGTAATAGTGAATCCGCTAAAGCTCAAAGGCTTATAAAAGGGGTTCTGCGTTCCCTAGGCGAAAACGATTTCGCCAGGCTTGAGGGTTTACTCTCCAAAAAAACCTTGGAGATTGACGGAATTGATAAACAGATTCAAGCCTCTTTAGATTTTTTTCAAGGTAAAGTTGTTTCGTACCACTATGTTGGGGCAAGTGCACAAACTGCTTGGGAATTTGGAAGAGTTCTGTATATGGATGCTTATCCGCACCTTACCGAAGTTAAAACCGATATGGGCAAAACTTACGACATACGGCTCTACTCTTATTTCGTCAACAGAAAAGACAAGTCCAAGGAGGGGCTTTACGATATGGAAATAACCTGCGTAGATGACGGAACCTCTTGCGAATTGGGGGAGGTTTCAAAGATTAAAATACCAGGTTATGAAAGTCTTGATTAGTGGGTATTCACCCCTGCTCCTACTTAATCTGACGAACGCACTCCGATAAAACTCGTTTATAGGAAAACCTACCAAATAACCACCTACCGCCATAACGATGTGTTAGTCATCTACTTTGTCCGCACTCGTATGTACGACCGTCCCGATACCTCGCGTAAGCTTTACGTACAAAGCGACATTCTGGACAGTACAGAAATCACATATGACTAAAAGTTAAGTAAGATTGAGTTTTTGGATATAGAAGGATTGCGTGAAAACAAACTGCCTAAACAGGTAAGGATAATTTCAAGCAACCCTTTTATCTTGTCATCGTTGTGCCGTATGAGTCCACTGTACACTACATTGGAATCATATGTCCCGCGCTTCAATGCAATTTCCTAAATTCCGTTGATATTAGGCACAAAAGCCCTCAACCCCTTAAAATTCAAGCAACACCCTTATGCCTATTGAACAAGGATGAAATTTAATAAAATCAATGCTTTGCGGGATTTTGTGCCTAATTTTTCGGGAATTCGAGGCTGACCGTGAATTTTTTCCGACGCTTTCCAACGGTAAACTTCAGGCGTTACACAACGCAGGTCTAGCTAGAGGTTTCTATATTAGAGGTGACTATAGGTTTGAAAAGACTTACAAATAAAAAGATAAAACGATTGCTCATAGCTATTATGGTGTGTGCGATATCTTATTTTTTTATTATACATCCTTTAATTACTGTTATCCTGTATGATAGGTATATTGTGAAAAACGATGTCGATGATAAATATATTCCGTACTTGGAAGATGAATTCGGTTTTGTTTATACGCAACGCGTATCTATCGCGGAAATTTATCACCACGGAGGTTTAGCCGCTCTTAGTCTTAAATTGCAGGATGACGATATGAATTATTACATTATTCAAGTATTGGGATTTAGCAAAGAAGTTGCGGACGATATTGATTATAATTCTAGTACGAATGGTGTATTGGGAAATAAAAAAGAAATTCCTATGGTTTCTATTGATATGAGAGATGATTCGTTTTATTTTACTTACAATATGGACGGCTCAACCTATATAATAATATACAAAAGACACATGAAAGACCGCAACAAATTTTATGAAATATTTGAATAATGTTGCGTTGCTTGGTTTATGGGGGGGTGTACAAAAATGAGCCAAAAATCAAAGGCAATAATTGCGGTTGTCGGTATCATTATTCTTGTATTTTCTGTATCAGGCTGCGGTTGGCGCGGCTTGATACAGAACAAGGACGATGAAGAAGACATCTACGACCTCACCAATAAAAGTTCCCTTTCCGGCATTGAAGCCGTAAAAGAATGGCCTTCAATGAGCGTCTCCAAAGAAGTTCTTCGGTGTTTTAGCGAAGACGACTTCGACAGTCTCAAAAGTATGTTTTGCGCTAAAGTCGCCGAAAAAGACGGTTTTGATGAAACACTTCAAGGCGCACTTGATTTTTTTGAGGGTAAAGTAATTTCTTATGATGGTACTCTTATGAGGGGAGGACCCGCTTCAGCTACTGATAATTGGGAGGTGTCATGGTTAGACTACCACCCACAAATTCACGATATAAAGACTGATGCAGGCAAGTCGTATAAAATTATTTTTTACTATTTCAGGGTTTACGCAAAAGACGAAAAACAAGTAGGCATTTATGAGATAGACATATTTGGCTTAGACGATGAAAGCAAATACATTGTGGGTGAAATGTTATATAAGTCACCTTGAGCAGAAAACACATTTATCTAAAAGATTTGTTGATTTAAGCTTATTCACTTGTGTCCCTGTTCTCTTGTCCGAAAGGTCAAGAAAACGGGGATTTTTTTGCGTTATTTTTTTGTACATAGAACAATCAACAGCCTTTGACGCCGAGTGGATAAACGTTGCCCGTGAACGCTTTGGCGATAATTTTGATTTGCTTCTCGCTATGCGTCAAGGCGGCAATCCGTTTAGACACGGTAGAGGCGGTTTTCCGCACAGGGGTATTTTCGGCAAAGAAGGGTTTGAGCGTGGCGATAGGTTTGGGTTTGACAGAGAACGGGCAAACCTTAACGAGAAAGAAACTGTAAATCAAAATTAACACAGCCAGAAAGGCTACCGCATAGTGTTTGCGGTAGCCTTTTGTCGAATGGAACAAGGACGGACTTTACATAGAACAATGTATCGTTATGATAGAATTTGTGGAGGGTAATAATATGGGAGCGTTTGAGGATTTTATTAAAGAAGCTGGAACAGGGAGTATGTTTAAGGATTTTAGTAACGACATTCCGTTGGCAACCAACGAAGCCTATTGGGCTGAGGGTATTTTACAAAGTAAAGCGAATGCATTCAGTGAGGTGCACAAAGAACTCTTTTGTAAATCTTTTAATGATGCCAAAAAGATTTTTGAGATGTTTGCGGAGTATTGTCTCGAAGATGAACTTACCAAGGCTATAGTCATAAGTTATGGAAGTCTTGAAATAGAAGTTGCCGATAGTGGAGATTTTTATATTATATTCCGTCTTAACAATGGTTTTGAGGTCTGTGTTGAAGAACTGAGCTTGACATACAAAGACCCAATTCAAATCCTTAGTTTTATGGAAACCTATCTCAAGTCTATAGCGCAGAAGTATTCGTCAAAATAGTATCCTGTACAAAATCCAGTAAAAACAGTACGTTCAGATGCTAAGGAATTGTGAATAAATAACTTGAACAACTGTGTAAACACAAATTTAATATATACAGAGTTCCTAATCAAACGCTTTGTAGCATTTATTTATTCACAATTCCTAAGGGCATACGTTTCCGATTTTCGCTAAAGTTAAAACTCTATATTTTATCGAGGTTTTACCGATAGGGTGGGGCGGGTACGTTGACAGTGTCTGTGGCTATTGGGTAATGTCATAAAATAGTTGAAACATCAAAAACCCTACCAAAGAAAAACGTATTTATGAATGTTCCAACAACAGCCTTATGAATGCTTTTGTCTTTCGAAAAACATATGGTTTTACGACAGAGTC
>BNUF01000061.1 GCA_025997155.1 Clostridia bacterium
CTCGTTTTGCGAAATCCTTGAGTGCTCCGCCAACCTCTATTCACAAGGAACAAGTGAGGAAATCGTTGGCAGAGCACTCAAGGATTTCGCAAAACGAGAAAGCATCGTCATCGCCACGAAACTCGGTGCGCCTATGCACGCGGGAGCTAACGCGTTCGGGCTTTCGCGCAAAGCGATTATGGCTGAAATTGATAACAGTCTGAGCCGTCTTGGGACGGACTATGTCGACCTTTATCAAATTCACCGCGCCGACCCATTTACGCCGTGGGAAGAAACTCTTGAGGCACTCCACGACATCGTAAAGGCGGGCAAAGTTCGGTATCTGGGAGCGTCCACAATGAGGGCGTGGCAGTTTGCCAAGGCTCTTCATATCCAAAAAACACGTGGTTGGACGCGCTTTATTTCGATGCAACACAACTACAATTTGATTGCGCGTATTTGATTACGGGGCGACTACCCTCCTCGCCGAGTGCCCAAGCAGGGTGTCCCTTTGACGGGTCGCCGAACCCCATACAACCAACGCAGATAGGTGAAATCTCAAGACCAGAGTTGCCGAGTTTAATGTATTGCATACAAAGACCTCCTATGAAAATATTTGAATGTTCATATATTTATAGTGCAAAAACTAACTTCTTATGGCTATCCAACTCATCTGAACAATAGTATCAACATTAGCTTCTGTAAACTCAAATTCTCCGTTGTAGTGTTTTTTCGCAATTTGCGTCAACGGACTGATAGCGTATATAAACATCAAATCTACATCAATTTGCTTAAAGACAGCATTTGATTTACCATTCTCAAAGAATTCAACAATCGGACTTCTAAGTATTTTAGATTCGTCAGCGTCCATCTTTAGAATCAGCGGCGAGTTCATAAATTGCTCCATAAAAAGTGAATTCTCTTTGTTGTTCGAAAAGAAGTGAATAAAATTCCTCACCAGCAATTTGAATTCTGATTCTGTAGGAGAAGATATGTTGATTCCCCGTAATACTTTTTGTTGCATATCTTTCTTGGCAATCAGGAAGAGTGATTTAAGCATATCTTCCTTGTTGTCGAAGTAAGTGTAGATTGTTCCAGGCGCAACCCCCGCTTTTTTAGCAATCTTTGACATAGACGTTTCGGCTAAACCAATCTCATTTATAAGCTGTATCGCGGATTCGACAATCTTATCGTTTTTATCATCGTCTTTATATCTCATCTTTTAGTTTACCTCATACATATTTCTCAAATCTTCACTATTATATTATATGAACATTCAATTAATGTCAAGCACTATTTTCTTCGATGTAGGTTGACGAACAGTTTAGAAAATGGTATATTCTATGGAGGGATTGGCGTATTAAGGAGTCCTTATCGTCTCGTTTTGTTCCTGTGTTCGATGGCTTCTATTTGCCACATAGCGCAAAGCTACCGTAATTATTACGCTTCCAATCATTACATAAGAGGTTGAGTGCAAGATATTTCTAAGTCCCGCTAATGGCATCGCGATACTTCCGACAAGGAAAGTACTCGCTCCAAACTCGGCAAATATACGTCAGTTAAAAAAGGCGCTAAAGCTGTCTTTATGGTTTTCCATTTAATATCTCTTTCGATAAGAATCTGTTTAGTATGGGTTTGCAACAGATTTTAGGGCTGCGAACTTTGTTTACTTCGTCTATTGTAGCATAAATGAGTCATTTAGAAAAGGAGCGTTTTATAATGAAAGTTTTTATCACAGGAGCTACTGGGTTTATCGGTTCTGCCGTTGTACGCGAACTGATAGAGGCGGGACATGAAGTTATATGTTTGTCGCGTTCAGAAATCGGCGACAATAAGTTAAAAGAACTCGGCGCACGAGCGCATCGCGGTTCACTTGAGGATTTAGATAGTCTACGCGAGGGTGCAAAGTCAGCTGACGGCGTTATTCACATGGCGTTTGTCCACAATTTCGCGGATTTCGGGAGTTCGTTAAATATAGATTTGCAAGCGGTAAACGCGTTGGGGGAAGTGCTGTCACGTGGCGAATCGGGCAAGCCGTTTTTAGCGGTCGCCCACGCGAACGGAACAGAATCGGCTAACGCCGTATGGGCGTTTGGCGAAAAAGGCGTTCGCTCCTCGGTAGTCGCGCTTGCGCCGTGTGTTCACGATACCCACAAGGCGGGTTTCGCTTCTCTGCTGATTAACATTGCCCGCGACAAAGGCTTTTCGGCTTATGTGGGTGACGGGGCGAATCGGTGGTCGGCGGTACACAGATTTAGGACAAACTTTAAGGAACATAGAAGCGTACATATTTCTCAAATAAATAAACTACACATAAACGAAAAAGCCAACTCCTAGAAGTCGGCTTTTTTTACTTTACGCCCCAACGTCTCGAAACTGTACGCCTTGCCCGTGTCGCGTTCGTATTTTTCGGTTAATGCCCGCTTGATATAGCCCGATATTCCGTCCGTGCCTGTTTCGGCAGCGACTGCTTCGATTATATCCTTGTCGCCTTTTCGAAATCTAATGATAGTTGTGTCATACGCGTTTTTATTGTATCTGTCTTTTACTTCGGTGGATGTTTTACCCATGTGTCACCTCTTCGTAAGATATAAGGCTCACCATTTACAGGCAAGCCTTATAAGTCTAAGTCCGTTTTACTCGCCGTCTCTTACTTGTTTAGCTATAAGCCATAGTGTGTACGGTGCGGAAATCCCAACTATTATGATTAGAGCTATGTTCCAACCGCGCAATAAACCTATGATTTGGCATACCGCAATTAGCGAAGTTAGGATACGCGTTTTTTTAATATTGCTCATCTCGATGTTATGTGGTAGAATAAGAAACAGAGGGGCGGCGCTCCCGCCCCTTTGCTCACTATCTGCTTAAAGTTTGGCTATTTCTATCAAGGCTATGGTAACGCCTGTTGCGGCAATTATACCTTGAATGATTAGCTCGGCTTTTCTGTCGGCGGATAGTTTCTTTTTGCGTTTCTTTTTCTTACCCATAACTTTCACCTCCTTTCTATAAATAATTATATCATACTGATTCCAGTATGTCAAGCGTTTTTTCAAATTTTTAATATTTTTTCTATCGGAAATAAGAGGCGTTGATTGCGCGAATCTCCGATTTTTTTGTGTAGATTCTTTATATTTAGGCTTGTATTTTTTTATACAATATGTTACAATAAATTTAACCCGTTGATTTCATCTATACCTCCAAAAATCCCCGCCGAAATTAATTAACGGATGGGGTTTTTGATTAGAGCGTGTTCACACTATTGTATGAATAACTGTATAAGTTTTGGAGCGAGGTAGTATTTGCCGCCGACGCGGCTTATCGGGCTTTTCGGAGCGGCACTCATAAGTTTGCCTTTTTTGCTTTGATAATCATAGCAACTACTTGTTCCTTTGTCAAACTCCCGCGTGGGTTGTCGTTGGCGACTATGCCGAGTTTAACGCCCAGTTCCCATTCTTCCCTGCACCAATCAGACGGTTTGTTATTGATTTCGTCCATATATTTTCCCACCCTCGATAAAAATTCTGACCACGTTACGCCCCAGTTGCCCGCCCGTATTTCTTTCGGGCAGTCCTTGCCGCTCCAGTAGTTATGCTGCTTGACGTTCTCAAATGGTAAATTGTGTTTCTTGAGTAATTGCGCCGCAAGCCATGCCGCATTGTCGCAAGCTTGTACAAATTTTGATTTATCGTTGTCGCAAATTTCGATTCCGATTGAAGAAAAGTTCCCTGTGGGGTCTCCCGCGTGCCAGCAAATAGAGATATCCTCGAAAGACTGCCAGATTTCGTCCTTATCGACGGTGTAGTGCCAGCTCGCCTCGCGTTCGCCCGAGCCGCCGAATTGATAGTCGGCGTGCATCTTCGCGGTCGCGTTCGGGTTGGTGTTCCCTGTAGTGTGAATCGTGATGTAGCTGATAATTTTCATTGTCTTGTTTGGGTTATTTTTTAAGCCAGCAGGCACGATTTTTCTGTTTATATTCATAAGAGAGCGGCGAGAATCGTGAGCGCAGATTAACGATTGTATCCGCGTCGCCGAATTCAACTCCGAAACAGGTTTTGATTGCAAACAAAAGCAGAACGATACCTGTTCCCCAAAGCATCGGCGACTTCCAGCGTTTTTGGCGGATTTCCTCCGCGGCTTTTTTTATTTCGTTTGTATTGATATCTCCGACAGTTATAACAGTCATAACCTTGTCCTCCCTTATTTTCTTCCGTCCAGAATGTCAAAAATCTTTTGAAATTTGCGGTCTGTTCTGTCCACGAGCTTATCAGTAGAATCTTTAAGCGAATCAATGTCCGCCCTGATTTCGGAGATTCCGCCGACGCAAGTCAGCATATTGCGGTTCATCTCGACGTTCGAGGAATTAAGCGAAACGCTCCAGCTGTCGACTACCGTTTTCAGCGACTGCGTAGCGGTGGTATTTGCCGCAATCACGTCGTATAGTTTTTCTTGAAGTTCGGAATGTTTTGAATCTGTCTTATTAAGATGTCTGGTAATTATTACTATGATTACGATAAGCGCAATCAGCAAGCCGAAAATCGCCAGCGTAACCTCCGAATTTGTTTTTTCCGCGACGGCTAACCCCAAATCAACCGCCGTACTTAATAAAGGAAACATATAATCACCTCCACGCGTTCGGTATTTCGTCATAGTTCGACAGATTCGTACAGCCCCTGAAACATCTTGTGCCTGTCGCGGTTGGATACAGTTCCCACAAGCGCGGTATTTCCCCCGAAAGGCTTGTACAGCCGCTAAACATATCCGTAAAATTTGTTATTTGCGGATTATGAATCAAAAAGTTTTGCGGGACGCTTAGCAGATTCGCGCAGCCCATATACATTTCCGCGACGCTGGTTGTCGTCATTGCGGGCAGCGGCGTAAGAACATAAACTATATACAGCGGGTAGTTTTTGTAGGTGAAGCGTCCGCCCGAGAAATTATGGAACAGCACAACCCAGTCGCCCGAAGTTTGGTAGGTGTGGGAGTGAGATGAACTGCAGCTATGCCCGTCAGTCGTGCCGTCTCCCCACTCGATATCCGCGCTGCTGTGTTCCGTGAAAAACATATAGTCGCGGTTTCCCCTGACAACGTAGCAATACTCCCCTTCGACGTTTATGTTTGCGTAAAAGCTCGGCACGTCGATTTCGTCAAATACAGACGGAGTTGTGACGCTTGCGGCTCTAACCCTAATGTACTCAAACTTCGCGTCGCCGCCGCGTAATATTCCGTTTTCGTCTATGACGGTGTTTTTTGGTTCGCTGTTGACGCTCCACGCGACCTTTGCGTCAGGTACTGGGGTTCCGTTTCTATAAACTTTAGCCGTATATTGCCGAGCCCAAGGCTCGGAGGTACTTATGGGAACATTGGTTACCGGATTCCCCAGTTCGTCACAAATTACCACTCTTGATACATAATCCGAAACTACATAAGCTCTGTACACGGGGAATGTCTGTCCGTTCGCTCCGATGTACGCTCCGACTTCTTTTGCGGCCCCGCCGACATTGAGATAAATATTGCTTACAGGTGCAAGATAAATATCCGCCATAACGATATCCTAAAAAAACAGTTCAAGAGTATAGGTCAGCGAAACGCCCTGTCCGTCCTCTCTTTCATAACCGTTCTCGGGAATCTTGAAATGCGTGAGCGCGTTTTTGCTGTAATATTTGCCGTACTGCTGGCTTGATATCAGCGGCGACTTTCGGTTAGTCAGTCCGTAGATTATCTGTTGGCAGTAGCTTGTCGAATTCCCTTTGTTCACGGAGGATAGGGAAGCTTTAAATACGTTATTTTTTATGTCCCAGACGGTAACGCGGGGTTGATTGCTGAACGCGTTTGTCATATAATAATCATAGTACACAAAAACGTCGTCGCCGATAACGATAAGACTTCCGAGCTGTCCACCGTTTCCAATGCTTGTGAAGTAGTAATCAGTAGGAGCGGTTTGCAAAACGGCGTTTATGTTGTTGGTGAAATCCCCGCGATACCACCCGCCGTTCCAGTAGTAGTAGAAGTTATCATATACGGCGAAAACCTTGCTTGTGGCGGGGTAGTTCGTCAGCGCGGCGAAATTGTAAGTTTCCGCAAGTTCCGAAAATGTCAAATCCGAAAATTCGTACATATAGCGGTACGCCGCCGTCGCGCTGTACGCAAGGATATAACCTTTTCCGTTTTGTTGGTTTATTCCGACTGACAGCGCGGAAACAGCGCCGACAACCGCCGAAACGTCTATGGTTGAAGACGTGCCGTCGAGCGGATTATAAACCGTGACGACGCCCGCGTTTGAAATCGCGTACCCAAGCCCGCTTTGCGCGTCGTATATATAGTTCAGCGCGTTGTTTGTGTAGGCCGCGTTGGCTTCAAAGTAGTTTGGAGTATTGTAATTGTACAAGCTCATAAACTGTTGTGTTATGCCGACGGCTTTCGGCGCGAACGGCAGCTGCGTCGGCAGAAAGTCATAGACATACTTATAAACGCACCTGTCTTTCGTAGGCGGGATTACGCCGATTTTAGAGGCGGGAGCGTTAAACGCCCCCTGATACGCCCCCGCTATGCTGCCGTTCATAGGAGAACCCCAGCCGACTATGCTTCCGGGCAAAAGCTGAAAGTCGTCAGTCGGCTCGTCTTCGCCGTCGGTCAGATACACAATCGGCGTGACAAGTTGCGACAGGAAACTGATTATATTAGCGCTTCGGAGTTGCTCCGAAAACACCATATTTCCGCCCTCGACGCGGTTTTTGACTTTTCCTGTCAGCGCGTCGGTAAAATCAAACCGCACCTTTCCTTCCGCGCCTGAAAAACCCTTTACACGCCCCAAGTCAGCCAAATTCTTAAACTTTTGCCCCATCAAATCCGCACCTCTATCTCATAGTCAAGAAAAATCGAGTCCCCTGTTTGCCTTGCCGCCGCGCCGTCTGGTATGACAAACCGCGTCAGCGCGTTCTTATATCCCCACCAACTGTTAGGCGGTTTTCCCACCATAAACGCACCGCCTTGCGCGAAAGGATTTCTCATAAAAACACTTTGATAGGACGTCCCAGAACAATCTTCGTTGTACACGGCGGCGGGTTCGGATTTTTCTAAATCCCATACCAGTTCCGTACCGTTAGAATAGCCGGGCGACGACATACCGTAATTCTTCATTATGAAAAGATACTTACCGTCAAGGGCGTAGCAGGGCGGCGATATAGCTCCTGTATTCGCGGCGTTCGGGAAGTAATCCCTGACGCTGATTTCGCTCTCCGTAAAAGGCTCGTTATTCAGGTAATTGCCTTTTCTGAGAGGAGTGTTATTCGGGAACATTCGGTAAACGTCTCCTTGATATACAACAAATGACATTCCCGAGTTGTAGTAATTGTCAATCAAAGAGCTGCAAGGATAAACCCCGATAAGTTCGCTTAAAGTTATGTCGGAGTATTTATACATAGAAGCCGCGCCGTTTGCGTATGCTAACAGGTACGCACGCCCGTCGGAGTCAAGCCCGAAACTGACGTCGCCCGCGACTGAATCTGGTACGTTGACAGAGGTTTTAAATCCGCCCGAAATATCAAGCGGGTCAAGTATTTCTATCTGGTTGTTCAGGTAACGGTAACCTTTGCCGTCTTGCCATATTAATCCGTTATGAGACGGAGTCGGGATTGAAAAAACCGCTCCGCCTATCGCGTCGTTGTAATAACCGTAAAAAGGCGGCGCGGGAGACGCTTTCAAAGGGTTGTCATAACGGTAGCTGTAAGTTGTAGCCGACCCCGACGAGAGAAACTGTTCGCTTATGCCGAGACTTCCGACAGGTTCTAAAACCTGTTCGGGATTCCAGTAATATTTATAGCGGAAACTCATGCTATCAGCGGTAACCTTTGCAATATCGGCGGAACTTCCCACCCACGTTCCTTTGTAGACGTTGTTTTCCGCCGCCGTATCATAAAGCGGAGCGCCCCAACCCACGACTTTGCCCGTGAGCAAAGGAAAACTCGGGTCTGTCGGGGAATTGCCGCTCATAAGCCACAAAGTCGGATATCTTCGGTTCATAAGCGTATCAAGCCACCCCGAGGCGTGAAACATATCCATAAAAACGTGATTGTCCGCCTCGACGCGTTCCGTCACCCGTCCCGTGTGTTCGTTCCTGTATTCCAAGCGAACGCGGCCGCAAGCCGTTTTGTTTCTTTTTAAATCTACTCTGTCAGTCAAACGAGATAACACCTCCGTCCGCGGTTTCTTTTCGCGTGTAATTTTCATTCTCTGAAACGTCAAGCGGCGCGGAAGGCGCAGCGTAAAAACCCGCCGTGTCGTCCGTTTCCTTTTGCGTATATTCTCCGTTCTCCGAAAAATCGGCTTTTACGCGGTCTGTTCTCTCAAGGTCGGCAGAATCAAGCCCTTCCGCCCTTTCAAAGTTTGAGTTTTCGGAAAATTCAGGGGTACTCTGAACGTTGCTCCTAAAATCTAAATTATCAATACTCTCCGCTTTCGCGTAATCGATGTTTTCTGAAATTGAGATTGAACTCATAAACGGAAACGCTAAGCCCAAAGACTCCGAAGAATTTGCCCCGACATATATTCCGCCCTCCGAAATCGCCAGCGGGCAAAAATCAACCTCTGAATATTCGGCGTTCGTTACGGTTTCCGCGACGTTATCAAGAAATTTCCAGTAATTGTACGCGTCGGAGGGCGGGTAATCCTCTCTTTCGATTTGCCGTATAAGCGAGGGGTACGTTCCGATGCCGCCGTTCGCGTCAAACCCGTAATCGCTAACCGCCTTTTTGATTAAGTCTCTTGCCGATACAATTGATACAATTCTTGACAGCAAAAGCGCGTACACGTTACCTTCGGAAATTCCCGCCTGATTTCCGGCGTAAGATAATCCCACGCGTTCCGTAACCGCGCCGTATCCGCCCGTGTACCTCTTTTGGAGCAACGGCCCCCATTGGTCGAACGGCGTTCCCGCCGTATCAATCCCAATCTCCGAGAGAGCGGCGCGTATATCAATTTTAGCGGCGTTCATTTCGGTTATAAAGTCCGCAATAGTACCCATAACCTCACCCCGTCAGTATGTTCTCGAGCGCCGCCCGAATATCCCCGATACTCGCCAAACTTTGCGCGAACTCCGAATAGCCGCCCTCATATGGGGTCTGCGCCGTTTGCGCCGTTTCGTACGCGCTTCGCCCGAAAACGTCGCCTCCGTCTTCTGTACGATACCGTATAATCAAACCGTTTTCGCCGACGGCTTCTATGTCTTCCTCGGTGGGTTCGCGGTCGATTATATGGAAATTTCCGCCCTCGCCCGAACCAATCAAAAACGGTTCGCCCGTCGGCTGGACGGCAAAAATACCGCCGTCCGTGAAGTCGATAGATACCTCTCCCGCGTCGCCGCCTGTTCTTCTCGTGTAGGCTAAGTGCAAACCGTCGTTATTTTTTCTGATGTGTCCTACACCGTTTCCGCTTGCGTCGCCAATTCCGAATTGCCAATCAACCTCGCCTTGTTCGTTAAAGGTTATCTTGTATCTCAGGTATTCGGCGGGTTCGCCGTCAATTGTCGCGACTTTGTAAACCATTACGCGGTGTGCCTCGTCATACGCATCGCGTGCGGCTTGTATGGACGTGTAGTGGTTGCCGTTCGCGTCCTCATAATTTCCGAGATACCAGTCGCTTTCGGGGTCGTCCGACAAATTCATAAGAGTCGTGTTCCACGTATGCGGGACCGTGAGCGTCATAAACTCAAATGGGTTTGAAACCTGTCCGACAATCTCCGAACCGTCCGCGACGTTCATCCCGACGTCGACATAATAGACGGGCTGTCCGTCCAGCGTGAGTTTCTGTTCCGTCTTGTTCAAGTCAAGTATCTGCCGATACCCCGCGACGGTTTGCCCCTGAACGCGGATAAAGTCGCGGGTCGTACCCGCCTGGTTCGTCCGAACGTTTCGCATCGCCTGATTTGTCTCCATCATTTCTATTTCCATATCGTTTGCGAAAACGTGCATAAATTGCGCCCCATTCGCGCTTATAACGTCCGCCTTTATGATTTTGACGGCTTCGGAGTCGATTATGTCTGTGAGAACATTTGTATTCGTTTGCGAATAATCGAAATTATTATAGATTTCCTGTTCTATTGTTGGTATAATTAAATCAGGCAGAGATACCGCGCCTAAATATTCGCTGAATTTCTCTATATATTCTTTTTGAGGCGTACCTATTGTATAAGTATCCCAATGCTGGTCAATTCCGCCCTTGCGAACATTTGGGTCTGTCAGTGAACGCGTCAGGCTGACAACTTTCAGCGAAACGTCTATGCCTAAAGAATCGCAATGAATATTGCACATTTGTCCAAGTTCCAAACGCGGGATTTTCGGGCTTGCCGTTACTGTATATGAAACATTTGGGTGGTTCTTTAACGCTAAGTAACGTGCCGCCTTATTCGCGCCGTCGCCTTTGAAATCTCTTTTTTCGTCGCGTCTTTGGTATTGATTAGCATTAGCGGCGACAAGCCACGCGTATTCGCTGTTTTTGACGGTGGCGTCCCTCCAGTAGAGGTGCGTAAGGACATTTGACACATCTTCGTTACAGGACAAAAATTTTATATTAACGCCGCGCTTGTCCTTAAAAATATCAGTCGCCGGGGTGATTGTGTTTTGCTCGGGGGTTAAAAAATTGATAACATATCCGTTATGCTCAATTTCAAGGTCGTACTGACGGCATATCTCTTTCAGCATTGACGCCCTGTTGCCGCTTGCGACGTTAAAAATTCTCGTTTCGGAGGACGAAACGGTACCCACGGCGAAACTCGTCCCGTTGAACATTTGCGCTATAATCCCCGACGCGTTTCCCGTGTATTCGATATCCGAAACTATACGGTTCTCAAGCTGCGTATGCAGCAAATCCACCAAAGAAATTGATATTACCGCTTGCTTATCGTCTGTTCGCGTTTGTACCATTTGTATATAATACACATTGTCGTGTTCGTATATGGTAGACGCGTTCAAGGTTAAACCCGCGCGCTCCAATATGTACGGGTATGCGGAGAAATTCGCGTAGTAGGGTTCGTTTATGGTTTTGGTCACCGAAGCTCCTTGCAGTTTCGGAACAGACTGTAAATTAATTGCCATAAATTACGCCGCCTCCGCCTTTTGTCTTTATCCCTATACTTTTTATATTTTTATTTTCGATATATTTTGCCGCGTTTTCCATAATTTGATTTTCGGTAACGAGACTGCCCTGTATTGTGTTATATATATTAACAACACCAGCGGCGGTGTCACTCATATATCCCGCAACCCCACGCTGCGCGGCTGGTTTCGCCAAAAGATTCGTGAGGTTTTGCGTTTGATTCTGTGCCGATTGCACGGTTTGCGCGGTGTACCCCGTTTTGTCGAGTATATTTGATAAATCCGCGCCGCTAAATGCCGTTTGGTAGCCGCTCAAGTAGCTCTCTCCCGCCGAGAGTCCCGCCAGTTTCCAGTTAGAGTTGTAACTGTTAAGCAGATTTTCCATTTCTTTAAGGTTGTTGTCCGTCATCAGCTTTAACGCCTCGGCGTTTAGCCGCTCCGCCTCCAGAAGAACTTTAAATTTAGACTCGGCGGCGTTCTTTTCGATTTCTAATTCCTTGAGTTTACTTGATTCTAAATCTTTAAGCTCTTTTTTGTGCTGTTCTTTGAGGTCGTTTTGTTGTTCCTTGAGGTATGCCCTTTGGTCGTCACGCGCCTGTTTATTAAGCCGCATTTGCTCTTGACGCACCGTTTCGTTGATTTCGCGCTGTATTTTTTCGCGTTCCTCATAGGTATCAGCCGCGTAAAATTTAGTTGTTAAATCAGCGACCTTATCATCAAAACGCGTTTTCGCCAGTTCTTCCGAGTCCGCTCTGTCAAGCGCGTCAAGTGCCGCAAGTTGACTGTTTATCGCGTCCATTTCGGATTTTTGGCGTTTCTGTATGTCGGACAACGCCTGCGAATATGTTTTGTCGTAAGCGGCTATCTTATCGGCTTCGCCGCTCTTTACCGCCGCCACTTCGTCGTTTATCGCGGAGATTGCCGCGTCCTTTTGTTCTTCATACTGCCTCTTGAGTGATGCCGTAAGCCCTTTGTTGAGGGCATCAATTTCCTTAATCTTTAACTTCTCCGCGTCAAGATACTCTTTTTTAGCCTCGTCCTGTATCTTGATTTCCAAAGTTTGGATATTTTTCAGTATTGATACACGCTCGTCGCTCAGCTGTTCATATTGCGGCAACAAATCCCGCCACAATTGCAATTCGCCCTCTAGGGCGTAATCCCCGCCGACTTTGTAGGCTTCGATATTCAGCTTGTTAGCGTCCCATGCCTCACGGTACGCCTTAGCTTCCGCCGCCGCGGTTTCTTTCGCCTTTTTCTCCGCGTCCTTCACACTTTGCGTGTCTTCTGTTATCTTGGTTTTTCGGAGGTTGTCCGCCTTTTTCTTTTGGGCGGTAATAGCGGCTTCCGCCGTCTCTTTTATCTGTTCCTGTTCTTCCTTGTACCAAGAAATGCGTTCGCCTATTTGCGCAAGCTGTATAGCTTCTTCGGAATTTGCGGAGCGTCGTTCTTCTCTTAACCTTTTCTCAATTTTGGAGATTTCTTCTGTGTCAGCGATATTTTGCTCGGTGTATTCCGCCTGTTTCGCGTTCAGGCTTTCCAGCTCGGTTATTTCGCTGTCTGTGTACCCGCGTTTCATATCAGAGGCGCGTTTTGTTATCCTGTTAATTTCTTCCTGATTTTTGTTAAACTCCGAAACGTAGTCTTTGTTTGATACAAGTTCGCCGCCGCGCTTAACACTAGCACCCTCTTTTATTGACTTTGTGAGTTCGTCCTCGGCTTTCTTGCGGTCTCTTACCGCTTCTGTCGCCTTTTTGCTCGTTTTCAGGGCGTTTTCTTCAGCGGTTAGTTTTGCCCGCGTCCCTAGCGGGTCGAGATATCCCACATCGGGGTGACTCTCGTAGTTTTCAATCTGATACCTAAGTTTGCCAAGTTCCGACGCTTCGGCGGCAGTTGCGGCACGGCGTTCATTTCGGAGACTCTGCTCGATGTCGGATATTCGCTTGACATTTCTCTCGTATTCGTCAACAGCTTTCTTATTTTCGTCTACTCTGCAATCTTTGGGAATAAATGACACCCGCCAGCTCGCCGCTATCCAAAATATGCTGGCCCAGCAAATAGACATCGGAGCGG
>BNUF01000062.1 GCA_025997155.1 Clostridia bacterium
ACGCCCGTCAAACGCTTAAATTGAATGTCGTTTAATTTTATTACCGATTCGTATTTTCTCATAAATAATCACCCATTAGTAATTATCGTAAATTTAGTAATAAAACTTTAATTTCCGAAAAGGTCTATTATACACGTTAAAATCGTGTACATCAAGAGGAGAGCTAAAAATGTCCGAAAAATTTTCTGATAGATTAAAAAAGCTAAGGGCTTCTGACGGGTTATCGCAAAAAGCACTCGGCGAAAAAGTTGGGCTTAAACCATCAGCTATAAATGATATGGAGCAAGGGCGAGTAAAAACCACGCTTGACAGAGCCTCCTGTTTTGCGGACTATTTCAATGTTTCGCTTGACTATCTTGTGGGACGCACAGATAGTCCGACAAATCCGAAAGCGTGTAACCCTGTTGATTTCAACGAAGAAGAACTTAAAATCGCGGCAAGATACCGAATGTTAGACGGAAACGGCAAGGTTAAAATACAAGAACGGCTTGACGCTTTGCTTGGTAAATAAGATTGCGGGGTTGTTGGCAGATTACGAAAAGCCAGGGCGAGCAGTTTACGGCGGCGCAACTCCGCCGCGCCCTGTCGGGGGTATTCCCCGCGCCGAAAGGCGTTTTGCAAGGTTTTATGAAAAAGCGAGAGGAGAAGATTGATATGGCAATTTTTGGCGAGGAAAACGGGGCGTTGTTTCCGCAGTCGGCTTTGGACGTGAGTGACGACAAGGCTTGGGAAACGGTTATGGGCGAAGATGTTGAAGACGAGGACGAAGAAGATTACGACGAGGACGACGATTATATGCGTAATCTCACGCCTGAGGAAGAAGCGCGTTTGAAAGAAATGGACGAGCGTATCGCAAGTAAGCTGAACGACCCCGAGGAGTTGAAACGCGAATCGGAGAGTTACGAGGAGGTTTGGCAAAACAGCGAGGACAAGAAGAACGCTATAATCGAGAGGCTTCAAGCGAATGACTTTGACGAAAACGCGGAAACATTTGAGGACGGCGAGCTGGAGGAGGAACTTACTCTTGAGGAACAGCTTGCGGAGCTTGACGAAGACGGCGATGATGATGAATACGACGACATTGACCCCAGTTTTTATGATAAGCCCATTGACCTAAGCGATGTCGGCAAGGCGTTTACCGATAAACAGGCGGGGCTTGATGAGTTTTTGAAAACGGCTAAAGTAAGCTGATTTTAAGGCGCGGATAAAAACGAAGGGAGGAATCCTATGAAATTTGATTTCAAGTGGAAAGACAGCCTAGAAGAGGCTCGGAAAGCGGCGGAAACCCTCACGGCGGCTAACGAGGCAAAAAAACAGGCAAAGAGTAATACGGACAATAAGAAAGCCGCAGAACCAACACACACGCTTATCGCGGGGCGTTATATAAGAGCTTGCGGGGACGGCGAATACAGGCTTTATCCGTTCGCGAAAAAGGAGTATATGTGGCGTATCCCAAAAAAATTTATCTTAAAATACGGAAAAATTACGGTGGGCGATTATAAACTTTCTTCAATACTTTCTTTTTGTCGTAATTGCGTCGTACTTTGGGTTTTTCGGGTTTGCGCGTATTCAAGATACAAAACTTACTGCCGCCGTTTGGGGAAATACAAAGAGAGATTGGCTGTTGTCGTCGATTACATATACTTCATATTGGTTGCTTGTCATTGTTGGCGGTTTAGTCGCGCTATTTTTTTGTTTTTAAGCGGCTTTTTTGCGTTCATATTTTGGGTATTTAAGGCGACAGGCGGTTTTCCTGTTTGGTTTTCAATATTTGTGACCATATATATCAACAAACGCAAAAAATAGCCGCGTACATACCGGATTTAGCAATGTTTGTCCTGAAGCTCCCGCCGTTGCCGACGCAGTTTATCTTTGTTCGCGGGCTTGATTTCAAGTTTATGCACAACCTGCTTATGTGCTTTGGCGACTTCGGCGTTCGCCCTGCAAGTCGTAACCACCACCACGGGAGCAAGTTTGCCGCCCGATTGTACCAAAACATAATCGCCCACCGTAATTTTTCCGTATTTTAAGATAAATTTTTTGGGGATACGCCACATATACTCTTTTTTCGCGAAAGGATAAAGCCTGTATTCGCCGTCCCCGCAAGCCCTTATATAACGCCCCGCGATAAGCGTGTGTGTTGGTTCTGCGGCTTTCTTATTGTCCGTATTACTCTTTGCCTGTTTTTTTGCCTCGTTAGCCGCCGCGAGGGTTTCCGCCGATTTCCGAGCTTCTTCCGCGCTGTCTTTCCACTTGAAATCAAATTTCATAGGATTCCTCCCTTCGTTTTTATCCGCGCCTTAAAATCAGCTTACTTTAGCCGTTTTCAAAAACTCCTCAAGCCCCGCCTGTTTATCGGTAAACGCCTTGCCGACATCGCTTAGGTCAATGGGCTTATCATAAAAATCGGGGTCAATGTCGTCGTATTCATCATCATCGCCGTCTTCGTCAAGCTCCGCAAGCTGTTCCTCAAGAGTAAGTTCCTCCTCCGGCTCGCCGTCCTCAAATGTTTCCGCGTTTTCGTCAAAATCCTTCGCTTGAAGCCTCTCGATTATAGCGTTCTTCTTGTCCTCGCTGTTTTGCCAAACCTCCTCGTAACGCTCCGATTCGCGTTTCAACTCCTCGGGGTCGTTCAGCTTTCTTGCGATACGCTCGTCCATTTCGCTCAAACGCGTTTCTTCCTCGGGGGTGAGATTACGCATATAATCGTCGTCCTCGTCGTAATCTTCTTCGTCGTCGTCTTCAACATCTTCGCCCATAACCGTTTCCCAAGCCTTGTCGTCAGTCACATCCAAAGCCGACTGCGGAAACAACGCCCCGTTTTCTTCGCCAAAAATTGCCATATCAATCTTCTCCTCTCGCTTTTTCATAAATCCTTGCAAACTATCTGACTAAACTTATTTGCCAAAGTCCGGCTTGTCTGTTCTGCCAACAAGATAGTCAAGAGATACATTGAAGTATTCCGCAAGTGCCGCCGCTCTGGTGAGAGTGGTTTCTCTTCGTCCGTGTTCCATTTCTTTTATTGCGGACGACGTAAGCCCGATTACTTCGCCCAATATTTTTTGTGATAACCCTTTGGACGTTCTTAAACTTTTTAATCTATCTGAAAATTTTTCAGCCATTTATAACTCCACTCTTGACAAAGGCACTTTTAGTGCTTATACCGTACTTGTATTCAAAGCACTAAAAGTGCGACGATATTTCAACTGTAATGAATATATGGACTATGCGAATTAGGAGGGGGGTTCTGTGTTGAAAACTTTCAAGGATACGTTTATTTTTGTTATTTTTCATATATCGTGGGCTATGTTTGCTTACGCCGCCGTGATAGGATTCACGAAGCCAAGCGGCAATTTCTTTACCTACACATTATCTGTCGAGGCTTTTGTTCTCGTGCTAATTGTCGCGCTGCGGCAGGCTTATCTTGAATTTCACGTTTTGTTTAGCTAAGAAATAGTAATATCTCGTAAGTTCCTCGGGCGTGAGAGCTAAAAGCGCGGTAGAGGGCTTTGTGGCGGCTTTCCACGCTGGGTCGGAGTCAAGCTGCGCTTGCCGCCAAACCGTCTGGTCGTTGTACTCTTTTTGCATATCAAGAATCGACGAGCCTTGCTGATTGAGCAAATCCGCTAAAAGCACGTCGTCAAATACTGTTTCCGTCTTGAAGATGTCCGTTTCTGTTTCAGTCGGATTGCCGTAAATATCGTTTCCTTGTTCTTTCACGCGTTCCGTGTACACCGCCTCAATGTTAAGGCGGTCGGAGGGCTGTAAGAACGTCTTAAACGCCTCAATGCTGTTGCCGTCCGCCTGAAGCGGCACAAGGGACTTTCCGGGGAAAGCGTACATAACCGTGTCGCTGTTGTCAAGCCGCGACTTTATGAAATCTCTATACATAGCCACGGTGTTCTGCTGAAGCGGATATGCCGCGAACGTCCCTATTATCTTGCCTCGCTCGTCCCAAGTGACCACGCGGCGTTTTGGTACGCCGTTGTCGCTCACGACGCTGTATTTCTCGTACTCCCCCAATAACATTTCATAGGGAGCTATCTTCTCCTCCGTGACTGCGCCGTTTTTGTAGATTGATGTCTTGAACATAACCACCTGAATGGTTTCCTGCGCCTTGTTGCCCAAAAACTGCACATACGCTATAAGGAGTCCCGCAATCACTAAAACCATAACGACAGCCGCTTTTTGTTTGCCCGCGTTCGCGGCGGGGCGGCTTATCTTTCCGCTTGTTTTTCCGAGTTTCAAATCAATTCCCCCTCTGATTTACGAGCCTACTCTCATTTTTCTCAACGCTTTGGCAATGGATATGATATATTCCATTTCTTTCTCGTTAAGGACTGACACGGCGGTATTCAGGGCTTTTTGCTGGCTGTAATCAACCTCGCCGTCTGATTTTTTCTCTGTCACAAGGTCGTTTATCGTAAGTTCAAACGCCTCCGCGATTTTTATCAGTTTGCCTGCCGCCATACCCCGGCATCCGCGCTCTACAAGCCCCATAAAGCCCGCGGTTACGTCCGTGATTTCCGCTAAATCCGCCAATGTCATATTGCGTTGTTTACGTTCTTTTCTGATGTTACTCCCGGTTATCATCATTAGCGTTCTTTTTTCCGTTTCCGTCATTTTCGATTTCCTCCGTATATGATTTTAATCTTGAAGCCGAATGATACCGCTAACATCAAGCGGTTCGGGCGGTGTTCCCGGCACCTTTTTCCCGGTGCTTCGCCTTTCAAAAGGATTGACATAAGTAAGCCCTCCGTCTAACAGCAAACCAAGCCGCCGCGCCGCTGCCATAGAATCCTCGGAAGCCTTGAAACCTTGCGGAAGCCGCCGCACATATCCCGATACGCTTGCGTATGCCTCGTTTTGCGCGGATAATACCCTTACCTTTATGTTTTTTGATTGGGTTCTGCCGCGTTCTTTGGATAGCTCTGCGAGAAAATTCAGCGTTGCCTCATAGATTCTAAGAACCGCGAACATATCGGCTAAGTTGCACACCTTAACGCCGTTCCCCGCGTCCGCGTACTCCTCGAAAACTACTTTCGCGTGCCTCGGGTGCAGGATAATGTATTTTGAAATACCTCCGCCGTTCTGTATTCTTGCGGCAAGGTACAGTTCACCGTCCGAGATTATCTCGTTGAGGAAATATGTCCGTTCCTCATCGCAATAAAAAATCCCTTGCGTGGGCAAGAGAGTTTTCCTGTTTTGTATTTTCGCGGCTAAGTTGTACAAGTCGGAAATGGTAACGCCGCTGTCGTTTGGTTCGCTTATGAAGTGCGACGTTTCCTTGAATAAACGGATATTTCCGTTTGCCGCAATCACGCTAAGTGCGCAAGCAAACAGCGTAAGATTATTAACTAACGTGTGTACCGTGTCGTGGATTTTTCTCTGGATTGCCATAGTTTTAAGGGCGTTCGGCTGTCTGAAACTTTGACAATACTCCGACAATATCTTTTTCAGAAATACGCTGTCATACTTGTATGAAAGTTCCGTCTTCCCGCCATTCACATAAAGCGGAAACGTATCATTATCAACCGCCAAGAAAACGACAAGCACAATCACATACGGGAATATAGGCTTTTTGTCGGAGGTTTGGGCTTTAACCGCGCCGTCCAAAATGTTCAGGTAAACATCTGTTGAAGTCAGCTTTATCTTTCTAAGCCTCCGATAAAACAAGGCTTTCACGGCGTTAATCGTCTTGTTCATAAAATCAACGAACGGAACATAACACGCCTCGCCGTTTTGTGTCGCGTTCAAGGTCTTGTCAAGCTCGGCGATGTTGCCTTGCACAATGTCGCGCAGTTCGAACATATGCTGTTCAAGCCTCCGCGCTAATGTTTTTTCAAAGCCGCTCGTGTGCGTCACGTTTGCTATGTCGTCTTCACTCGCTCTGCTGTACGTCTCGATTAAAGCCAAAATCAAAACGTCAAGCCACGGATTCCCGCCGACCAGTTTCTTTATCTTGTTGTACGATTTATTGATAACATCATTCGATACAGCCACGCGCCCGCCTCCATCCGCGCCGAAAATCCCATTTTTTTTGTATTCAGTTAAATATGTTATTCGTTAAAGAGCTTAGAAAATCCTTATACTCTGAAGAATCTTCAAAGTCGCAGTTAAGATAGTCGCCTATCAAACGCAATAGAGGCGGCTTTCTTTTATCAGCATTATTCAACATCTGTATATCTTCCAAAAGCTGCCGCAAAACCTTGACATACTCCGCCGCATCGTCTATTGAGTCGCGAGCGTAGCGCAACGCCATAATGTATAAACTTCCGCGATTCAGCCTGATTTGAAGCGGAATATCCCAAATTGCCAATTTTCGATTAAGTACGGCACGGTCTAAACTCTCTAATATTTCTAAATACAGACCTGAAATTGAATACAATTCTTTTTGTTTTTCCTCAAGCCAAAATAACCTAAATTCTATCTCTGTCAACAACACGTCACATCCCATATTCGTACTAAAGATTGCTATTTGCGTCTCTTAATTTAATTTATACTCTAAGTCGATTATCTCTTTGTTACTATTTTGAGCTATTGTTATGTAATGCCCAAGCACTTCACAATTACCACAATAGATATTCACAAATATTCTTTCTAAAAAGTTCAAAGCAATCCACTCCGCGAAACGGGCTTAATTCTGTGTATGCCACAAGCGTATCAATAAGTCGCGTTTTTTTGTTTGGATAGGTCTCGTTTATGTCGCTTAGAAGCAATTTCAAGTCGTTCACATATGCCTCCGCAGAATTTGAGTTTGCGTCAAAAAGAAACGCGGCTCTGTACATCTCTATGTGGTGCGACCTTGTTTCCGAATCTATATCATCAAGGCTTATCCTCCCTAATAACATCATATTACAGAAAAAAGATAAAGTTATTTTATAGTCACATTCTACAGTTTCGATTTTTTCAATCTCATCTTCAAGAGTTTTAATTCTATCTTCCAGACTATTTCTCAAATTTATGCCTCCATTTTCACTGTTTCCGCGCCGAAACTTATGTAGTTTTCGCGTACAGTTTTTTATATTTATAAAGAGTAGTCCTTGATATACCTATCATCTTAGCAAAGCCCGCGCTTTTTATATTCCCGTATTCGCCGCTTAAAAATCGCTCGTACTGCCTTATAAATTCAACGGGCGGAGTCTCATTTTGCGGCCGTCCGAGTTTAACGCCCTTTTCTTTAACTACCGCAAGCCCCTGATTTATCCGAGTTACCGTTTTTTCGCGTTCCTGCTGCGCTATATGTGCCTTTAACGTCACCACAATGTCAATTATCATTCGTGACATACTGTCGTCATTCATACGCTTGTATTCATTCATATACGGTATATCAAGAGCTATCAGCTTAACGCCTTTAGCCTGTAATTCTTTGATTTCAACAATGGTGTTGCTCGCGTCACGCCCGAGGCGGTCTAAATCCGAAACAATTATCGTATCGCCTGTTTGTAGTTTTTTCTTCATATGCTGATAATTCGGACGGTTATCTGCCTCTACTCTGCCGCTTATGGTATCCTTAAACCATTCGCGTATCGTGAACCCGTTCGTTTTGGCGTAATCGTTTATGACTTTCTCTTGTCTGTCGTGTTTTTGGCTTTCCTTGTTGGTGGATATTCGCATATAGGCAGCTATCATATTCCCCTCCCGCGTCTATGAAAAGTGTACGCGAAAACTATCAAATTGAAGTTGACACTTTTTCTTTTTACAAACCCTTGAAATACCTACATTCCTAAAACGCAAAACAGTCAAAAAAAGTGTACGCGAAATCAATTGTTTTCGTGGACACTTAAATTGTTACAAAATTGTTACATTTGCCATTTTCTGTATTTTTAATAGCTCGTCTATTACTTGTTTGGTTCGGGATTCTCCGCCCTCCCCACGAGATAATCAAGAGATACGTTAAAATAGTCCGCAAGAGAACACAATACCTCAATCGAAGCCGCACACTGCCCAACTTCAATTCTGCTTACCGCCTTATTTGTTACTCCTACGGATTTAGCTAAATCAGACTGTTTAAGATTTTTGGACATTCGCAAAGTTTTTAATCGTTTAGAAAACATATTTTGGCAAAACATTGTTACACCTCTTGACAATCTAATTTTAGTGGACTATAATATTTTTTAATCTATTGTAAGTAGATTAACCTTGAAAGGTTACAGCTTTGTAGAGTGTCTGAATACGAATTAAGTTAAAATAATTTATGATGTTTATTTTTTTGTTTCAGTATCTGCGTAAAAAATCGAATTTTAGAAAGGAATTATACATTGGAACACTTAAAGAAAATGTTTTCTCAATGCCTTGAAGATATTAAATTAAATGGTTTAGCTCACGATAGTATCGTGATTTTAGGTGCGGGAGCTTGCAATGATATTCCATTGTCGTTAGTTCGAGAGTGTTTTAAGAGCATTGTCCTTGTTGATATAAATCATTTTCCAGAAAAATCAGGTTGTCAACGGATAGTTTGCGATATAACAGGGCTTAACAACTCTTTTCCGCAAGCTGATTCATCGGAACGCTTTTTTGAGCAACTGTCTAATGCGGTTGATGTCTGTTTTGTACCGCAAGAGTTAAAGACAAACTCTCCATATTCACTTGTCGTATCTGATTTGATTTTTACACAATTTTACCCTAAGTATGTCACCTATTCCGAAAAACACTTTGGTGAAGTGCATTATCAGAACTTTTCGCTTTTTTTGGGTAAATTACTTACTCAGCACAGATTACAGACATATTCTTTATGTGTCAACGATGGTTCAATTCTCCATATTATCCTGAAATCCCGAAAAATTGTAACTAGGTTTTTGAAAAGTTTAGTAAAATATAGGGTTGCGGGTTGACAAAATGGCAAAACATAGTTACAATTATATGAATTGTAACTATGTTTTGGGGTGATATTTGTGTCGAGTCAAGTGAACCATTATGACAAAAAGACAGGCAATACATACGTTTATGAGGTAAAAAGCTACTGGGACAAAGAGAAAAAGTCGTCACGGAATCGACAAGTGTACCTTGGACGATTGGATGAAACGACTGGTACAATAGTTCCCTCTAGTCGGAATAAAAAAGCAACAGGGCAACCAACTGAATCAAATAACATCGTAAACCTAAGAGTGTGTGGACCGAATATACTACTTTCAAGACTTGATGAAGAACTCGGTATAGGGAAACTCGCAAGGAGGTATTTCCCCGAAATCGCTGACGAGATGATGAGCTTGGTTTATTTTCTAGCACAGAAAGGGTTGCCGTTATCAAGAAGTGAATTTTGGAGTATGAATCATCAACACCCATTTGACAAAACAATCAAAAGCCAACGAGTAAGCGAATTACTGAAAGCAATGGACGAGTCTTCACGACAAGAGTTCTGCTCAAAATGGGCATCTGTTATGCTTGAAAATGATTACCTGTGCTACGACATAACCTCGGTATCTTCGTACTCGGAAAGCAATGAATATGTTAAAGTTGGATACAATCGTGACAAAGAGAACCTACCCCAAATAAACTTAGCAATGTTGTTCGGTCAAAAGAGCAAGCTGCCAATATATTATCGGCGACTCCCAGGAAGCATAAGCGATGTATCCACACTGAAAACAACCTTGAAAGTGCTTAATTACCTTGGCTTAGGACTTAATAGCATACAGATGGTAATGGATCGCGGTTTTTACAGCATAGCTAACATTGACGACATCTTTAGTCATCGAATCCACTTTATCATTGGCGTGCCCACCTCTCGCAAATGGGTCGAGGATATAATTGACAAATACTATGAGAACGTAACCTCTCCTGAAAATTACTACATTACAGGCGAAGAGGAGGCTTTGTTTGCGGTAACACATCTCTATCGTTGGGGAGATAAGAAGCGTAGATGTTATCTTCATCTGTACTACAATGCCGAACGCGCCGCGTTAGATTATGACAAGTTGACCCGTACACTTAAAGAATGTAAGGATGAACTTGAACTTGATAAACCTATACCCAAACATCAAGAAATGTACAACCGATTTTTCATTGTCACAGAAACACCAAAGCGTGGTAAAAAGATTGAATACAACAACGATGAGATTCAAAAATGCAGAAAACGCTACGCTGGCTTCTTTTGTATCCTATCATCAAAACTTAAAAACGCAATTGAAGTCCTTGATATATACCGCACGAAAGACATAGTTGAAAACAGTTTTGATGACCTAAAGAACTCTTTGGATATGAAACGCCTAAGAGTCCACACTTCGGCGGCTATGGATAGCAGATTGTTTCTTCAGTTTCTTGCAACTATATTCGTCTGCAAAATACGTGAAACTATCCATAATCAAACGGATTCGACTATCAAATATCTATCAGTTCGAGAAGTTATGGAAGCAATGGAATCTCTATCAGTTTTATCGAACAAACATAAATATAAAGGTGTTTTATCCGAGCTAACCGTTGTCCAGAAAAAACTCGCTATAGCATTTGGACTAAATGTACTACAAATTTAGATACATAGTTACAATTTTTCGGGATTTCAGGATATTATGGATGTTTTCGAGTTAGGGCAATATGATAATGGAGATGAAACTGCTTTTTCCGTGTTCTGCAATCAAACTATTGAAAACAACCTTGAATTTAACCCTGCCGACCTCCTCGTAAATGAAAAGTATCTTGAATATCCGTATTATGAATATGTCTTGGAAGGTGTTAGCCCGCTGTTCAATTCAGCTATATGCGGTAAATATTACACTTTATGGGACAATTCCAATTTTATGCGTGTCCGACAGTATCTTTGTTTATCAACACTCTACCCTAAAAAGGGTATACTTTTATTTCCTGAATAGTTTCCGCTGTTCCTTTAAGCAACTCGACCTTTCTTCTATGATGTTCCTCCATATCTTCGGTAAGATGTGAAATTCTAATAGTATGTGGAGGATTATCCAAAAAACTTTGTCTTGAAAATTGATTTTTAACTGGCTTGCACTTGCATATACCAGAGCAAAATACACCATTATACAAACTTTTTCGCATTGGAAGAAGATTAACCTTAGCGGCTTTTTCCAAGATTAGATAATTTAATTCTCGTAGGGCATTTATGATATTTGAGGCGCTTCCACTTAAAATTGTAAGTTCCTCTAAATCTTCCTCCCACGGTATGAATAATATCAGCGAGGCGACGCGATACGGAAATAAAAACTTGCCAATTGAATTTCCCGAGAAAAAAGAAACGCAAACCGTGTGGTTTCCGTATTCAAGAGGCAATGTTATTTCGGAGGCTACAAGATTTACGCTTGTTTCAGGGATAATTACTTTAAGTTCATTAGTTTCCATAATAAAAACCGTCCTCGTATAATAGATTTTGACCTTTCATAAAAATAACGACCGCCCTTGTGTATAGTTGCAAGGGCGGTTCGCGTCTTTTTGCGCTATTCAGGCAAAACTCGTTTTCTGTATTTTTAATAGCTCGTTTTTTACTTGTTTGGTTCGGGATTCTCCGCCCTCACCACGAGATAATCAAGAGATACGTTAAAATAGTCCGCAATTACGGCGGCGCGTTCCAATGTGGTTGTTATTCGTCCGTGTTCCATTTCTTTTATTGCCGATGGTTTAAGCCCAATTATTTCACCAAGTGTTTTTTGAGATAATCTGTTGGATGTCCTTAACCTTTTTAATCTATCCGAAAATTTTTCAGACATTTGTTTGTCAACCCTATATACAAAAAAGTCTATTAGCGGGCGTGATTGAACCATAAAACCAGTATGGAGAATTCCGAAATATGCTGTTGTGTAAGCTTTTTGGAATCAACCAAATGTCAGCCTCATCTACCTTTTCTTTAATCAGCCAATTTAGCTCGCGTATACTATTTAGCAAATTCAATGTAATTCCTCTTAAAGGTATGATTTGCCCTAAATCCTCCTTACAATCTTCACGAGGTAGGTATAGCATATGCGGCGTAATAACGAAATACGGAAATATAAATTCGCCATTTGAATTTTTTGAGCGAAAAGGAACACATACGCTATGCGTTCCAGTTTCAAGGGACAAAATTATTTCAGAGCCTACAAGATTTGCACTTGTTTCGGGAATAATTACTTTAAGTTGATTAAGTTCCATAGTTAAAACAGTCCTCGTATAATAGATTTTGACCTTAGATTTTAAGGTTTTAGGTTTTCGTCCTCCCGCCAACCCCGTGAAGCGTAGCGAAACGGGGTTGGCTTGAAAAAAAGATGTATCCAGTCTTATTGACGAGCTTTTTGTTAATAAAAAATACCTCGAAACCCCATATTCAGAATATATAATAGAGGGAGGGGGGGTCTTATTTAATTCGGGTAACGTGCGTCAACTTTTTGTAATATGGAATAATTCGAGTTATTTAAGCACGCGTGCGTATCTTTGTCTGAACACTTTGTATCCGAAAAACGGTATAATTTTATAGGCATAGTTGTTATTTTGTTTTCTGTTCTCCTAAGTTTTTCTGAAATAAAAGTTGTATTTATATATTGATTTCGGCAACCAGATCTTTTGATTTCTTTAGTTGGGTCTGCGTCAATAATTATTGAGCCGTGATATAGGCTTTTCGGAAACACCATAAATCCAAAGATAGTATTATTGACGACGTATATTTTGTCCATAATTAACTGATTTATCTCGCGCAATGCAGCTGCCAAATTCAAGGTTGATCCGCTCAAGATTACAATCTCATCTAAATCTTCTTCAAATGGTATCCACAATATCCGTAAGTTACTAACGTGATACGGTAGCAAGAATTCGCCGCTCGAATTTTCCGAGCGAAAAGGAATAGAAACAGTATGCTCTCCATTTTCAAGGGATAAAACTATTTCAGAGCCTACAAGATTTGCACTTGTTTCAGGAATAATTACTTTAAGTTGGTTAATTTCCATAGTTAAAATACTCCTCGTAAAATAACAACCGCCCTTGCGTATATTTGCAAAGGCGGTTCGACGGTTATTCCACGGCAATACTCGGTTGTTCCGCGGGATATGCTTGAGTTTTGGTTTCGTCATTCGCGTTTGTGTCCTCGGTGTCCAAAGCCTGTAATTGTTTAAGTATGTTCAAGCCCGCGACCGCGCCGTTGTCGGCGAATATGATTTTTCCTTTGCCTTCTTTTGCCATTGTTTCAAGGGACTCAAAGTACATAAGCGA
>BNUF01000063.1 GCA_025997155.1 Clostridia bacterium
TCATTAACTTCACTTTTTAAATGACCATTCTTCAATGCGTTCAACGCTTTTTCCCTTAAATCTATTGAATATGCCATACTTTTATTTTAACACATCTATTCAATATTTTAAATAGCCTTGACTATAGCCGACTTTTTTGTGTTTAAGGTAAAATGTCATCACGGAGCCAATAATTTTATCAGCCGATTTTTTCCGATCGTGTCCGTGGCTTCACTTGCTCTTATTCTATCATTTGTCTTGACGCTGGCTCTCGTCTCGAACCGCCCCGCTGCCGATGCGGCGGAATCCATTGTTATGATGGCGGCGGAAAACTCCTCCGTATCAATTTATCTGGACGGGGAGGAGACAAACGAATACTCCGCGACAATACAAGGTTCGCCAACCAGTTCGGTTAGCTCGGTGGTTTCCAATGTCCGCGTGGTGGTGACCGGCGCCTATGGATACGCCCTGTCGCTAAACTCCGGCACGACCAATATGGTTGGACAAAACAGTTCGTCCAACATTCTGTCGCCCATTGCCAGCGCCACCATCCAGACGCCTAGGGCTTTGCGACGCCGGCAGTAAGCGACAATTACTCTAGCGCCTTTGACGCAAGCTACACCGCCGCCAGCCAAGCCGTAAGCTCACACACCAGCGTATATGCCGCCGTGTCCACCGCCGCCACTTTGGTCCACGAAAGCGACAGTCTTGACGAAAGCCGCCCGTACTACTTCGCCGCCTGTATAGACAGCACAATCCCATCGGACACATACGAGGCGACGATCGCGTGGTCGGCTATAGCGGTTGACACACAACCGCCTGTGGCAAACGGTGCCCTTATGCAGACAATAACCAACGCCAACTGCCCAGCTGACCGAACTTGGGTGGTTGACGCGCGAGACAACCGCACATATTGGATTCGCAAGATTGCGAACTCGGGCGGAACCGGCGTTGACCTGTGTTGGATGGAAGCCAACTTGGCTTACGCGGGCGGCGGAACTAACACCTATAGCGATGTTAAGACACTGACCACCACCGCTACTGGCACAGTAATGGAAAACACCACCGCTCGAGTCAACGTCAGTGTAACTCTGCCAAGCGGAGCACCGCAATTTACCACCAATCCAACTGTGCCAACCACAGGTTCAGGAGCGGCGACAGGAGCCAGCGGCGCACAATACGGCTATCACTATAACTGGTGCGCGGCTATGGGCGGCACAGGAGTCAATCCCAACGCCTGAAACACCACCGAAACTAACCAGGCCAACATTGATGCTACCGCCTCCATCTGCCCGGCAGGATGGCGATTACCTACTGGCGCGGCTACCACCGGAGAGTTTACCTATCTTAATGGTGTTGTCAATTCCGGCTCAACGAGCAGCGACGCCGGTCTCAGAAGCAACTGGCTGGGCGTCTATGCCGGCAACGTCAACCCGGCCGGCAGCAATAAGGCCAGCGGATTTTCTGTCCGCTGCGTGCTTTAGCTGTAAAAATATATTCCCCTAGTTTTGATTGAACAAAAGTGAAAAAAGATGGACAAAGACAAACCACGTTGTCCCCTCTGAGGGGGCAACGTCGCCGAGACGCGGGAAAGTCTATGTCTTGACGTAAAATGTAATATGTGTTGTTATTTATGATAAACGGAAAGGTGGTAATGAAAGAGGATCTAAAAGATAGAAAGGACATAGCCAATCACGAGCGAGCAAATTATGACAAAATCATCTTCGCTTTGAGTAAAAACGGCGGCGCGTTTTGGGAGGTAATAGAGAACAGCGCGCTGATAATGCACAACGTCATCCACGCCAAAATAGGTCTCAAGGCGAGACTTACGGCGTATCAAGATTATTATACAAAAAGACAGGCTGTGCGAATTGCTTACCATAAGAGTCAAATGGAAAGTATCTCGCGTAACCTGACTTCCGCAAAGGTGGAAACGGAAATTGTTTGCGGCGACAATAACTTAAAGATATTCAAGCTGAAAAACCCGATAGATAAAGAGCAATTTTTAACTTGGCGACGAGCGGAGGATATTCGGGTTTCGAGACGGGACACGTTGCTCGAGCCGACAATTCGCAGTCCTGAGTTGAGCCGCTTGACAAGAGATCTGGGTGATGAAATAGTGTTGGCGGTGGAAAATATGCGGGCTTCGCTGCGTGGAACTTTTGATAAGCGCTTGGTGGATATGCTGCTACAGGTGTATGATATTTTGGACGAAAAAGAAGTGAATACGATAAAAATCTTAAAGGCGCTTAAGCGTTTCGGATTTCTGGTTTCCGTATTGACGGACAAGGCGGCTGTTGACGAAAAGCGGGCACTGCGTATCGGAGTGTTATTGCAAGACCTCAGACAAGAGATTAATGTAGAAAACGCCGATCGCCGAGTGAAAGGGCTAAATGACTGACGATTGCGGACTATAGAAAAGCGCGCTTGGGGAAACGTTTAACGCACGATGAACAAAACTTCGAACAGCAGGATATTGATAATTTGATTAGCCTGATGAGAGATATAAATAACCGAACCTATAAGCCAAGCCGCGGGATTGCTTTTATTACAAGAAAGTCGGTTATTCGGGAGATTTTTGCGGCGCCGTTTCGCGACCGCGTAGTGCATCATTTGCTCTTTGATTTTGTAGCCGATTGGTGGGATAATCGGTTTATCTATGATAATTACAGCTGCCGCAAGAGAAAAGGGAATCTGTTTGGGATTCGCAGGATGTATCATCATATGATGTCGGTGTCGAATAACGCCGCGGAGCCGGCCTACGTCCTGAAACTGGATTTGCAGGGGTATTTTATGTCGCTCCCGCGAGATGGGTTGTTCGAGTCGGTTCGCTGGGGAATTGACAGGCAATTCGCCAAAAATAGTTTTGAGTATAAAACCTGCGTATATCTTTGGCGCGAGATTATTTATGACGACCCGACAAGGAATGTAACAAAGCGGGGAAGCCCCCGCGATTTGGCTGATCTGCCCAAATCCAAGAGTCTGTTTCACGCTAAAAAAGGCACCGGAATTGTCATCGGCAACCTAACTTCGCAACTGCTCTCAAACATTTATCTGGATAAACTTGACCGATATGTTATGTACGATTTGGGGCTGAAACATTATGGCAGATACGTGGATGATTTTTACATTGTGCATAACGATAAGGCGAGGCTGATTAAAGCGGCGAAGGAAATCAACGGATTTTTGGAAAGTATCGGACTGAAAATGCACCCTAAAAAGCGTTTTTTGCAGGAGATAAACAAAGGCGTCCCGTTTCTTGGCGCGGTAGTCTATCCGTTTCGTTTGCAGCCGGGCAAGAGACTGAAGAAAGGACTCTTTAAGTCAGCGCACAGGCTCTATGCCGAACCTCGCCCGGAGTATGACCTTGAACGTTTAGAGCGTTCTTTGCAATCATATACTGGTATGCTTGAGCATTTCAGGAACAAAAAATGGCGGAGGAAAATTGAACTAATCCGCAAAACTAGGGGACAACTAACAGCCTAAAGCACGCAGCGTACAGAAAATCCGTTGGCCTTATTGTTGTTGTTGCCCGGGTTGACGTTCGTCAAGTTGTAGTTCAAGTTGCGGGCGTTGGTGGCTGAGTTGATAGTAGACGACCAGTAGTTGCCGTTGCTGCCAACGTTGTTGAAGTTACCTGTAGAGTTGTTGACGTTGCCGGCATAAACCAGTCCACGTAACCCGATTAAAGACGCGATTCATTGATGCCTTGGAGACGTATCTCCAAGGCAAAACAGTTGCATCCCGAGCAATTTTATGACAACGAAAAAATTCGTATAGAAGATTAAATAGTTTCGCCGCGGCTTTCGCCAATCGCGCGGAGATGCAATGCAGAACTGCTGTGTAGTACGCGCCTGTTTTGCGATAAATCGCTGGAACTAGGTTCATTATGCCCATTGGGCATACGAATCTGTCGGCGACTAATTCGGAGTTTCCTCCAACGTAATTATACCACAATGGAAAAGGAAAGCAAGCCGCTGTTTATTTGGAGACGTATTTTCGAGTCGCCAACTGCAAATGGCTCAGATTCCCCTGCGGTATTGTTATATCAATCGCTCTATGTTAATTAACCGGCCTATATCGTTGGCTTTCTGACCCATCTGCACGAATCTTATAAAGAGTGTTAAGACCGTTAGCTGTTGAAGTGTAGAAAACCCAATCGCCGACGATGCTGATATTATCATATACACGATAATATCCTTCCGAAGTTCGTGCAAGAGCCTCAAGCATATTCTTTTTCTCTGAACCGTCAGCGCGAATTTTCCACAAACCAACGTCCGAATCGCTGTAATAAACCCAATCTCCCGCTGCGTTTGTTGTTGAAAAGTTGCCAGTGTTTTCGAGCAGGGCTTGATCCACCAATCCGTCGCCGCTGATTTTATAGAGACAGTATCCCATATCGTTATGATTGTTGTAGTTGCCATAAATCCAGCCGTCCGCTACGGTTAAGACGCTAGGAACGTTATCAAGCAGTCTTTGCTTTTCTGTGCCGTCAGTACGCATTTTGTAAAAGTAATTCGTTGTTTGTCCGACACCGTTGTCTGCGTGACAACGATAATAAATCCAATCACCGTCAATAGAGAAACTGGAAACACTATCGTTTTCGCCGCTCAATAGTTGCTCTTCCGCACCATTGGTGCGGATTTTGTATATATGACCGTCAAGAACTGTCGGCTCGTTAAACAAGTAGTAAATCCAACCGCCGATAACATTTACATTGAACACCGAGTCTAAAGGATATCCTCCGGAATCCGCAGAAGTAATTACTTGCTCCTCTGTGCCGTCGGTGCGGATTTTATACAGCAACAAATCTTTGGTGTAATAAATCCAATCACCGACCACGTTTATATAGGCGACATTGCCATCGGTCAGCATCTGTCTCCCAGAGTCATCGGTGCGCGCTTTATACAAACCCATATTGTAATTGTGGATGTCTTCGGGGCTAGAGTAATAAATCCAATCTCCCTGAACTGCCACAAGACCGCCGTTTATAATGTTACCCGCTGTGTTTCCGCGCACATCATTGCCGCCCATAGTTTTGGCGTCAATAGCGCCTTTTACCAGGTTAGTATTTTCATCTTGAGTGGGTCGAGTTTGCTCTGAAGACGGAACAGGAGTATTTGCGGTGCAGCCAAACAAGGCGAATGCAAATACAAAGAGGTAAACTCCGACAATCATTCTATTTACCGTAATTTTAATTACTTTCGTATACTCCTTCTCCTTTTCTCTCGACAAAATTATTCGGATATTGCAAGGTACGCACCCGCTTCCATAGCTCCGAGCATAAAAACTTGGTGGGGGTTAGCCAACACGCTTGACGATAACCGGACATAAATACGCCCGTTTCTGGCGACGGTCGAGCTATCCCCCGCCAGTGTCAGCGTGCCCTTATTGTTACGGATTTCAATATAGTCATAACCGTAACCAATTTGTTCAGCCATCTCCTTTCGGGTAGCGGCGGATATTAGCCTATCCGTTTTGACAACCTTGCCGTTTAGTATGTCGATTTTATAGGTCAACGGTTGGACACTTTCGTTAAACCCGAACAAATCGACATTTATCCAGTAAAAACCATCGGCTAAATCTTTCGTAGTAACCGTATAGGTAACTGTTCCCGATACACCGGATTTCAAGGCACCTTGCTGTTCGCTTATGGTCATTGGCGAGTAACGGCCAAACTGCTGCGCCCAACGACCATTGTAAAATCCTACGCCCATTGCGCTAACATAAGGGCTCATTATATTGTCGCGGTGTCCGGGCGAGGATAGCCAACCCGCTATAACTTCTTCGGCACTCATTTGTTCCGTTGCTATATTTTCAAGACCCGTATATACGCCGAATAATTCCTTTCCAATGTTGCCAAAATCACCGTATACAGGGCTGTTATGCTCGAAATAGTCCAAATCGGACATTTCCTGTGCCTTGAACCTTGCCGCCATCATAAGGTTTTGTGACAATTTCAATGGTTGAAGCCCCGCCGCCACCCTCGCGTCGTTCACAATCCGCAAGACTTCAAGCTCAGACTCATTTGGCCCGCCGCCGCTTTGATAATTAGCAACCCAAGCTTTCAATTCATCAGCGGTTAAGCGTCGGTTAGACTTGGACGCCGCGGACGGTTGGCTGTCTGCTGTTGAATCTTTCGCTATGACGGTTACAGAACCTGCTGTTTTTGGCTGAATCCAATCAAACAGCCGCATAATGGTAACAATGCTCTGTTCGATTGTATACAGAGTCTGCGGGGCGAATTTGTTATCTCCTATACCGCTCATAATTCCTGCGGACTGTATTTTACCGATGCTTTCGACCGCCCACGATGAAATGTCGCTGTTGTCCGCAAAATCTACAGTTTGTCCTTCCAATGGCTCCCGCATAGTCTCGGCAAGCCGGACAAGCATAACAGCCGCCTGCTCACGGGTTATCTGATTGTCGGGCGCGAACATATTGTTGCCGACGCCGGATACTACGCCCATAAGCGCCATTTTTTCAACATTTACATCACTGGTGTCGGCAAAGGTCTTGCGGCCGGTTATCTCCATACCTGTCCGTGTTTCATACATGGCTACGGAAAGCGCGGCAAACTCGGCGCGGGTAGCGGGCTGGGTGTACCTTGCCTGTAACGATGCTGGTACGAGTCCGGCGGCTATCGCCGCGTTGACCTGGGATTCCGCCCAAGACGAAGGTATCTCGCCCTGTGACGATATGATTTTCGCCGTATTCATCAAAAAATCTTGGTCATAGTCGGCAAACAAATACGCATTCAACACACGTGCAGAAAATGTTACTGCCGCGTTGCTGCTGCCGGTGTAGCTACCAATGTTGATATCGTTAGTGGTAACGTTGTTGGTCGGAGTATCAGCTTGCGGAGCAAAGCTCGACAAGAGATCATCGTTCGGGTGTAAAGTATTCTTGATTCGGGTTGAACCAACAATATACTCAAGACCCGCCGGCAATTTGTCAATCAAAGTAACGTTGTTTTGGGTACCGTTACCAGTGTGGGTATAAACCAACTTGAAGTTGACGATGTAGCCAGTCTTCGCGGTAATGGAGGCTTTCCAAGCGCTGGCGCCTTGGCCGTCGAAGCGGACAGACTTTTGCAGTTTTCCAGTTTCCTCATTAACGGCATTTACCAGGGGAACTCGTTGGCTATCGCCAATTGCCCCGTACCTACTGTAAACGTTGCGGCTAATATCATAGCCAAAATTTTTCTTTTGAATCCCATTGCAATCCCTCCATTTTGATGTTTGGATAGGCGTGTAAAATGCCCCTCAGTTCGGAATCTTCACATTCTCCGCTATCAAATTTATTTCTAACCTCCCCCTGTAATCTAAGGTCACCTTATATAGCTCGCCCTTCGAGGTCATAAACCTAAACGGCCTAATATCGTGTATAACCCACACACAATCCGTTGAGACCGTTTTGCCGCGATATATGAGCGATCCGTCGTTTTTTAGAACGGCCAATATCCCCTCTCCAAGCTCCGGTATCGTTTCTCCGTACACCCATTGCACATTTTGCTCAGCCATTCGCGGCGTTGGGGCGGCCGAACTCCACGTCCACAAAGAACCATCTTTTTTCAAGAACCAATACAAGCGCAGTGTTTTCAGGCGTTCAAAGACTATTGAAATTTGAAAAAGCGTTTTCCCTTACTTAATAATCCTGTTAAGTCGCCTGTTTTACTATATTTCAAGCAAATTTGATTTTATAGTATATTTTTCACAAATAGCCTAAATCTCAACTATAGTCGGATTCAGTATTTCGATATAACTACCATGTCCTTGATATAAAAATTTAGCAACAACATTACGCCTTTCTGTTTATGCTAAATCTTATTGTATCATCTTTTTCCAACAAATTCAATAGAATGCCAGTATTGTATCCTTTGCTGTACTCCGCTTTAGCGTAACGGGTGTCTGTTTTCTGAACTGTTTCCGAGAAGATTGGCGTTATATCCGCGTATTCCGCAAGGCATTTTATATCTTTTATGAAATTACTTAAAGTGCAAAAAGAACCCGTGATTGCAAGTCCGATTTTCATATTTCCCCCTCCAATACATTGAAAATTGCCTTCATATTATACAGCGCGGAGGAACGCGGGGCGACCGCCCCTGGGAGCGAGCCGCTGAAGATTACGGCAAGCCCCGCCTCTTTTGCGAAGGTATAATCAATACCGTGAGGCGGCGACGAAATGTCGATAAACGGCGTATTTTTTCGGATAAATTTTATATTGCTTCTGTCAATAAGAATTTTAGGAACGGTGTTTAAGATAACGTCCGCGTCACCAAGGGCGTTTTCCATATCCGCGTACCGAACGGGGGAAACCCCGAAACTTTGCGCCGCCGCGTATTCCGCGCCTGAAAACGTCACGGCAAAGACGCTCGCCCCGATACCGCAAAGCTTTTTCCCCAAAACCCGCCCGACACGGCCGTATCCAATCAACAGCACGTTCGCGCCGTGCAACGTTATATCCGTGTTTTCTATTGCAAGGCGTATCGCCCCTTCCGCCGTCGGAATCGCGTTTAGCAGCGCGAGTTCCTCCCGCTCAAGCAAATCCACAAGCCTCGTGCCGTATCGCGCCGCCAGTTCGCGCATATTCTCCTTGACGAACCCCGCGAAAAATATCTTGGGCGGTTTGATTAGGCGCAGAACGTCGTCCGCCTTGACGACGGCTTTGCTATACGGCGCGTTAAAATCAACGCCGTTATGCGACAGCGGCGTACCCCCGATTATTATATCTCCCCATTCTATGAGTTCATATAGTTTTCCGTCGTTTGGTATGTTTTTTGTTTCGTAAGAGTCAAGCCCGTAATTTTTAACGGACACCCCGTTTTCCTGTAATAACGCGGAAAGATAGACGCTGCGCTTATCCCCGCCGATTATCACGGCTTTTATATTGTATTCTCCCACCATATATCCCCTCGTTCGCTTTTATTTTATATTATACAAATATAATGTCCCGTGTGCAGACACTATTGCGGATATTAAACCTTTGTGGTATAGTATATACAGAGGTGTTTTTTGTGTTTATTACATTTGAGGGCTGCGACGGCGCGGGAAAGACGACACAGGTGAATCTTCTGCGCGAGTTTTTTTTAAGAGCTCTTCCCGCGAAGGAAGTCGTTATCTTTCGCGAACCCGGGGGAACGGCGGTCGGCGAGAGGGTACGGGATATCATAATTGACAAAAATCTGGCAAGTATGTCGCCGATTTCCGAACTTTTTTTATACGCGGCGGCGCGCGCGCAGATAGTTTCCGAAAAAATCCGCCCCGCGCTCGCTTTGGGCAAAATCGTGATATGCGACCGTTTCACCCACTCGACGATAGCGTACCAGCACTTTGGACGCGGGATTCCGCGGGAGATTATCGACGACATAAACGCTTACGCGACGGGCGGACTATCCCCTGAAATCACCTTCTTTTTGGATATCCCCCCGAAAGAGGCGTTGAGACGGCTTGCGGCAAGAAACGGCGAACCCGACCGAATGGAGCTTGAAAACGCCGCCTTCCACCAAAAAGTCTACAACGGGTATAAGGAACTGGCTAAAAAAGACGATAAAATACTTACAATAGACGCGCTTAGGGACTGTGATAAAGTTTTTGAAGACATAATTAATAGGAAGTTGGGGTAATTATGAAATTAGTTATGGCAATTGTGAACGACGAGGACGCGTTTCGCATAAATGACGCGTTGACGGAAAACGGATTCCCTGTGACAAAACTGGCGTCCACGGGCGGACTTCTGCGGGCGGGGAACACGACCTTTATTTCGGGAATAGCGGACGAAAGAGTTCCCGAACTAATCGGCATCATCGAAAGACACTGCAAGTCGCGCAAACAGATAACGTCCGTGCCGTCGTCGCACATTGGCGCGGACGTTGTGCCGTATCCAATCGAGGTAACTGTGGGCGGGGGCACGATTTTTGTGCTTAACGTGGACGACTTCAAAAAGGTGTGACTTTATGGATATTAAAGTAACGGACATATCGAACGTTCAGCCGGTCGAACTCCCCGTTAAGGAACGCGCCTCCTCTGACGAATTTATGTTCACCTTGTCCCGCGTGGGTGAGGACGGATTGAACGAACGCCTTAATAATCTTATCGGCGAAATCACCGCGTCGGGCAAACGCCTTGCCGAGCATATGGACATCGGCGACTTGCGAAAATACAAGAGCCTGGTGCGGGATTTCATAAACGAGGTCACGACGAACTCCTACAAATTTTCGCGGGAGAACTTTCTCGACAGACGCGGGCGGCACAGGGTTTACGGTATCGTGAAACGCGTCGACAAGGAGCTTGAAAACCTTTCAAAAGAAGTACTCAGCGCGGAAAAAGACCACCTCCGAATTTTAGAAAAAGCCGACGAGATACGCGGCTTGCTTTTGGATATTCTTATATGAAATTATCTGATTTTTTGGGCAATAATTTAATAAAGGAACGAATCCTAAAGACGGTGAAAGACGACAGGGCGACACACGCGTATCTGTTTACTGGTGCGTTCGGCGCGGGCAAATTCACCCTCTGCGGGATTTTCGCCAAGGCGCTCAACTGCGCGTCGCCGAAAAACGGCGAACCCTGCGGGGTGTGTCATTCCTGCGTTTTGTTCGAGGCGGGCAACCACCCCGACGTGTTCTATGCCGCCCCCGCGAAAGACCGCAAAACCATAGGCGTGTCCGATATCCGCGAACAGGTTGCGGCGCGGATTGAGGAAAAGCCCTTTAACCACAGGTACAAAATTTTTATAATACGAAACAGCGATACTATGACGCTCGGGGCGCAGAACGCGCTCCTTAAGATGCTTGAAGAACCCGCCGAATACGCCGTGTTTCTGCTTACCGCCGAAAACCCGCGTAAACTTCTGCAGACGGTGCTTTCAAGGGTTATAAGTATGCCGCTTATGCCGCTCTCTGCCGAGGTTATGAAAAAATACCTCAAAGACGCGGGGTTATCTTCGATTGAGACGAAAAACGCCCTTTTTGCGGGAACGATAGGCAAGGCGTTGGCGCTTTGCGGGGATACGGAATTTTCCGATATGCGGGAATTTTGCGAAAATTTGGTAAAGTCAGGCGGCATCACCGCCGCCGAGGGGTTTTCTTTGGCGAAACGCGCCGAGGAGTTTAAAACCCGCGCAAACGAAATGTTAGATGTTTTATACATATTGTACGCCCGCGATATTCGTGACGCGGTTTCGCGCAATGTCCCCGTGCCTCTGCTTGTTGAGAAGGCGCAAAGCGTACAAAAAGCACAAATATTACTATCCCAAAACGCGAATTTCGCTATGGTTTGGGACAATCTTCTAATAACACTAATCAGGTGAATGTATATATGGCGTTTGTAGTAGGAGTACGTTTTAAAAAACTTAGCAAAATTTACCACCTTGACCCGAATAACCTAATAATGCAGCCGGGGACTCACGTTATCGCGCAAACCCTTCGGGGGGTGGAATTCGGCACGGTCGAGCTCGGCAACCGCGAACTCCCCGATTTTCCGAATGTGACTATGAAAAAGGTGCTGCGTATCGCCACCTCGAAGGATATCGCGCAGGAGCAGTCAAACAAGAGGAAGGAGCAGGAAGCGGTCGAGATTTTTTACGCCAAAATAAGGGAACACCGCCTTGATATGAAACTTGTGGAGGTTGACCTTGCGTTCGATTTGTCAAAGATAATTTTTTACTTCACGGCGGACGGACGCGTGGATTTTCGCGAACTCGTGAAAACCCTTGCCGTAATCTTTCGAATGAGGATTGAACTTCGGCAAATCGGCGTGCGTGACGAGGCGAAAATTATCGACAGCGTTGGAATCTGCGGGTGCAACTTGTGCTGCGCGCGGTTTTTGACGGATTTCGCTCCTGTTTCCATAAAAATGGCGAAAGACCAAGGAATCGCGCTGAACCCCGCCAAAATTTCGGGAGCTTGCGGGCGGCTTATGTGCTGCCTGAAGTACGAACAGGATATGTACGAGGAACTTGCGGCAGGTATGCCCTCTGTCGGAGACGTAATCAAAACGGCGGACGGCATCGGCGTCGTCGTTTCCGTGACGACACTCAAACGCACGCTCCGCGCCTCAATCAAAAAGGACAACGAGACGGTTTTCAACCACTACTCCGCCGACGAAATCAAAATCCTTGAACATCGTCAGGACGATGAGATTTCGGAGAAGTTTGGTAAGGTTTATGACTGAAAGAATTGACGACTTGCACAGAAACGGGTATGTACTCGTCCAAGACCCCTCCTGCTTTTGTTTCGGGTGTGACGCGGTTTTGCTTTCGGCGTTCGCAAGAGTTAAGGCGGGCGGGAGTTGCCTTGACCTTTGCGCGGCAAGCGGGGTTATCCCTATATTAATGGAGGCGAAAACCGCCGCGGCGCGGTTTGTGGGTATCGAAATCCAGCCCAGACTCGCGCAACTCGGAATCAAAAGCGTTTCGCTGAATCATTTGGAACATAAAATCGAGATACTTCAAGGCGATATACGGGAGATACAAAATATCATAAAACCCCGCTCCTTTGACACCGTGACGGTGAACCCGCCCTACACGCCCTTTCGCGGGGGGATAAAAAACCACGCCTCGCCCGTTGCTATTGCGCGGCACGAAATTTGCGCGGCGCTTCGGGACGTTATCTTTGCCGCGAACTATGCCCTCAAGGACGGCGGGAAATTATATATGATACATAAGCCGTCGCGCTTGCCCGAAATATTTTGCGAAATGCGCGGGTTTTCCCTTGAACCGAAGGAAATGCGGCTTGTCCAGCCTTTTTTTGGCAAAGCGCCCGAAATGGCGCTAATCGGCGCGGTGAAGGGCGGCGGAGCTCAGCTTAACGTATATCCGCCGCTGATTATATATGATGAAGTCGGGAAGTATACAGACGAAGTATACGATATGTACTACAATTAACGGAGGGTTACTATATGTCAAACACTCGTTTCGGCGAATTCGGCGGGCAGTACGTCCCCGAGACGCTGATGAACGCACTCTTGGAACTTGAGGAGGCGTACAACAAGTTCAGAGAAGACGCGGATTTTTTGGCGGAATTGCAAAAGTTGTACCATGAGTACGCGGGGCGGCCGTCTCTTTTGTACTACGCCGAAAATATGACAAAAGACCTAGGGGGAGCGAAA
>BNUF01000064.1 GCA_025997155.1 Clostridia bacterium
ATTGAGGTTATACTTTGTGAAAACGAGGTGTCGGATTGAAAAAACTTCTTTTCTTGCTGTTTACTTTGTGCATCGGAGTGAACGCTGTTTTTGCGGAGACGATTTCTCCCGAGGACAAGATACGGAAGGACAACCTTCGGTATTATTGACGCACAGAGTGTTCAAAACGCTGATACTGCCAGTGAAAAAGGTTATGACGCGGGCAAAAAAGTATCTGGAATTAAACGTCGCATTGTCGTTGACACTCAAGGTTTGCCGCCTGATGTTATCGTAACAACGGCAGACGTTACAGACAGGGACGGCGCGACCAAGAGAAAACTTTCGTCAGATACATAACGTCCAAAACCTTGGCGGCTTCACACCCTTTTGTCTGGATAAACGCAATAAGGTTTCGTTCCTCAAGCTCTGGAATGTCGAACATATAAAACACATCGTCGGCATCGCCTTCAATCTGTTTGGAATATTTCGTTAAGCCAAACGCGTCCTCCCTACTCGCAATCTTCTTGGCATCGGGAAACGGGTGCGACAGCAAACATATGCTCGTCTTAAACGTATTCTTAAATTTCTTAATCCCTCGCGACATATCGTCCAAAATCGGCGTGGTTTTATCGCCGCCCCCGCTCACTCCGCCCAACGACAAACTATGGTCTATCACGCAATAGTCAAACGGAAAGTCGCTATAAATTCGGGCTAAATCGTCTCTAATCGTCAAGGCGTTCAGTCGGGAGATATACAAAAACCGCCCGCTCTCGCCAATATCGTCAATCGCCAGGCGACATCTTGTTCCGTCACGCCGCCGACTTCCTCTTGGTCGACAATCTGTTTGTAACTTGCGAAGAACCCGTACTTCTTATAAATATACACGGGCAACACATACTCACAAGCCAGTTCACGGCAATTGTTGTCTTCCCCAAATTCGGCTTTCCTTCACAAGGCTCGCTGCCTCCTGCACATTCTGTTCAATCAGAAAATCCGATGTTTTGCCTTCCTCCGCCATCATCACCGCGAAACCTTGCCCGTCTTTCTGAATCACTTCATACAAGTTCGCGTTCAAAATGGTATCAAAAACGTCCCTCAAAAACACAGGCTTACTCTTCGTCAGAAACGAAACTTGCTCCAACTTCTCCGCAACGCTGAAAAACAGAAAATACTCGGCTTCCATTTCCTGTGTGCGTATCATCCTTGTCACGATATCCAACAATATATGAAAACTGCCGCTGTCCCCGCGTTCATGAGGCAACAACGCCGACGCGAACTTCGTCAAATCAGCGCAAAGTTCGGGGTGTGAACTTAGGTCGTAATCTAAACACAAAATACCCCCTTTCGTTCTCATAATACTATGTATTTTCGGCAAATTCACGAGGGATGCTTCAGTCACATTAAAACGCAACAAAAAAGAGGCATGAGCCTCGTACTCGCTATGCCTCTTTTACCGAAGTATTGATTAGCCAAATTTCATACGTTACTGAAACAACGTTCCCTGTTCAAGTTCTTCAAGTAAAGATAAATGTGTCGGTTGCCAACCTAAAAGTTCACGCGTCTTTTCGCTTGACCGTGGTATATCCGCCGAGGCGATTGCGCCGAGGAATCCGAAATGCGCCGAGGCTTCTTCGGGGGAAATACTATTGACAGGCAAGTTAAGTTTTTTGCCGATAATCTCCGCGATATCCCTAAGCGGTATGCCCTCATCCGCTACCCCGTCAAGATACGCGCCCGCGGGAGCGGATTCAAGAGCCAACCGAAAGAGCCTTGCCGCGTCAAGTCAATAGACCATACTTTAAGGTACTAAATTTTACCTATGAACTTATAGTGAATCGTTATATCTTGGTGAGTTTCGCCGTCTATGTCTTTGTACTTTTCGCTTACGGTTATTTTGGTTATCAGCCGATTTAAGATTTCCGCGGTTAGTGTTGTCAGGTGCGTATATTTTTTTATTTCGGAGATAAAGAGTTCGGCGTTTAGTCGTTTGTCGGATTCGGCGTTTAGGATTTTGGTGATTTCGGATATACGCACGGTTAGCGCGGACTGTTCGGATTCGTATTTGTCGGATAATTTTTTGTAGTTATAGTCATTCACCTTGCCGCTGGCGTTATCTTCGTATAATTTAGCGAAAAGCGCGTCCAGCACCCCTAGCCGCGAATTATGCTGTTTCAGTTCTTTTTTCAGGGCGTTAAACTCTTTATTGCGGATTTCGGAGGTTTTTGCTATAATATCATTGATGTAGTTATCATTGTAGGCGCATTCGGCTTGTTTATTGATATCCGCGAGTACGGTATTATAAACGTCGAACGCGTCCATCGAGTGACCCGTGCATCCAGAGGTTTCTTTGCCGAAGGTCGCGTAATTATTGCAGGTATACGCCATATTCTGTATCGGCTCGGGTTTCTTGGTTCTGTTCGTGTGTCTTGCGGACATTGCGTACCCGCAATCGGCGCGTTTGATGATTCCCGCGAAGATATTGTCGTACCCGCTTTTTCCTGTTCTTCGGCGGCTTGTGATTAAGTTTTGCACGAGTTCAAATTCCTCGGGCGGAATGATTGGCTCGTGCGTATTCTTTATCACAATCCAGTCCTCGGGCAGTTTCGACTTTCTATGTGTGCTTTTGAAGGACGTTTTAACGCGTTTGTAGCCCGCTAGATGCCCCGCGTAAACAAGGATTACGCAATATACCCCTCACGCTGTTATTGCTCCATTTTGTGCGGTTCTCGGCGTTGTCGTCGTCAAAAAACAGTTCATACGTCGCCATTCCCGCAAAAGTTACCGTGCCAGGGCGCGGTATTTTGTCCTTAGTCATAATCTGACGAATCCGCCCTATCCCGTAACCGTCTTTGGCGAGCGCGAAGATTCGGCGTACAATCGGCGCGTGTCTCTCATCGATGAGCAGTTGATTTTTGTTGTCGGGGTTTTTCATATACCCGAGGGGTGCGGTCGTCCCCATAAAAAGCCCCTGATTCAGCCGCGTTCTCCTAGCGCTTGAAATCTTTTTCGATATGTCGCGGCTATACATTTCATTCAGTATCGACTTGAACGGAGCTATATCAAGCCCTATATTATTTTCCGTATCGATACTGTCGTTGATTGAGATATACCGAATTCCCATTTGCGGGAAAAGCATTTCTATATACATATCAGTCTCAATATGGTTTCGCGAAAGCCTTGACAGGTCTTTCGTCACTATAACGCTGAATTTACCGCTTTTGGCGTCGGCTATCATCGCCTTGAAGTCGGGACGTTCCGAGTTCAGCCCGCTGAACCCGTCGTCGCAATAAATCCTGTATAAGTCAAAGCCTTGCGCCACCACGTACTTTGATAACATTTCTTTCTGCGTCTGTATGCTCGAACTGTCCGACGTTTTGCCGTCGTCTTTTGAATAACGGCAGTAAACAGCCGCGAGCGGCGTTCCGCTTGCTTTCATAATACCCTCCTTAAATAGCGAAGCGGCACATATTCTCCCGAATAGTGTACCGCTTTTCGCCTATAAAATCAAATTAAGTATTAGGATTAGGTTTTGCGTAAAGAACCTGTTCGATTTTTTTCATAATTATCGGGAAAAAGGCTTCCTCCAGCGTCATCTCTTCGCTGTACACGCGTTTAGTCACTATCACAACGTTTTCTTTATCCATATACGCGTCCATACACGCCCCCTAACAATATTCAGCTTGCGTTTTTTCGAGAATATGTTATAATAATTATGTCGATAATGCTCACACAATTATTTTGTTCCCGCTCATACCGCCCTTTGAGCGGGACGCTTTTTTATATAAATAACCCTCGTTTTGCCCCGAAAACAGGGGTTTTTTGCGTGTTTTTACGCGTTTTTGCGGTTGTTTCGGCGGGGGTTCATTAGGTTTTACGCTTATTGTCGATTAGTTCGTTAAGCAAATACGAAAGTATCATGTTCTGACTAGTCGCCTTTTTTTGGGCTTCCTTGTCAATCCAGTCGGCTGACTCTTTTGTAAGCCTGATATGAAACTGAATCCGTCCGTCATTCTCGATTTTTTTCATAATAAATCAATCCTTCCTAAATTTTGTTTTAATCATAATTATTACCAACAACTATGAACTCAAAGGAAGGAGATTTTATTATGGCAAGTAACGGAACATTTGCATTTTTGGATGCTTACAGAAATACAATGCTTTCCAAAAACTACGAAACTCTGGAGAATCCCCAAGTTTACAAAACCGCGGTGCAGATTCCCCAAACATACAAAACCACGGTACAGACTTAAAGTAACACCACGAAATAAAACTTTTCAAACCGTCCCGCCTAATTCCAGTTAGGCGGTTTTTTGTGCGGTTTTATTTGTTTACGTCTGGTTGTTCGTCTTTTTTCATTGCTTCGTCAAGCGCGAGCAGAACTATCGTGCTTCGGGCAACTCCCTTTTCCGATGCTTTTTTAGTAATCCAGTTACCTAACTTTTCCGTTGGTCTAAAATTAAATTGCTGGCGTTCGCCGTTCTCCATTAATACCATTCCTTAGGCGGTTTTTTGTGCGGTTTTATTTGTTTACGTCGGGGTTGTCGGTGCGTCCGACGAGGTAATCTATGGATACGCCGAAGTAGTCCGCGAGGGCGATTGTTTTTGATAAAGGCAAATCTACTTGTCCGTATTCTATTTTTTGATAATGTCTTTCGCCCACGTCTAAAAACTCGCTCAATTTCGCTTGTGTGCAACCTTTAGATTTTCGTAATCCTTTCAAATTCTCCAACATAGTCATTCCTCCTAAAAAATATCTTGACACGCCTTATAATAATGTGTTAATATGGATATAAACACGCCATTTAAGGGCGATATATTAAGAAAGGATTGATTACTATGTCTAAAAAAACCAAGAAAGTATCCACAGCGTTATCCACAGCGATTGAGAAAACTCTCAAAATTGAGGATAACCGCATTTCCGCGAAAGTTCTTTACGAGTTTTTGGAACTTAACGTCGCCGTTTATTCCCGCTGGTGCAAAACTCAAATTCTCGAAAACGCGTTTGCCGAGGAAAGTGTAGATTTTATACCGCTTCAACCGCTCAACACAAAGGTTGAACGGACGGAAGACGGGCGTTTCACGGCAAACCAATCCACCGACTACCTGCTCTCAATCCCGTTCGCGAAGAAACTCTGCATGTTGTCGAAATCCGACAAGGGCGAACAGGCGCGAAATTACTTTATCGAGCGGGAGAAAGCGGCGTACCATGCCGAGACGGCTCTGGAACACGCGATACTCCTCAACTATGATGACGACTCCGCCGACTCCGCCGCCGCGGACATTAGCTCCTCCAGCGAGTTTCAACTCCCGCCGCCCGTCCGCTACGTCTCCGACCCCGCCGACCGTGCCGACTCTGACGAACCCTCCGACCCCGAAACTTCGCCCGAGCGAACAACCTGCGAACGCACCGTGTACACCTGCCCTCTGCAAGACCTGCTGGGACTCAAAACCCTCCCGAACAGCGTACAGGTAACCGCGAAAGAAGCTTTGAAGAAACTTGAGCGTATCAAGGTGTCGTTACAGCTCGTGAAGTCAACCGTTGATTTTGAAACCGCGAAAGCCCCCGAAGCGACTAACTATTTTCAATCCGAGTGGCTGAAGAACATTTACAACGACCACCTCGAACTCGAACGTATCCTCAAAAAAATCAAAGCTTAAGCGAAAAAGCACAGCATATGAGAATATGTGAGAGCCAGTCCCGCCGCGCCGCCACGTGAGCGGGACTTTTGCTTTTATTCTTGAGGACACGTTCCAATCCGAGGTGATGCGCGTCTTTGTCTATTTTACCACACCGAACGTCACCAGGTCACCACTTTGTTGACGATTCCGAGTTGTTCCTCGGCGGAGCGTCTGGTGTATATCCTTGTCGTTTCGATGTTCGAGTGTCCCATCAGGTCGGAGAGGAGCGAGATGTCGGGGTAATTGATTATAAAGTTTTTCCCGAAAAAGTGGCGGAAGGCGTGCGGGTGCATTACCCTTTTGTCGATGTCGTACCGCCGCCCGACGACCTGCAACCGCTCATAAATCGCCCTTGTGGTGATATGCCCGCCGTTTTTGCCGGCGGCCGCTCCGGCGAAGAGATAGCCCTTGTCGCGTTTCTGCTCCCAAAGCCATTTAAGCAGCGCGTATTTCAGGGCTTTTGGTATATATATGTTCCGCATTTTGTTGCCCTTGCCGTATACCTCGAAAATCCCCGACTGCACGTGCTCGACCTTGAGGCGGACAATCTCGCTGACCCGCGCCCCTGTCGCCCCCAAAAGCCAAATCGTGAAGTATCCGTCCATATCGCCGTCTTCAAGAAGGCTGTTTTTCAAAAACATATAATCCGCCGTACTTATGACGTTTTGCAAAAAGGACTTGCCCTGGATACTCACGCCCGAAAGTTTCATATAATCTCGGTTCGTGAACTTGAGATACTGGTTAACCGCCGCGATTCGGAGGTTGACGGTTCGCGGCGAACGCCGTTCCATTAAATCCAGCTTGAATAGTTTGAGGTTACGCTCGTTAATCTCGTCGTATTGGCTGAAAAAGTTCCACATAGTGAACATATAGGATTCTACCGTGTTCTCTTCGCGCCTTTCCCTAATGAGGTACGTCCGAAATCCTTTAAGTTCGTGAAAATACTCCGTTTGCGTCTTTCTTTCGCTCATAGTTCACCTTTTGGCGGTTATTTTGGGCTACGCGCCGATTTCCTCCGAAACTTCAGACGAAACACCTGCAAGCCAGTCAAGCGATTTGCCAAGAATCCGCCCGGCTTCAACGAGTTTTGCTATATGCATTTCGTGTTTCCCGCGCTCGGCAAGCTCGAGATAATTCTCATTCACGCCAAGCGCGTCCGCAAGGTCGCCGATTTCCATTCCCTTTTCACGTCGGGCCGCCCTTATGTTCCCGCCTATAATTTCTCTGTACTCTTTGTCGCTTTTGGTTTCCATTTCATAAACTCCCCTATGATTTAATAAAGAACTCTCCCGCGCTTATTAACGCGCTTATGTTTCTGATAGCGGCTTCTTGTTCGGAAAAGTTCATTTTTGAGTCTTTGCCGCACGAAGTCGCGCCTTGGTTATGCGAGTATTTCTTGTTTCTAAGACATTGTATATTAAATGGTTTAATATGTCAAGTGTTTTTTATTAAATTATTTAAGTTTTTTGATAAAAAGTTAATAAAAAAATAAGCCCATTAGACTTAAAAAGGCTTATTCAATGGCTAAAAGCACATATTTTAATATCTTTTATCATTTACTGCACCTGTAAGAATTGAATTTACCGTCTCTAAAGAATCAAGGAAAGCCACTACAGCCTGTATATGTTCAATAGGCATATATTCTAAACGCTTAAGTATCCTCTGCTGTATGTCCATTTTATCATACTCGTTATATGTTTTACTCATTTTAGGTTCTGTTCCATTAACTATCCAATCGGGATTATATCCTAATTTTTCCTCTAGCAAACTCAAGAACATTTTAGATGGTTTAGAGTTTTCTCGTTTGAGTAAAAAAGAGATATAGCTGTCAGTTACTCCTAAAATATCAGCTAATTCTTTTTGTTTCAATAAATTTTCTGATATTACCACCCTAAGTCTATCGTTTATTCCCATAATAACACCTCTTTAATAACAGTATATCACGATAAAATTAAATAAGTCAAGAAAATTATTGATAATTAAACAGTTCAACAAAAAACCTTGACATATTAAATCATTTAATATATAATTCAAATCATATAATATGAAATTTAGTGAGGTGATTTTATGGATACTCTTAGAGAAATGACAAAAAACAGAATAGTAAATTTGAGTAACGAAGATTTAGCGAAATTATACATTTTTATGTTAGGCTTAGAAGCAAATACAGAAATATCAGATACTAAAATAACGACGAAACCCGCGTGACGGTGTAATGGACAAAAACCACAAAAACTCCCCCCGATTCGGGGGCGATAAGGAGCTGATTTGTATGCCCGAAAAAGTTCAGTGCGAGTTTCCCGAATTTGTCAGCAAGCCTTTGGTCAAATGCGGACGGTGCGGCAATGACGTAATGCTTGTACGCGGCAAAGACGGGGATATTACGAAATGCCAAGTCGGCGTTTTCTATGCCGTTCCGATTCAGTACAGTCAGGACGGCGGCGAAACTTTTATTAACGCCGTCGGGGAAGGTTTTAGGGGCGTTCGTTCGCCTGTTCCGAGTTTTCGGACGGTTATTTGTTTCAAACCTCATCGTATTTATTGCGAAAAAAAGAAAAAAGCGAAAGAAAACAAAAATTTTGAACAGATTAGATTTTTTTGAGCGTACAAATTACATAAAAAATATGAATTTTTTGGAGGAATCGCGTATGAAATGGGTAAAAGCGTCAACTTTTGCAATGGGACCTTATGCAATGGGGCAATACGGAATCTTTGCAAAAACATACGCGCAGGTGTTGCGGGCTAAAAAAACAGCGCAAAATTTTTCCGAATTAGGCAAAAAAGGAGCGGACGCTCGCCGCGTAAAAAATAGCGACGGTAATAGCACAATAACAATAACACCTACAATAACAAATACAATAACAGAAACACCACAACCACTACCACCACAAAAAAACGAAAACGAAAAAATTCCGAAACAGGCGATGGTGGTGAACCTATATCTAAAATTTTTGGAAAATTCAAAAACATAATAAAAAGTGACTCTGCGCACAAGAGTGTTTTGGAATTTCACGAGAACGGAATAGAACCCGCCGTCATAAGTCTCGCAATCGATGAAACGATTGACCGAAACAAAACGTGGTTATACGCGAAGAAAATACTGGACCGTTGCCTCGAACAAAAAATCTTCACCGTTGCCGAATACGAAAAATCCAACGAAGAATACTCGAAACAAAGGGGTGAGTCCGCCCAAAATCAGGGAGATAAAAGGCGGAGCAAAAACAAGTTTATAAATTTTGACGGCGGCAAGGCTGATTACAACGAGATTCGGCGGCAGGAAAAAGTATATATAAAGGGGATTGTTGCCGATGAGGACGAAGATAAGCCCAAACGAACTCCGAGAAAGAGAAGCCGATTTGCTAATTTTGAGGGGCGAAAAATTGATTATGACTTGCTCGACAGACTAGAAGAGGAATATATAAAAGGCATTGTAGGGGAAATTGACGAAAAAGAATCCGCAGAGGTCGATTCGTGACGCGTGATGACTTCAATCGGCGCAACAGAGAGACGCAAGAAAAGCTTATGTACGAACGTATAGACCTAGAACGCGAAAGAACGCTAACGGAGCGGGAGTGGGACATATACAAACTCAAAGATATGCGGTACAGCATTGGTTACGGCAGTCGTTGGTTTCGATATGGGTACATTGCCGCACTCGACCGAGCAATTAAAATTCTTGAAAAAATGGAATGATAGGCTATTTTTTCCAAAAAAATAACCGCTTGATTTTTTGCGCCAAAGCGGTTATAATAATTATGTAGACACGACTAGTGTCCGCGAGTTAGAAGCGACCTTTAAGTTATAAAACTATAAAATAGCCGCATACTTTCGACGGTGAGGCGGCTATTTTGCTGTAAGCTGCAAGAGTGCAGTCACCAAGGGCAGATTCAGTTGCACCCAAGGGAGTATATAAACGGTAACCAACCAGAGAGCGTTGTTGAAGTTGTTTATTATTTTCGTCACAGACATCACCTCCTTTGCGAAAAAGGAGGCTTCAAATATTCGCGCCACTAATCGTGTTAGATACATATTACCACAATCCGACAAAGGACGCAACAGGGTATTGGGGGATACAGAGGGGAGTCTCGCGGGAGCGGGGCTTTTTTGTTGTTTTTTGTTGCGGGAGCGGGAAATGTGCCGAAATAATTCATGTATATATGTTATAATAATTGTTATAGTGCAATTGTTGAACGAAAGACGGGGAGATATGCGCGGGGGGATTTTGTGAAAAGTTTATATAACCTCAAACAGGAAATCGAATTTTTAGGGAACAGGATAAGCAAGTTGAGAGCGGAGCAAACGGACGACGCGGACGCGGAGCTAGCGCAGCTTCGGAGGCACAAGAACGAAAACGCGGCGCGGTATGACGGCGAACTCGAACGCCGCAACGCCGCGACGAGAGCGTTTGGGGACAGTCAGCTGTATATCATTTTTTATAACCGCCTGATAGATTTTAAGTCATGGGAGGAAATCGCGGGGCTTTTGGGCGGGAGAAACACGGGCAACGGCGTGAAACACAGGTATTATGACAATATCAGGAAATTGGAGGAGATGCTTGCCAAAACGCGGAGAATTTGAGAACTGATAACCAAACCGCACAAAACCGCACGAAAAGGCACGAAATCGTACAGAACAGCAATTTTGAAACGCGCTATAATTATAACATATATACATGAATTATTTCGGCACATTTCCCGCTCCCGCAACAAAAAACAACAAAAAAGCCCCGCGATTTCCTCCCATGACTTAAAATCTATCAGGCGGTTATAAAAAATGATATACAGCTGACTGTCCCCAAACGCGGCGCGGTATGACGGCGAACTCGAACGCCGCAACGCCGCGACGAGAGCGTTTGGGGACAGTCAGCTGTATATCATTTTTTATAACCGCCTGATAGATTTTAAGTCATGGGAGGAAATCGCGGGGCTTTTGGGCGGGAGAAACACGGGCAACGGCGTGAAACACAGGTATTATGACAATATCAGGAAATTGGAGGAGATGCTTGCCAAAACGCGGAGAATTTGAGAACTGATAACCAAACCGCACAAAACCGCACGAAAAGGCACGAAATCGTACAGAACAGCAATTTTGAAACGCGCTATAATTATAACATATATACATGAATTATTTCGGCACATTTCCCGCTCCCGCAACAAAAAACAACAAAAAAGCCCCGCTCCCGCGAGACTCCCACCTGTATCCCCCAATACCCTGTTGCGTCCTTTGTCGGATTGTGCTAATATGTATATGCGCGGCTAGCGGCGCGGTTTTACATACCTCCTGAACAAGGAGGTGATGTTATGAGTGACGTAAAAAATATCATACGCGACTGGCAGTTTCTTCTTTTGTCGGCTAACGTTTATATGCTCCCGTGGGTGCAGAGCAATCTGCCCTTGGTGGTTGCCGTTTTCGATTTCATAACAAAATAACCGCCTCTCCGTCAAAAGTAGCGGTTATTCCCGTAGTTAAAGCTATATAAGGAGTGCTGTGAAACTGCGAGCCTAGCCTGCGCGTACATATTTACCGCACAAGAACATTATAACCGCTTTGATTCAAAAAATCAAGCGGTTATTTTTTTTAAAAAATATTGACCATACTTTATAATTAAGAAAAAAGGAGTGATTCGTATGCCCCGCCGAACCAAAGCAAGAAAACACAAAGAAGACTGGTTTTTTGTTCGCGCCCGAAACGGCGGAGAATGGGCTTGCCACCCCGAAATGGTTTTTGTTTATCCGTTCATCATAGGAGAAGAGGACGAATTATTTATCTCCGTAATCGAGCGTGAATTTTTTATCGGCAGCCGCACCCCAAACGGAAACGCCCGCGCCATATTAGGTTACAGCGTTGATAAATCTTACTATTCCTTGAGAAAACAAGAATCCGACCCCGACAGCCCTTATGAACAGTTGGATTTATTTTGAATCTTATACATATTGTTTTAATTTATTGAAGATACGGAGGAATTTTTATGAAGTGGTTTAAGCTAGATACAGATATTGCGGAACACGATAAAATATATGCCCTCGCGGCAACACTAAAAATTCGCAGGTCGGCGGAGGCAGGCGGTTTGTCCTTTCTTTGGGGTTGGGCGTTCAGATTCGCGCAGGACGGGAATATCGCGAAATATCCAGTACTTGAGATTATGAAAATTATGGATTTACCGCGAAAACTCCAAAGAATCTATGCCACTCTCCTTGAAGTTCAGCTGTTAGAGGAACGCGACGACGGCGTCTATATTCGGAATTGGGAAGAAGACCGTGTAGGAGACTGTCTAAAAAATCTTGAAAAAACAAAACTCCGATATAAAAGAAAAAAATGACAAAAAATCCTCAAACTCTGAAGAAATTTGCGAAGAAAAATCCTCAAATCCCGACGAAAACAACGAAACTTTCGGCGAAATTCAAGCGAATTTTTCGCCAAAAACGCCGCATATAGATTTAGATAAAGAAAAAAATCAGTCAATCATATCAATCTAATCAATCTATCAGTCAAGCGGACAAAGCAAATAGCCAAAAACCTACGGATAGAATTGAGCCGACCGACGAATTTAACAAATATACTGGAATAATCAAGAAAAACGTCGAATACGACCCCAAACGCTACCTTAATCCAAATAAGCAAGCCCTCTTTGACGACACCGTGGCTATTATCGTTGACGTTGTTTGCAGTAAAGCCTTAAACATCAGAGTCAATAAAACAGACACCCCTCAGCAACTCGTAAAAAACCATTTTTTGAAACTCAGATTTGAGCACATAGAATACGCCCTTGAGCGTTTAGACCAAAGCCGAACGAAGAAAAACAATATACGAAACTATATGATAACCACCCTATACAACGCGGTGGACACGGTAAATCTTTACCGTGAAGACGAAATAAACCAAGACTTTCCAATCGGGGAGGCTTGTTCATGACGCGCATCGAGTTCGAGCGGCGAAACAACGACGAACTTTCCCGACTTCTCCGTGAACACATAGAAAAAAAAAGAAAACGGAAAATCGACGGAATCGGAACAGGATATATACAATCTTAAATATATGCGGTATAGTATCGGGTACGGTAGCCGTTATTTTCGGTGGGGTTATATCGCCACACTCGACAGAGCTATAGTCAAGGCTATTTAAAATATTGAATAGATGTGTTAAAATAAAAGTATGGCATATTCAATAGATTTAAGGGAAAAAGCGTTGAACGCATTGAAGAATGGTCATTTAAAAAGAGAAGTTAATGAGATGTTTGGACTTGGCATAAATACTCTTAGGAAGTGGGAGAACCTTAAAGAACAGACTGGTTCATTAAAAAGCAAATCAATTACTCACAATCCAACCAAAATTGACCGTGAAGCGT
>BNUF01000065.1 GCA_025997155.1 Clostridia bacterium
ACCGGGAAAAACTCCTTGATTTTTTCCCATTGCGCGTCAGTCAGGTCGCTTGGGTAGTTGGTTGGTGTGTATTCTATATTCTTCATAGAAGATAGTATATCATATTTTTTCTATGGGAACAAGTTCTAAATATTTATCGAATGGTGGGCTTCGCGTCGAATGCTCGGATACGCATGACGGCTTTCTTGAGATGTCGCCAGCCGACGTTAATGACATCGTGAACGAATACGAATTGTACCAAATTATGCAGGACATATCGCGAATGACCGAGGACGACGGGTTTACACCCAAGGAAATCCGAGTTATGGCAAAGCGCGTTATGGAGGACGAAGCCGAAGCGCGTATGCTGCACGACACCTACTGGCGATTTATCGAAGACAGTGTTCTCGATTTCAAAGAACGGCAAAGAAACGGAGGTTTATAACATATGGCTAACATCAGCAACGCGTTCGGAACCATACATCTCAAAGGCAAATGGACGGCTTCGATGCTCAAAAATTTTAACATTATAAACGAACAATGGGCGGATTATTATTACTGCACAAGCGCAGACCCGTTTTCCGAGGGCGAGCTCTCGCAGCCGTTCGTAGGTAGCGGCAGATGGGCATATCTAAATAATCTCGAAATGGCGGCAAATTGGTGCGTAAGCGAAAATAACGCCTGTACGACAAAAGCTCTTTTAGACTTAATCGAGGCTATGAGGCAAAATCACGACTCGCGTATCGAATTCGAGTACACTGAAGACGAACCCGGTTGTCAGTTTCTTCAGACCGTAAACGCCAAACTCAGACCCGTGCCTTTTAGCCCAGTTTCACATATCTTGCGGCGCGAAAACAAAATTTATCTCCGCGTTGGAGAATTCAAAATTCATCTGCCTGACGATTTCGAGGATAAAGATATCGATAAAATTTTAGAGCTTACGCCGGACGGCGCGAAATATAAACTGAACTTGCCGGAATATCACTTTACCGCTATGACCATATTGGACGACAAGAAGCTGTCCTTAACCGAAGAAGACGGCAAACAAGTAATCCGGTCGGGGTTCGCGGAAATCGTCTTTGAAGACGCCGGACAAGCCGCCTTAATTCAAGGGCGTATCGGCGAAAAAGACGATTGTTCGATAACCTTTACTGAAAAAGATATATCTGTATACTTTCCCGCCTATACGCTCAAATGTGTTGTACTCGAAAATACAGACTACGAATACACTGCGGAAAAGTTAGTGGAACTGGATGTCTGGGAATCCGCCGAAAGTGTTTTCGAAGACATACTCTGTAATTTTGACCTTGAAGACTATGAGGAGAACGAAATTAAGTATTTGCGGGAGTATCTTGGCAAATACTACAGTGATTTTCTCGCTTACGCGCTCGAACGCGACAAGAACCTCACGGTTGAAAGACTCGCCGCCAAAGGTTTTTGAATAAAGACAGGCAACTGACATAGGGCGGAAGCAATCGTCCTATGTTTTTTTTCTAAAAAAGCCAGACATTGAAAAAATCAGAAAAAAGCTATATAATAATATTGCGGTAAAACTCACGTGAACCGACACGGTTCAGGCATGATATGATTGAAAAACAAAAGAGTATTTATGAACTTATTAGGAGGACATTATGGCAACGACAAAAGGCAACTGTTTCCTTTGCGGTAAAACTCTTGGAAAGACCGCGATAAAAAATCACATCGTAAAAGAGCATAGCGCGGGCGATGAACCTTGTTGGCTTGTTAAAGCCGAAGGAGTTTATGACCGAAATATGTGGTTGTTGTTCAGCGTTTCAAAAGACGCTTCGCTTTTAGCTGTCGATAAGTTTTTGCGGCAGATTTGGTGTGAATGTTGCGGGCATATGAGTGCCTTCTCACTGGGTGGCAATGAATTCGGAAAAGCGCGTAAACTCACAGAGTTTGCCATTGGAAACAGCCTGCTCTACGAGTATGATTTTGGCTCTACTACCGAAATAGCTTTGACTTTTGTTGACGAAATAAAAAGACCTAAGCAAAAAGAAAAAGTTCGCCTTGTTGCGAGAAACGAACCGCCTGTACAAACTTGCGATAAATGCGATTCTCCCGCCGCTCAAATAGACGCTTGGGAACAGGTTTTCCTTTGTGATAATTGTGTCAAAGATGTTGAGGACGAAGCGGCGCTGCTTCCTCTCGTGAACTCTCCGCGCCGCGGAGAATGCGGGTATACCGGCGAGCAGGATAAGTGGACATTTGACCCGTCTAAAATTAAAAAATAGAAAAGAGAGATTATATGAACGAAACATTAAAAACTATTGCAAGTCGATATTCTTGCAGAAACTTTACAGGCGAAATTCCGTCAAGCGAGCAACTGCAAGCAATTGCGGACGCGGCAATTCAGTCACCGAGCGCGAACAACAGTCAACGGTGGAAAGTGATTGTGATAAGAAACAAGGAACTCATTGGCGAATTAGAAACAGAGGCAATGAAATCTATTGCGGAACTCCCAGATAAGGCGATATATGACAGCATTAACTCTCGCGGGGGCAAACTGTTTTACAACGCCCCTTGTATCGTCTTTGTGCCTATCGAACCGTCAAATATAGCAAGCGCGTCTTTGGACTGCGGAATAGTCAGCCAAAACATTGCTCTTGCCGCCGAATCTTTAGGATTGGGAAGCTGTATTTGCGGGCTTGCGCGGTTTGCTTTTTCTGAAAGCAAAGAGGCGTACTTCAAAGAGAAATTAAATTTCCCGGAGGGCTATGAGTTTGGTATGTCCGTGTTGATTGGAAAAGCGGTAACTGTTACCTCTGCGCATAATCCCAATAGAGAAAAGATAACGTATATTGATTAAGCATAGAAAGAGGCTCTAAATGAAAACGATATACCTTGCGGGCGGTTGTTTTTGGGGTATGCAAAAGTACATCTCGCTGATTCCGGGTGTGATAAAGACTGTCGTCGGATACGCCAACGGCAATACGGCAGAGCCGACATATGACGATGTGTGCAATCGAAATACGGGACACGCCGAAACGGTAGAAGTTGTTTACGACGAAACCGTCTTGCCGCTTACTCGGCTTTTGGATTTGTATGCTGATGTTATTGACCCCGTTTCCTTAAATCGTCAGGGCGCGGATATCGGAACACAATATCGCACGGGTATTTATTTTACCTGTGATGCTGATGAGGCGATTATTCGCGGCTGGCTTGTGTTGCTCGGCGAAAGTCTTAACGCGCCTGTCGTCATAGAATGTGAACCTCTGCGGCAATTTTATTCGGCGGAAGAATATCATCAGAATTATTTAGACAAGAATGAGGGCGGTTACTGTCATATTCCCAAAGAGAAGTTAGATAAGATAAGCCGCGCCGAAACCACGAAGGAGATATAACAAATGCGTAAACTTGAAGTTTTCTTTGATTATGAATGTCCGTTCTGCAAGATAGGTTATGAATACCTTATGGAGCTTTTGCCAAAACACCAAGACATTGAGGTTGTATGGAGACCTTGCGAATCTCACCCGCGTCCCGAAAATCACCCGCCTCACAGCGATTTGGCGTTACAGGCGTTGCGGTTCGCTCTTGATGTAGGCGTTAATGATGAACACGAGTTTCATCGCCGCATGTTTCAAGCGGTTGCGAGTGAACGCCGAAACGTGGAGGTTATCGACACGGTTGTAGATATTGTCGGTGGTTTAGTTGACGCCGCGGCACTTAAAACCGCGCTAACAGATGGAACTTGCGCAAAACAGCAATCTGAACTTAATGAGTACGCCTATTCTGAAAACGGCGTATGGTTTGTTCCCGCGTTTCGTATGGACGGCAAGAAGCTCGACGCGGCAGGCGGTGTTGGAGTTACAAAGAAACAGTTAGAGGAGTTTCTGCAATAATGAAAATCTTAGACATATCGCAGCTTCTGTTTTCTTGCAATGTTTATCCGGGTGATGCCGCGCCTAGTTAGTACCTAAAGCGTGACTTCTTAATTATTTGCCGAATTTTCCGAAAAAATTATAATACTATACAAGAAAGGAGGGGTTTTTATGGCTAACAGTGTTGAGGTTATTGTTGAGGAGGCTATATGGAATTGGGTTGGCGCGTATGTTGCGGCAAACAATTCTGAATTAAGAGAAAAGTTTGAAAAGTGGAAAAATGGTGATAAAACGCCTACATTTAGGCAACTTGAGGAATTTAGTAAAAAAATCAACGTACCTATCGGTTATTTTTTTCTGAAAAACCCTCCTGACGAAAAATGCAATGTACTTGAATACCGCACGGTTGACAGTCTTAATATAAAAAATCCAAGCAGAAATCTTATTGATATTGCGTTCCAAATGGAAGATATACAAGAGTGGATGCGCAATTACAGGATAAACGACGGTTACGGAAAAATCGAATTTGTTGGCACGCTTAATATCGAAACCCCGCCCATAAAAGCGGCTGAGTTCGTTAGAAACGCCTTATCGCTTGACAAAAATTGGTACAGAAAGATAAAAAACCGCGACGACGCTTTTAAGAAAATCAAAATCGCCGTAAGCGGCACGGGCGTTTTGGTTATGCAGTCGGGCAACATTAAAAGCAATACTCACCAAAGTCTTGATGTCGCCGAGTTTAGGGCGTTTACCCTCGTTGATGAGTATGTTCCATTGATTTTTATTAATACAAATGACACAAAAGGCGGTATGCTTTTTTCGCTTATTCACGAGTATGTACACATATGTGTTGGTAAGAACGGGTTCTATAACCAAAACCAGTATAAGCGAACTCAAAGCCTTGCAGTTGACCCTTCGGAACAATTTTGTAATGCTGTAACAGCCGAAATTCTTGCTCCCATTGATATCTTTGCGTCTGATTGGGAAAATGAAAAATACGCTGAGTTTTCCGCCGAAAAACAAATAAATATAATTGCGGGAAATTTTAGGTGCGGGGAAGTAACAATCGCTCGCCGCGCTCTTGATAGCGGGTTTATAACAATGGCAGATTACGACAGAATAGCGGAAAACGCCAAACAATCCGCTGATTCTTTCCGTGCGGCACAAAAAGTGAAACATAAAGAATCTATCGGAGGTCCGAGTCCTCACAAAATAAAAGTTTCTCAAATAGACCTGGGGTTTTTATTTGCCCTTGAAAACAGCGTCAAAGAAGGAAAAACACTTTATACGGACGCGCTTAGATTGATCGGCGGAAATGTCTCTGGATTTGAAAAACTTTGCAAGGAAGCGAGGGGGAAAAGACAATGAAAAATAAACGATTTTTGATTGACGCAAATTGCCTTATACGCCCTTGTAAAGCCTATTATCCTTTTGACATAGCCCCCTCCTTTTTGGAATTTGCTTCACAATAAGATAAAAAGCGGAGAAATCATAATCATCGATAAAGTATACAATGAAATTTCAGCAGGCGATGATGATTTAAGCGACTGGATGAAAACTCAAAAAGGTAAGCAAATTAGTACGATGGATGCGGTCGTGATTAGTGAATACAGCAATTTGGTTAATTATGTCCAGACTTGCAAATCTTATAATGATAAGGCTCGTAAAGAGTGGGCGGGGAATTATATCGCCGACCCGTGGATTGTAGCGTTTGCCAAGGTACATAATCTTGTCGTAGTCACTCTCGAAACTCCTGACAAGTTAAGAAAAGGTGAAATTAGCGGCAAAGTTAAAATTCCAAATATGTGTGACTATTTGGGCATAGAATGCTGCGACTTGCTTACGATGATGAGAGAGTTTGATTTTTCTTTCAAATAACAGTAAATAAGCAAAACCGAACAGAATGTGAGTGATAGCTAAATGACAAAAGAAGAAATCCTAAAGCAATATTTCGGCTATGACTCTTTCCGTGAAGGGCAGGAACAGCTTATTGATTCTGTATTGTCTGGTTGCGACTGTTTAGGTGTAATGCCAACAGGAGCGGGAAAATCCGTCTGCTTCCAAATTCCCGCCCTTATGCAAAGCGGAGTGACGCTCGTTATTTCGCCGCTTATTTCGCTTATGAAAGACCAAGTAAATTCTCTTACCCAAGCAGGTATTAAAGCCGCGTTTATTAACAGTTCTCTGAGTGATAAGCAAATATCGCTTGTTTTGTCGAACGCAAGAAATGGTGTGTACAAGATAATCTATGTCGCGCCGGAAAGGCTTGGCGGTTATGAGTTTATACGGCTCGCGCAAAGTGTCGAGATTTCGATACTGACGGTTGACGAGGCACATTGTATTTCACAATGGGGACAGGATTTTAGACCAAGTTACCTAAAGATAGCCGATTTTTTGAACGCTTTGCCAAAGCGTCCGATAGTATCGGCGTTTACCGCGACCGCTACGCATCAGGTTCGCGAGGATATTATAAATTCGTTGGGTTTGGATAATCCCTACGTTTTAGTCACTGGTTTCGACAGAAAGAATTTATCTTTTAGCGTATCGAAACCAAAAGACAAATTTACCGCGCTTATTAAATTTTTAGCCAAAAAACAAGGAAAAACAGGTATCATATATTGCTTGACGCGAACCAACGTAGACAAGGTTTGTCATAAACTGAATCGTGCGGGTTATAGCGCGTTAAGCTATCACGCGGGACTTTCTGATAAAGAACGGCGTGACAATCAAGACGCTTTCCTGTACGACCGCGCAAAGATAATGGTGGCGACAAACGCGTTCGGTATGGGCATAGACAAATCCAACGTAAATTTTGTCGTACACTACAATATGCCGAAAAATGTCGAAAGTTATTATCAAGAAGCGGGACGCGCCGGGCGTGACGGCGAACCCGCCGATTGCGTATTGTTTTATAGCGGGCAAGATGTACGCACGAACATATTTTTAATAGAAAACGGCAACGACATGGCGGAAGTTGAAGAATGGGTAAAAGACCGCGAACGGGCAAAACTTAAAAATATGATATCTTATTGTCACACTAACGAGTGTTTGCGTGCGTACATATTAAAATATTTCGGCGAAAAAGCCAAAGGATTTTGCGGCAATTGCAGCAACTGCACAGGTAAATCAGAAGAAGTTGATATAACCATAGAGGCGCAGAAGATATTGTCTTGCGTGATAAAGTCGGGTGAGCGTTACGGAGCGGGCGTGATTATTGATATACTTCTCGGAAACAAGACTGAAAAAGTCGCGTTCAACAGACTTGACACTCTTTCTACATTTGGCATAAGCGAGTCTTCCGACAAAACCATTAGGGAGATTATAAACTTTTTGACGGCGGACGGCTATTTATCGGTTGCGGAGGGACAGTATCCAATTTTAAGGCGCGGAGCGAAATATAAAGAGGTTTTGCAAAAAGACGCAATTCTGACGATGAAGTTAACAAAACGAGAAACAGCTTCCAGAAAACCAAACAATAAAGTTTCAACGGCAAACAAAGGACTTTTAGAGAAATTAAAAAAGTTGCGCCTTGAAATAGCAAACGAGCAAAATTTGCCTGCATATATCGTATTCGCGGATAGTGCCTTGACGGATATGTGTCTGAAACTTCCAGCGAACGAAGAAGAATTTTTGCTTGTGTCTGGGGTTGGACAAGTTAAACTTGAGAGATACGGCAGGCGTTTCATTGCGGCTATAAATGACGAGGACGGCGATACCGATGGCGATGGCGAGAACGAAGACGATATCGCCGATAGTGAAACGCCATCGGCAGTCGAAATCAAGGTTTCAAATGAACTCGTTACGATAAGCGTTATTGCGGACAGAATCAACTGTATGCGTATTCAAAAGGGCATAGTCAAGATTAGTGGTCAAAAAATAAACGACTGGCTTGTTTTGCAAGATTATCTGGAAAAAGTTGAAAGGGACGGCAAGTCAGTAAAAATAGTGACTGAACTTGGAACGAAGTTGGGCATAACGACAGAGGAAAGAACAATACGCAACGAGATGTGTTTTATAAATCATTACGACAAGAACGCACAGACGTTTATCGTTGAAAATTGCACAGACATTTAATATAAAAAGCGAGGAAACCAAAATGAATACCATTGTATACTTTGAAATTCAATCGTCAAACCCCGAACGCGAAGCTGAGTTTTATCGAAATGTATTTAGCTGGAAAATAGAGCAAGATGAAACTATGCCTATTAAATACTACCGAATAGAAACAGACGGTATTTGCGGAGCTATTCTTTCGCGCCCCGCACCCGTTGCGCCAATGAGTGGAACAAACGCGTTCACCTGTTCGCTTCAAGTTTCTGATTTTGAGGAAACCGCCAAAAATATCCTTGCGAACGGCGGGGCTGTTGCGCTGCCTAAATTTGCGATACCCAAAAAGTGTTGGCAAGGTTATTTCCTTGACCCCGACCAAAACGTTTTCGGAATATTTGAAGTTGACGAAAACGCTGGTTGAACCTATATCTTGAAAAGGAGTGCGTATAATGCGTATAGCGAAAAACATAGAAATGCTTGAAATCAAAGGCGATAACGGAGTTATTTATCCCATACTGGCTTGGGACGAACATAATTTAGTCTTGATAGACGCGGGATTTCCCGGACAGATTGACTTGATTACGGCGGAAATTGCCAAAGCGAACCGCTCTGCTAATGACATCACCGCGATTATTCTGACACATCAGGATATTGACCATATAGGCTGCGTTCGTGAACTTCTTGAACTCGCCCCAAACGCGCAAGTTATGGCGCATATCGAGGAAGCCCCTTATATCAACGGAGAAAAAACACCTATTAAATTAGCGGCGTTGTCAGCAAGATACGACGACCTTCCTGACGATATGAAAATTATGCACGACAAGATGAAAGCGGGTTTTGCAAACCGAAGAATCAAAATAGATAAGTTTCTTCAAGACGGTGAAATTTTGCCTATATGCGGGGACATCGAAATAATCCACACTCCCGGGCATACACACGGACATATCTGCCTGTTATTTCGTGAAAGCGGTGTTTTAGTCGGCGGAGATGCCGTAAACATACAGGAAGGCAAACTAATCGGCGCGAATCCTAATCATACCGCCGACCTGAAAAGCGCGGAGGAATCTTTTGCTAAGATTAGGGATTTAGGCGCGTCTTTCGTAGTTGCTTATCACGGAGGTTGCTATACAGAAAACACAACTTCATAAGCACACTCAAACTGTTTAGACGGGGCAAGCGTTAGAATACCTATCTTATCTTTTAATTTTCCCTCAAAGCGCGGAGAGTCGGGCAATCCATACCAAGGCTCAAGGCAAATAAAAGGGGCGTTGTATTTTGTCCAAATTCCAAAAAATGGAAAATTGGCAAGATTCATTCTTATAGAAACACTACTTTTAGTGGATTTCAAAGTTACCGAATCCGACTCAAAAGAAGAAAGCACAAGCGCGCCATTTTCAAAGAGTTTGTGACTAAGTTTAACGATGTTTTCGTCGTTAAGAAAAGGGGGCGTTTCATCAGCAAGCATACCGATTTCATTGATAACTCTCGTTCCCACAGTTTCGTTTTCAGAAAACTCAATGTAGTAATCGGTAAATTCTTCGCCTTTTCTTATGGGGCAGTTAAACGCGGGATGACCGCCAACGGAAAAATACATTTCTGAAGCGTCAAGATTTTCTACCGTGTAAGTTGTTTTCAGTATGTTATCTTCAAGTGAAAAACGCGCCTTGAAATTGAATTTGAAAGGATAGGTTTTAAGCGTGGGTTCACTATAACCGAGTCGGAAAGTTGCCGATGTTTTGTCGTTTTTGGCAAGCTCAAAAGCGGAACGTCTGGCGAACCCGTGTCCGTCAAGTTTGTAACTCTTGTCTTCGTGAATATACACGCCGTCTTTAACTTTTCCGACTATAGGAAAAAGGATTGGAGCGCGTCCTGTCCAAAATCTTTCATCGCCGTTCCAAAGAAACTCTGTGCCGTCAATCTTTGAAGTTATTGAATAAAGCTCCGCTCCGAATTCATTTATTTTAACAGCCAAAACATCATTTTCAATGGTATGAATCATTTTGAACCCGCCTTTACATAGTATGCTTATAAGCAATCTTTTGTAGCTTGATAATATCATACCAAAGGAGACCGTATTCGTCAAGCGATGTACTTTCTTCCGCCAAATACTGCAAAGAAGTCCCGGCAAACCGCCGAGACTTCTTTTGTTTCTACATATTCAAACGCTTTTTTAATTATTTAGAAAGCGTGAATTTCACGCTTTGACGAACAGGCACGCTGTAAGCCGTATCAAAAATCTTGCCATCACGCGCCGCCATTTCTTATTTTCCGATTATTTTCATACTCGTCATTCCCCTCTGCTATTTTTTATCCGAACCGATGTCATCGGCGGATTTGATTGCTTTAAGAACTTCGTCGCCCGATAAAGTTTCCTGTTGAATCAGCGCGTTGGCTACGGCGTAAAGCAAGTTAATATTTTCGCGGAGTAACTCTATCGTTTCGTGTGTGAAAGTCGCCGCAAGCGTTTGAACGCGGCTTAACGCAGGAGATTCTATCGCGTTTGGGCACAAAACCTCTAAATCAACAGCACCGAAAGTGTCGTCCATACCGTACTTCGACACATAAAGATTGAGCAGCCGCGTTGCCTTGGTTATGTCGCTGCCCGCCCCGTCCGAAATATCATTTAAGATTAACTTCTCGGCAGATTGCCCCGCGTAGCATATTTTGATTTGGCGTTCGATTTCCGTCTTGGTCGTCAAACCCGCGAATCTTTATCCGCTTGAAAGACTGCTCCGCCGATACCGCCGGTACTTCCGATAATGCTTGCCCTGGCTATGCTCTCGCCGCAAAGATAAGTCATAACGGCGTGTCCCGCCTCGTGATACGCCACGCGTTTAATGTCTTTCTCGTGCCGTTCTTTCGACGAATTTCGGTTAGCCTTAAATACGCGTTTATCAATCGCGTGTTCAAAACAGTCCCGCGTAAGCGTATCCAAACCGCTCATAGCGGCGATTAGCCGCGCTTCGTTCACAACAGAGTCAATATCCGCGCCTGTGAAACCGACGCATTGGCGGGCAATGTTGCTGATATAATAAGACTAAACACGGGAACGCCTGTATCTGCGGGGTTTGTGGTTTAGTCTTATTTTTATGTAGGGTTAAGCGAAATACTATTTGTTATAAGGAGGGAAGTTATCAAGGTGAGTTTATAGAAAGCCTTGCAAAAGTATGGTTGCTTACGCTCCTGCATATTCGGCGGGGAAGATGTGAATGAAAGTGGCGGTTATCGGGTCGAGGGGATTAGCTGTTGAAGATTTAGGAGTTTATCTTCCAAAGGAAACAACTGAAATAGTTTCGGGCGGGGCGCGTGGTATTGATTCTTGCGCGAGGGCTTACGCACTCAAAAACAATATCAATCTGACAGAGTTTTTGCCGGAGTATGAGAAGTACGGGCGTTTTGCTCCGTTAAAACGAAATGTAACCATAACTGAGTACAGCGATTTAGTGCTTGCCTTTTGGGACGGAGAAAGCCGCGGCACGAAATTTGTTATCGACACTTGTAAGAAAAACGGAGTTCCGATAAGAATTTTCAAGGTAAAGGAATAATCATCAGGAGGGATTTTATGGCTATGGTAATATGTGTATCAAATCAAAAGGGCGGCGTGGCGAAGTCCGTAACTTGCGTGAATTTGGGTATCGGGCTTGCGCGGCACGGCAAAAAGGTATTGATTATCGACACGGACGCGCAAGCGTCGCTTACAATAAGTTTAGGTTGGCAGCAGCCCGACACGCTCCCCGTCACGATAACAACGATAATGCGGAAAATTATCGAGGACGAGCCTGTGTCAGCGCAAGAGGGCATTTTGCGCCACGCCGAGGGCGTTGATGTTATACCCGCTTGCATTGACCTGTCGGGGATTGAAATCTCGCTTGCGAATGTCATCAGCCGTGAAACGATTTTACGGCAATATGTGGATATTGTACGTGAACATTATGACTATGTACTGTTAGATACTTCGCCGTCATTAGGTATGATTAGCATAAACGCGCTCGCAACAGCCGATAAAGTGCTAATACCCGTACAGGCGCAATATCTACCAGTTAAGGGACTCGAACTCCTTATGCAAAGTATATCAAAAATCCGCCGACAAATCAACCCGAAATTATCAATCCTTGGAATTTTGATGACAATGGTTGACAGTCGAACTAATTACGCAAAAGAGATAAGAGCACTCTTGAAAAACGCTTACGCGGATAAATTACACATATTTGAAAATGACATACCGTTTTCGGTTCGCGCCGCCGAAATCAGCGCGGAGGGCAAAAGCATTTTCGCCCACGACCCGAAAGGCAAAGTGGCGCAAGCATACGAAGCGTTGACACAGGAGGTGCTTGCTGATGAGTAATGGTACAAAGAACCTTAATCTAAAACCATATGACGATAATTTTCAACACCGAAGAAAGCCGAGCGGATATGGCGCGAGAGAAGATTGTTGAGGTGACGATTGGCGAATTACACACATTCGCCAATCACCCATTCAAAATACTTGACGACGACGCTATGCAGAACATTGTTGAGAGCGTTCGGCAGTATAGTCGAGGCTATTTAAAAGCGTTAGCCAACGCATCCCAAAAAGAATCAAATTTGTGCATATGAAATCTCAATCTTCTTTTAACATTTGCCCACAATTTTTCAATCGGATTAAGGTCAGGTGAATAAGGTGGTAAAAATATAACTTTAAAGCCGTACTCATCAGCAATATCGAAAATTCTTTCTTTATTGTGAAATGAAGCATTATCAATAATCAAAACGCTTCTTGAAATATCTCTCACGCAAGGTGCAAAAATATTTTCAAGCCAGCCTTCAAACAAATCCGCGTCTGTTGCAACTTTGTAAGCAAACGGCGCAACAACGTCTTTGCCAGTCATTGCCGCCAAAATATAGTCGAGGCTATTGAAATTTGTGAGCAAATGTAGTAAGATATAGATATGTCATATTCCTTAGATTTAAGAGAAAAAGCAATAGCCGCTTTGAAAAAAGGTTATTTAAAAAGTGAAGTAAACGA
>BNUF01000066.1 GCA_025997155.1 Clostridia bacterium
TTATTGTGCAGTTTGTATTCCCCCGTGGTGGGGCGGTCGAGCGCCCCTATCATATTCATGAGCGTGCTTTTGCCCGACCCTGACGGACCGACTATGCCGATAAACTCGCCGTCGGGTACGGTCAGGTTTATGCCTTTGAGTACCGCAAGTTCGTTTTCCGTGCCGATATAATATTTCTTTACGATTTCCTTGAGTTCAAGCATATTACGCTCCCGCCTTGTCTTCGGCACGCACGACGACCTTGTCGCCCGTTTCTATGTCGTCGGGAGTTGTGATAACTTTCGTACCCTCGGTTATGCCGTCTCCGCTTATCTCGACATACACGTCCGACTCAATCCCCGTCGTCACAAGTATTTCCTTGGCGGCGATTTCTTTGCCGCTTTTTTCTATGACATAAACAACGTCCTTGCCGTCCGCGTTTTTCCCGACATAGTCATACGGAACATACAAAACGCCTTCTTTTTTCGCGAGTATTATATTTACACGCGCCTGCATACCCACGCGGAGCGACTCGTCCGCGTCGTCTATGCTCACCCGCACCTCAAACTCGACGTTACTTGCCGAAGTCGCGTCCTTTGAGGTGGGAGCTATATACGACACCTTGCCGCTGTATTCCTTTTCGCCCGTGCCGTTTGTCTTTATGACAGCCGTCTGCCCGATTTTTACATCCGCAAGGTTGTATTCTTTCACATAGGTTTTCGCCCTTAGTCCGCCCGTGTTCTCAATCACAAAAATAATACCCGACGGCGTTTGCCCGACTTTAAGGTTCACCTGCGCGAGCGTTCCGTCGCTCGGCGCCGTTATGGCGGCGTTATTAAGCCGTTCGGTAAGTTGGTCCAAATCCACCTGCTGGCTGTCTCTGCCAAGTTCCGCGACTTTCGTGTCGCCGCTGTTCGCCTGTTCAAGCTCTATCTTAGCGCTTTCATAATTCGATTTAGCCGTGTTAAGGTCAAGCGACGCGGTATTATACGCGTCCTCCGTGTTTTTGCCGATATTTTCGTAATCAAGGGACGCTTGCTCGTATGCGCGTCTGTAACTCTCCTTCAGCGCATCGTAGCTCGAGGACGCTGTATCATACGCCGCCTGCGCCGCGTCAAAATCGTTCTTCGCCAAATCCCCGCCCTCATACAAGGTCTTTGCCGCCGTCAATTTTTGCCCCGTTGAATCAAGCGTCGATTTCGCGTTCACAATCTCGGGGCTGTTCTCGTCCTCATAATTGCTTTTCGCCTGTTCATACGCTATTTTTATCTTCTCTATGTTAGCGCTCGTGCCGCTCTCGTATTCTTTTTTGGCGTTGTCGTATATTATCTGCTGCTTTTTAAGAGAATCTTCAGCCGCATCCAAATTGCTTTTCGCCTTTGCCGCATTCGACGAATTGCTGGTTTTTTGTTCCGCGATTGACTTGTCAGAGGATTCAAGCGCCAATTTTTGCTTGGCTATTTCCCGCTCAAGCTCGTCCGTGTCAAGAATTGCCAGAATATCGCCTTTTTTTACAACGTCGCCCTCAGACACGCGTATTTCTTTCGCCAAAAGAGTTTCTTTGGAATATACGTTCGTTTCCTGTTCGCTTTCGATGGGTCCCGACACGTCTACGCTGCTGACAAGTTCCCCTTTAAGCACGGAATCCGTGGCGACGGTTTTCCCCTTGCCGCCTTTAGGCAAAGCCACCGCGACAATCACTATAACCGCAACTATCGCGGCGATAATCCAAATCTTTTTCTTGCTCTTTTTTTTCATGCCAAATCCTCTCTTGAGATAACGCCTTTGATGAAATCCCCTATCATATCCTTGAATTTCTTCATAGTTTCCTCGGCGTACAACTCCTTATTATACGAAAAGATAAATATATAACGTTTTTGATTGTCAAACTGCGGCACTTCCATTTCCGCTACCTGCGCCCCGATGTCGAACACGTTCCCGAAAGAGGGCAGAAGAACCTTGGCGAACATTGTCGCCGACGTTTCCTTGCAGACGGGGTGCGGGTAAATTTTGTTTATGGCAGCTTCCGCGCCGCCTATACCAGCTTGAAAAAGATAGTTCAGCCTTGGTTTGAACCCAAGTCTTTCCTGCGCGATAGTCGAGGTGTATTCGGTGTGGTTCTTCAAAATATTGTAGTATTGTTCTTTTATGGATTTCAAGAAATCAATTTCTTCAAGGCTCGCGTCAATTTTAAGCACCAAGGGGAAGTTTCGGACAAACAGCCCCGCCTCGCGGTCTATGTTCCGCCCCGCTCTGCCCGCCGTATTCGAGCCGAAAAACAGGTATTCCTCGCCGCTTAGGGCGTTTGCGGCGCGGCACAATCCCGCCAAAAAAAGTACATTTTGAGAAATTTTGGTTTTGGCGCAAAAGCCGTTCACGTCTTCAGAAACAATGGTTAAACGCGCAAACCCTGTTCCCGGGGCAAGCACTGCGTCGGGGGCGTTTTTAAGGTCAAGCTCCTCGTTTTTGTAATGTTTGAAAAGTTCCTCATAAAACAGGACGCTTTTCTCAAACTTTTCGCTGTTTTGCGCCGCCGCTTCATAATTCCCCTCGTCAAAACCGATTTCGCCGTCGGGCGTAAGCTCTTCGCCGTTATAGGCGCGTACTATCTCCGCGATAATGGTGTTGCGGGTAAACCCGTCATAATATATGTGGTTAATTCCCCCGAGAACGTAAACCTTCGTCCCGTCCACGCGAAAAACCGAAAAATGGTACAAGGGGTCTTTCGCCAGGTCGGGGTTCAGTTCGGGACGCTGAAAAAACTCGTCCTGAATTTTTTCAAACTCCTCGGAGGATACTTCAAAAATCTTCACGCCGACAGTCGCGTCGTCATTGTGAATCCAATGGGGCGAATCGCCCTCCTCGACATTCGCTTTAAGGAACTTATGCGCGTTTATAACTTTGACAAGACTTTCCGCAAGGCGGTTTTCGTCCGTGCCGTCCTCATATTCAACCCTAAACGGAATCATCGTCGATTTACCCAAGTTTTTCCAATGGTGGTAGTAACCGCGCTGTTCCGCCGCCAGCGGATATTTTTTGTCGCTCACTTTTATATCTCCTCCTATTTAAATTAACCCTAAAATAAAACCCGCGGAATCGTCAAGAAATTCATATATAAAGCTCTCGTCAAACAAAGCGTCGTTGTGCTTGCAGTTAATGGTATAAGACCCCTCGGACTCCGCGACTATATACTCAAAAGCTATGGCGGGGGTGTTTTTTGACTCCTTGCTGTCCGTTATAAAATCGACGGCGACTTTTTCGCCGTTAAGAACGGGGCAACGGTCGGCGTCAAGTAAATTGCCGTGGAAGATATACAGCATCGGCAATCTTTTGCCGCCGCCAAGCCGCATAGCACTCCCGTAATATTTCGCGTCGTGGAGATTTTGTTTGGCAAGGCGGCAGTTCTCGAGGGGAGTTTTCTCGGGGTCGTGCTGTATTATAAGCGGCACGGTTTTTATATATCCGCCTATCGAGTTTTCAAAGCCCGCCCCGCGTCCCGCGAAAATCGCTCCGACAAGCAGCGCGTTTTTGCCCGTCCGTTTATACGCGCTTGCGGCGAACGCGGCGGCGAACAGGCTGTTCGGCGAAACGCGCAAGGTATCGCAAAAAGTATGTACTTTATCCGCCGAAATCGTGCCGCTGAAAATAAACTTTGGACTGCCCGCGGGTTCCGCGAGAGTTTTTTGCTCGGGAAAAAACGTAACCCCGCCGCTGATTTTCGCAAGCTCCTTAAACTCCGCCTCTTTTTGCTCAAGAAAATCGGGGGTTTGCCGCTCGCGCAAACTCTCCAAAAAAGCCTCGTCCGTTTCGGCGGCAGGGGGAGTTCCGCCGTAAGCCGCGACGATTTCTCGTATGAAAACCGCTTGCGACGTTCCGTCAAAAATCGCGTGCGTAACGTCAAACAAAAGCACTACCGCGTCGGGGGTTTTGCATATTTTAAGGCGGTACAGCCTGCCCCCGCCCGCAAAATCGAAAGGTTTCACAAAAGACAGCCGAAACTCCGCAAGTTCGTCAGCCGTCATCTCGGCGTAAGGTTCAAACACGGCGGCGGTATCCTCGGGATACGCCCACTCGTAGCCGTCGTTTAAGACGATACGCGCCGAAAGCATCGGGTGTGCCGCGAACACGTCGGAGATTGCCCCGCGCAGTTTTTCGGGGTCGGCGTTCGCCGCGAATCGGATTTCCAAAGGGTAGTTGCCCTTAATATTTTCGGGGTCGCTCAAAAAAACCTTGATATGGTGGTTCTGAAACGCGCTAAGCGGATAAGTTTTCATGCCCGTTCTCCCCAAAGAGGCGACGGATACTGCCCGTTCGCGTGCTTGGCTTTCATAGCCGCCGCGACTATCGCCTTGTCCTCTTTGTAGGTCACGCCGTACCACACGTCGCCGCTTGAGAGCGCGGCAACGTCCGTCTCATTTTTGTCTATAAGAGAACTTACATGTGTAGGCAGCAGAAACTCGGATTTAAGCGGGTCTGTAAGAGTGTCCAAAAACGCGCCGAAATCCCTGTTAAGTTTGCTGAAAAATCCCGTCTGAAATCCCCAGAAATTCATAGAAACGAGAGTACCCGCTGGGATAGAGGTAAAGGTGTTTCCGTCCTCCGAAAACTTTGCGCCGCCGAACGCCGGCAAAACGTTATGACGCTCGTCGATATGCGTAAGGAATCCGTCCCTAGACTGGCACACCCCGCGTGTCACCGCGCCCGAATCCGTCACGGTGTTCTCGACTTTGTACCCGACAATCGCGTAATGCTCCTTGTCGTCCTTTTTGGGTTTTGCCAGAAAATCGTAAAGGGTCTTAAACGCCTCCGCGCCGTAATAGTCGTCCGAATTTATAACGGCAAAAGGAGCGTCGATTAAATCTCTTGCCGCAAGGACGGCGTGACCCGTACCCCACGGTTTCACCCGTCCTTGCGGCACAGCGTACCCGTTCGGAACGTCGCCGAGTTCCTGATAAGCGTAAGCGACCTCGATATGAGCGGACAAACGATTCCCCACGCCCTCTTTGAAATCCGCCTCTATCTCTTTCTTTATAACAAACACCACTTTTTCAAACCCCGCGGAAATAGCGTCATATACGGAGTAGTCAATGATTACCTCGCCGTGTTCCCCCACAGGGTCTATTTGTTTAAGCCCGCCGTAACGGCTTCCCATTCCCGCTGCCAAAACTAAAAGCACAGGTTTACTCATATCAATTCTCCTTTATATCTATCTCGGGCGTGAAAAAAGTCGCTCCGTTTTCCGACGTCCATTTTTGCGCCTCAAACCATTCTTTGCGAAGGCGGCGTTCCGTTTCGTCCTCTTCATTGCCGCCCGTTATTTTCAGCTTGTATCCCCACGAGTCAATCACGCCCTCAAGAACCCGACAGTCGATTTTGCAAGAAAAGTCGCGGTATCCTTGCGCGTATGGCGCGGCGATTTTGTTTTGGCAGGAGTCGAACAGGTTCATATACAGGCTCGAGGGCATTTTGCCGTGAGTTATGCTCCCCGGACGCATACGGTAGTAGTACAGTTTTTCCTGTACGCAGGTTATTTTTTTGCAGCGCGAATACATAGAGGGGAGAATAAAAGTATCCTCAAACAGGCAGTTCAGCCGAAACCGCAGATTGTCGAATATTTTGCGGTGGTATAATTTCACAAAGACGACCGCCGCCGCGAAAGGCATTTTGTCACAGTAGCAACGGTAAACGTCGGAAGCGTCAAAAACTCCCTCAAGGGCGAACGGGGCTTTTGACATAAACGTGGGATTATAGCCCTCCTCAAAGACATATTCAAGGTTGCAAACGCTCATGTCGCAATCGTCCTTTATGACGGCGTTGTATAGCCGCTCGGCGATATTCGGGGCAACATAGTCGTCGCTGTCCACGCACATAATGTATTGCCCTTTCGCCAAGTCAAGCCCCTTGTTCCGCGCCGCCGCCACGCCGCCGTTTTGTTGGTGAACAACCTTTATTCGCGCGTCTTTTTCGGCGTATTCGTCGCAAATAAGCCCGCTCGCGTCTTTTGAGCCGTCGTCAATGAGCAAAATCTCCAGCTGTCTGTATGTTTGGTTTATTATCGACTCGATACATTCCCGCAGATACTTTTCGACATTGTACACAGGCACTATTACCGATATCAAATCGGCTGAAAGCGGGTCGCCGTCGTCAATCAAAGAGGGCGCGCCTGTTTTCAAAGGAACGGCAGGCGGCTCGTCTTTGCCCGTCAGCGTAAGGGAGGTAAAGCCGCCGCGTGTGACCCATTTTTGCGCGTCAAACCACGCGCGGCGTTTCAAAAGTTCCTTTTCGGATTCGGGGTTCTCTGTGTCCTCCGTTTGGAGTTTCGGAAACCAGTAGGAGCTAAGCAATTCAAAAACGCGGCGTTCATGCCGAAAAGAACAATCCGAAAAACCGTTTTTATACGAAAATTCTGTTTTGTATCGGTACGCGTCCCAAAGACTTTGTATATGCGCGGAAGTCTTTAGATAATACGCGAAGTCGTTCGTGGGGTATTTCACGGTATGCAGTATCTCTTTTGTGCAAAAAATCTTATCGGCGCGGAGAAACACCTGAGAAAGGGTGTAAAATTCGCTGAAATAGGAATCTTCGGGGAAAGACACGCTCTCGAACAAAGAACGCCTGAATACTTTCCCGCCTATACCGCGCAAAGCGAACGGCTCGTCCTCGAGATACGCCTTGTACACATGGCGGGCGGGAAAAACGCCGTCTAGGGCAAGGGGTCTGTCGGTGAGGTTGAGATACGACTGAAAAAGCGACGGGTTCGCAAGTTTCTCAAAATCATATACGGAATCCGACACGGAAATGTCTGCCCCCTCAAGCAGAGGAGTACTCAGAACTTCTAACAGTCTTTCGTCTTCTGTATGGTTTGACAAAGAAAATATAACGTATTCCCCCGAAGCCTTTGACAACCCCGCGTTAAGGGTACGCGCCGAAAATTCGCCATCCTCGCGGATTACCTCAAAATCTTTGTAGGTTTGATTTTGCGGGAAGGAGCTCTCTCCCAAAACTATAACCGAAATCATTAGTTATCACCGTATCTTTCAAGTAGGTTGAGTTTTGTGTGTCCGTTATGAATCGTCCATTCCTGCGCCGCGAACCAGTCTCTGCGTTTGTCGTATTCGGGTTTCCAAAGCGCAAGCTCCTCGAGGGGCATACGGTCAAGGTACGCCGCGAAATACGTCATAAATATCTCTATTAAGATTCTGTCAAAACCAAAGGACGCGTCGCTTAATCCGTTGTCATAAAAAGTTATAATCTTTTTAATCCGCGAATCTATGAACTCGCACCTGCGCGATAAGCCGTATTTTTGGTGCATTGCGCTGCCTTGCTGCTGAACGTAATAATAATACTCTCCGTCTACAAAAGAAATCGTCTCGCACGCGAGGTATATTTTCGGCAAAATAAGGGTGTCCTCAAAGGCACACCCCACAGCAAAACGTATATTATCAAAAATTTCCTTTCGGTACAGTTTCCCCCACACCACTGTCGTGAGCAAGGGTTCTGTCTCCACAAAATGACGGCAAAGCTCAAGGGCGGGGTGTACCCCGCTTAGGGGAATCGGGCTTGCGTCAAGCATTTGATTGGGTTTGCCGACGATTTCGGCTTTTGTTATGGTACTGATAGAGGAATCCCCAAGGGCGTTATACAGAGCTTCAATCATCGTCTCCGAAATGTAGTCGTCGCTGTCGACAAAAACAACGTACCCGCCCTCGGCAAAGTCGATTCCGTCGTTTCTGGCGGCGGACACCCCCGCGTTCTCCTTATGTATCACGGACACTCTTCCGTCTTTTTCCTTGTACGCGTCGCAAATGGCGGGACTTGTGTCGGGCGAGCCGTCGTCAACCAAAATCACCTGCAAATCCGCGTAAGTCTGCGCAAGTATCGAATCCACGCACTTTTCCAAAAATTTCTCCGCGTTGTAGACAGGCACAACCACCGAGACGGTCTCTTTGCTCATATGTTTTCCTCCTGCAATCCTTCCTGAAGAAGTTCGAGTTTTGTGCGGTTGCCGTGTACGTACCATTTTTGCGCGTCAAACCATTGTTTTCTAAGGTCGCGGCTATGTTTTTCCTCTTTGAAGTAATATTTTGCCTGAAGCAAACTTGATTCAAGCAAGTTGCGTTCTTTTTCATAGGACGCGCCGCTAAGTCCGTTATTGTAAAAAACGCGTATTTTGTGTATGCGCGAGTCGATAAATTCCATAAGTCTGTTTGGCGCGAGTTCTTGGTGCATTGTGCTTGCCGCCCTTTGAGTGTAGTAGTAATAATCTCCGTCTATACAAGCGCAGGTCCTAGCTCTCGTGTATATATACGGCAAAATTCGGGTATCCTCATACAAATGCTCCGTGTCGAAACGCAGGGAGGAAAATAATTCCCGTTTATACAGTTTTCCCCATACGACAGAGGCAAGCAAAGGTTCTTCTTCAAGAAAGGCGCGTCCGACCTCTAGGGCGGGCTGAAGTCCCGTAAGCCGCAAAGGTTTTTTTGACGTAAAAAGCGGCGGCTCAAAGCCATCCTCCGCGACGATTACGGCGGAGGTGAGCGTCGCGATATCCGCGCCGTATTCGCCAAGCGCGTTATACAAATCTTCTATTATGTTTTCCGCGAGATAGTCGTCTCCGTCGACGAAAGTTATATATTCGCCCTTTGCCAGCTCAAGCCCCGTGTTGCGCGCAGCAGACACGCCCGCATTTTTCTTATGCGCGACGGTCACTCTGCCGTCCTTTTCCTTGTACGCGTCGCAAATAGCGGGGCTTGTGTCGGGTGAGCCGTCGTCAATTAGCAAAACCTGTAAATCCGCGTAAGTTTGGTTTAATATGGAATCGACACATTTCGGCAAAAACTTATCGACATTGTATATCGGAACTATAACAGACACCATAATTTTAATACCTTTCTCTTAGCGCGAAGAAAAATTTCTTATCCTCGGGCTTGGATATCACGCGCACGGGTTTCATTTGGTTCTCGGAAACGCCATGCGCGATTTTTTGGTCGCGGTGAAGGTAATACGTCTGTTGCTGAAGAACTTCAAGGGCGACCGACCCAAGCGCGCCGCTTTTTATTTTCGCGCCGGCGGAGGGGTTTGCCGCCGACAATTTATCTTCTATAATATCTCGGTATCCTTTAAGCTTTTCTTGCGGGATAATGTCTTTCGGCTCGACAAACAGTACGTATCTCCCAGGGGAGGTCTCCGTGTCCGCGTACACGCTGTAATCAAAGAAAACGTCGCCCGTCTCGCGGGCAAGCTCCGACACCGCCCATTTTATCATACTCTCGTCCGTTTTTTCACCCGCTATGCTGACGAGCTGATTTTTGCGGTACATAAAGCAGATTCGGGGCGTTTGGTTGTAATATCCCGAAACGCGAACAACGTCGCCTATGCGGTAGCGGTAAAGCCCCGAAACGTTGGTTATCACGATTTCGTAATTTTTGCCCTCTTCAAGCTTGTCAAGGGTTAGGGTTTGCGTCTCGTCCTTTGCGTCCTCGGGTATGAACTCATAGAATCCGCTGTCGGGTATCAGAGTGTAAAACTCCTCTTCTATGCCCGTAGCGACGGCGACAATCGCCTCGGACGCCGCGTACAGTTCGAAATGAATCGGAACGTCCCCTAAGTAGCGGCGCATCTTTTCGGTGTACACGGTAAACCCGCCCGTGCCTATCGCCGAAAGAACGTCTATGCCCGTCCAGATTTTTGGGATTACGTTTTCAAAACCCTGCTCGAATATCGCCCGAAGTTCGGCGGCGCGTTCAGGGTCGGGAGCAAGCAAAGGCGCAAGCTCATCGCGCATATCTTGCGGTAGGTCTATCTCGTCGCTTATAACGCCTTTTTCAATGTCGTCCGCCAAAAGTTTCCAGTTATCTTCAAGATACGTGAACATATCCGCGAAGGAGGTCATAAACGTCGCGCCTAAAACCGTTATGTCCCGCATAGGAAGCGCGAACCGCAGTTTCAGGTAACGCTGAAAGCACACCTGTTTCGGGAAGAGGACACATTCGGGGGTCGTGTACAAAAAACGCGCGACGACTTTCAGCTGGTCAATCGTCGCCGCCGATATACAGCCCTGTGTCGCGCCGTCGGGGGCGTGTTCCACCACCACTTCAAGAGAGGCGAGAGAATGTCCCTTGTTCAGCCCGCGCCCGCGCTTTTTTTGAAGATATTCGTCGGCGACGCCGTAGTACGTCAGCGCGTATTCCGAACACAGTTCTATCCCCCGCTTTGACACGGGAATATGCTTTGGCACGCCGACGCTCCCCGACGAGAGCGCGTAATGCACTATGGGGTAGGCGGTTATAAGGTTTTTCTCTCCGTTTTCATACATTCGGGTTATGTAATCTCCGTAATCCTCATATGTCGAAAAAGGCACTTTGCTTTTGTATTCCGCGGCCGTCTTAATACCCGCGAAATCATATTTTTTGCCGTATTCGGTATCGGCGTTGTCTGAAAGTATCTTCAGAAGAAGTTCCTCACTTACGGATACGGCGTTTTTGCTTATTTCATCTAGATGCCGCAAAGTTTCCCTGCTTTTTTGAACTACGGCGTTAAATACGTCCTCTGTACTCGGAATTCCCATAACCGCACTCCTTAACCGTTAATTATAATATCCGGATTCATTGTAATACTTATAAAACACATTGTCAAGATAAGGGTTATATGATACACTATCTTGTGATAACTTATAAATTTGGGGGATATTGCTATGACTATAACAAAAACTGTTACGCTCGCGATAGAGGGAAGACTCGACAACAACACCTCTGACTTGCTTAGGGCCGCGATTGAGGATAATTTTGACGGAAAAGGCGGACTTTTCCTTGATTTCGCGGAGTTAGACTATGTATCGTCGGCGGGGCTTCGGGTTATTTTATCCGTATACAGAAAAGCGGACGAACACGGCGGCAGCGTAGTCCTCAAAAACGTAAACGCCGAGATTTCGGAACTGCTTGAGATGACGGGATTTTCGGACATTGTGGTAATCGAAAACAGGACATGAAAAACGATATCCAAAAAAAAGTAAAAACCCTTCTGCTGACTATTTCGGTTAGCGGCGTTCTTTTCGTCGGTTTGGCGGCTCTCGCAGCTATGTGCTATTCGAATTACTATGTCCTTAAAAACTCGCGGGAGCTTGAAAGCCAAACGGAAACGCTCGCGCAGTCAACCATCGAAAAAATCCAGATAGACAATTTTACGCGGGTCTCAAAGGAAAAAGCGGCGGATATAGACAGCAGTTTCACGCACTTCAAGTCGTACCTTGACATTGTGACGCTTGCGGCAAGCAAGGCTCACAATGGATACTCCACCCCGAAAAATACGAGACAAAAAGGAAATCTGCGCGTTTTTTACCCTAAAGGAGAGGAAGACGCACTCGCGGAGGAAATAAAAAACCTCTCCTCGATGGACATACTGACATGGGTATTGAACGAAGAAGCTCAAATACTGAACGTGTACGCGGCCACCGAAACGGGAGTCACGATTGTCGCCGAAAAGTCCGCGCAAGACGCCGAGGACATAGAGGCAAGGGAACGTTTTTGGTACAAAGAGGTAAAAAAACAGAGAAAGCTGATTTACACAGACGCGTATCATGATTATTATACAAACGACGAAATCATTACGATTGCCGCGCCGTTTTACGATGAGGATAAATTTATCGGAGTTGTGGGGCTTGATATTTTAGTAGGCGAATTCAACACCTATTTCACGGATATTGAAGGCGCGTATACGTTTATAGTAAACAGCAAAGGTCACGCGTACACTCAAGCCCCCGACAAACTGCCGAAAGACATTGATTTAAGGCGGCTTGAAGATGATGAAGACTTTGCGGAAACGGTCAAAATGATGGTGAACAGGGAAAGAGGAGTGAAAGCTATTACGATTGGCGATTCCTCGGTTTACGTTATATTTGAGCCTCTAAGGACTATTCCGTGGAGTTTCGCCTCCGTCATACCCGCCGAAAGCGTTTTAACCCCCGCGAATACAATTCACTCCGCCGTGGCGGATTACTCGGAAAAGACGACCTTGCGTATTTACAATATATTGGCGGCAGCTATAATTTCGCTGATAATTTTAATCGTGGCGACGAGCGTCGCCGCCACCGCGCGAAGCTCCAAGTGGGCGCGCAGCGTAACCGCCCCGATAAAAGAGTTGATTGCCTACGTAAGGGAAATGGGCAAGGGGAACTTTGACGCGGCTATCTCAATAAATTCAGGCGACGAGATTCAGGAGCTCGCGGAAAATTTTGCGGAAATGGGCAGGCGGCTTAGGGATTACATAAAAGAACTCACATTAATCACCGCCGAAAAAGAGCGTATTATGACGGAACTTAACGTCGCGGCGAAGATTCAGGCGGATATGCTTCCGAAAATCCCCCCGTTTCCATGGCGAGCGGACGTTGACATTTTCGCCTCGATGTCGCCCGCGAAAGAAGTCGGCGGGGATTTTTACGATTTTTTTCTTATCGACGACGACCATATGTGTGCCGTCGTCGCGGACGTGTCCGGCAAAGGCGTGCCTGCCGCCTTGTTCGCGGTTATAGCGAAAGTTCTTATAGCCGAAAGCGTGAAACTAAGACGCTCCCCCTCTCATTGTTTTGAGATAGCAAATAACGCGCTTTTTGAAAACAACGATTCGTCAATGTTTGTCACCGCGTTTATGTGCGTTTTGGAAA
>BNUF01000067.1 GCA_025997155.1 Clostridia bacterium
TCCTCAAAGAAGCCGAAGAAACCCCAGGGAGCTGATAACGTGGATAACCCCGCGATACTTTCAGATTTGGCGGCACACTTGAATAAAGACGCGTCCGAGTTGCCCGCCGATTCGCAAGATACTATTGATACTATTTGGGATAACATACAGGCTTATATTTTGCCTAATTTCGCGAAAACCGCCGATTCCGCCTTGTTCGTGAAAGCGGTATTGCGGCAGTATGATTATATCCAAACAGACGATTACAAGAACGCCAACACGCAAAGTATCCATATAGGGAATTTCAGCGTGGGTAAATTCAAGGCTTATACAAAAGGCGGGGTAAGCAATATTGCCCCGTCTGTTTATGATTTGTTGCTCAAAAATGGTTATATGTGCAAAGTGGGTGGTCAATGTGGCAATGGCTGATATTCTGCCGTATTTAGTTCAAGAGGCGACTTTGTGTGAGTATCTATACGGAACAGGAAACAGCGGCGCGAAGTACGGCGAATCTTATGTTATAAGGTGTCGAATACAACCGCAATCTCGAAAGATGACGGATAATAAGGGCGTTGAGATTGTCGCCAGCGGAATGATATTTTTGCCGAAAGGAACAGAGATACCGTTAGGCTCAAAGATAACCTACAAAGGCAAAGAGTACAAGCTGATTTCTCTTGAAAGTTGTTTTAGTATGGAGGAAAATCACGTTGAGGGCTGGTTAAAATAAGCGCGTACAAGACTTTAAAACAAGCGATAGCGGCGGGGCTGTTTCACCCAAACTGCGGACACAGGGCAAACCGATATATCGAGGGATTAAGTGACCCAAAGAAAACAACGCCCGAGGAAACACTTAAAAATAAAGTTGACTATAAGGCGCGGCAACACCAACGCTATTTAGAACGCGCCTTGCGGCAGGCTAAACGCGAAGCAATGGTTGCAAATGATGCCGCCGAAATTGCGAAAGCAAACAATAAAATCAAGGCATACAGCGACAAAATCAATGAACATATTGATAAGTACGGGCTTTTGCGCCAAAGACAGCGCGAGGGAATCGGCAAAACAAGGTACGGCAATAATCCTTTGCAATTTGGCGGGACAGATAAATTTATTGCGCAGCGTGCCGTCGCCGCCTATGAACGGCAAACAGGGCAACCCGCGCCTGATGATTTCCTTACTAAGTTTTTGCCGAAAATGGCGGGAGTTTCGGATTATACGGTTATCAAAAAAGAGGTTTACAAATATTTGTCCGAGTAGGTGTGTTATGGCGGTTAATCTTTCAGAACTCGAAAGGCTGATTGCGCAAGTTGCCGACCAAGCAATACACGATTGCGCGGACGACTTGCTTGCTAAATCGGGCGAACAAGTGCCGCACGACATGGGAACGCTTGAGTTGTCGGGCGAAGTTATAAGGCTTGACGCGGGGAAATATATTGTATCATATAACACAGCATACGCGGTTAAACAGCACGAGGACTTGACATTGCGGCATCAGCGCGGACGCAAGGCAAAGTACCTGGAAGACCCTTACAACGAAAACGCGCAAAAGTACAAAGATTATATCGCGGCAAAAATAGCCGAAGCGTTAAAGTAGATTGGTGGGATTTTATGACAATGCCCGAAGATATAGCTTTTTATTTGCGGGATTGCGGCATGGGCGTTTATGAATCCGAAGGTATCAGTACAATAAGTATCGGCGGATTCAAGGAATACTATGAGAATAACATAACCCTTTTCCAGTACGCGGGGTTTCCGCCTTTGCTGAAACAGCTCGACACAATAGAACACTTGAGTTTGCAAATATTGACAAGGGATTTAGTTTATGTGAACTCGTTAGAACTGATTGAAAAAATAACAAGGATTCTAGACCAAACAAGACCAACAATCAACGGGACTTTTTACCCGCTTATCATGGCGAATCAAAGCCCTTTTTTTATGGAATTAACAGAAAACGAACACTACATTTTCGGCGTGAATCTAAGCGTCGCGAGACGATATACGGAGGACTGATAATATGGGCTACCAACCACTACCAACAATTGGATTTGACAAATACACTTATTGGAATCTTTTAACAGATACGCCGACAGGGCGGACATATGGCGCGGCAAAGAGTTTACTAGGCAATGTTTCGGTAGAACCTACCGACACGGCAAACACGGAAACCTTTGACGCGGATAACGTCGCGTATGCTTCATTTCCATACATTGAAAACGAGGGACACACCTTGACAGGCGCTGACATAACCCCCGAAGTTTACGCGGATTTCACGGGAGTTTCCCTTGACGAAAGCGGCGGATACGAACCAGATAGAGGTAACACTCCGCAATTTGCGGTCGCTTGGCGGTTAATGAAATCAGATAAGACATTCAGGTATGTGAGGTACAATAAGGGTATTTTCAGTACACCTCCGAATGTGGGCGGGACAACTAAACCTTCGCAAGGCGCTCCGACTTTTGGAACGGCAACCGTCACATACAAAGCACTTGACACCATTTTCGGAAAAAAATATTACTTTATCGACGAAAGCGCGATACTTGCCTTGGGGTTGACTATCGAGGAGTTTGAGGCGGAATTTTTTAACGACCCGAATTATAAACCCGCCGCGAATCTAGCGCCTAGCGTGAACGCGCCTGATGCCGCGACATTAAGCGCGGGCGGCGTTCTGACTTATTCGGTTAAACTCGGCAACGGCACGCTAAAGGCAACATCAGCGGCAATATCAAGCGGCGACACAGACGTTGCAATCGTTGCCCCGCCTAGCCTTGCCGTAAATGGAAATATCACAGTTGTTGGAATCGGCGCGGGTTCGGCGAACGTAACGATAACTTTCAACGACACAAACAACACAACAAAGACAATCGGCGTAACTGTTAATTAATCGGAGGATAAAACATGGATAACTTGATTGCGACAATCGACGGACAAGAATATACGAGCAAGGCTATTGATTTCAGCGTTATACGCGAAATTGACTCTAAATCGAAAGGGAGCGGCTTTGCGGCGTTTGAAGTATGCGACCCTATCGTTGTACGGCTTTTTTCGGGGATTTGCGACATAAGAAAGGCCGACTTAAAAGAGCGGTCGCGTCTTAACGGCAGGTTGTTCAAGGCATACCTTGAAACTCTCGAATCCTTAAAAAACGGAATGGACGAAGAATAGGGGGCGATACGCAACCAAGCGGCGACGGATTAGAATCTTCGTTGCAATGTTTCACCTATCTTTTTCTGAAACTATACAATATGCCGCCGTCGATTTTGGGACAGCAAGACCCAAAGGACGTTATGTATCTGCTTGACAAGATTATAGACGACCACGAAAACACCGAAGATAGCGGCGGTAAAAAGAAATCTGATTTGTCAAAAGTTTCTAATATGTGGTATAGCGGATTGTAATTAGGAGGTGATTTTATGAATGTCGCAGATGTCAATATCGGAATGGGAATGGATTTAGACGGACTTCAAAAAGACATTGCGCGGGCTGAGCGTATCCTTGAATCAATTGAAAACGAGAGGATACGGCTTGATGTCGGGGTTGACACAAGCGCGGTTGAAACTAGCGTGAGCGTAACCAATCGAATGTTAGAAGAGATAAAATCCGACGTTCATATTTCACCTCTTGTAGACCTTAAGGAAATGTACGAATCAGTTCAAAAAATATACAAGGAACTCGACGAGATACGAAATCAAAAGGTTATGATAACTAATGTGGAAGTTGACGGAAAACCAGTTGAAAACAGCGCGAAAGCCACGAAGAATAAACTCGTCGCCGTTTTGGGACTTGGCGTAAAAGCGGCGTTAGCACACACTCTTCAAGAATTTTCAAGAAGCCTTATCAGTAGCGCGGGGGGATTTCCCGCCGTGCTTGCAATGGTACAATCTGGATTCGCTAGTTTAGCCGCGAGATTTCCCGCGCTTGCGGCGGCGGGGACGGCGGCGTTCGGTGCTTTAGCCCGCGCATCCAATGCTTTTATAGTTGGGGCAACGGCGGGGTTTGCGGCAATCAAATTAAAGCTGACACAGGTTTTTTCAAGTTCAAAGGTGCAAGGTTTTTTCTCTATGGTACGGTTGGAGTTGCAAAACGCGGCAATGCAAGTCGGGGTTTTCGGAAACGCCGTCGCGGGTACGTTAAAGGGGATAGTTAGTATTGCCCAACACTGGGGGCTTGTCAAGGCGGGAATCGCGCTTGCGGTTACGGAAGTTTTGGCGTTTAAGGCGGCGATTACAACAGCTGTTCCAAACGCTGATTATGAGAAGAACTTAGGGTTTTATAAAATTCTTGTCGGGGATTTGGAAAACGCCAAGGGATTACTTGAGGAAATGCGTGGACTTTCAGTATCGTCTCCGCTTGACCAAAATGCTATACAGGACGCGGGCAAAACGCTTATGTCATTTGGCATAGAATCAAAAAAAATCATGGGAATTGTGAAACAATTGGGAGACATATCCGGCGGTGAAAGTGAGCAGTTTAAGCGATTGGCACTTGTCTACGCGCAAGTAGCAAGCACGGGCAAGTTAATGGGGCAAGACCTGTTGCAACTTATCAACGCTGGATTTAACCCGCTTTTGGAGATATCCCAAAAAACAGGGCAATCTATAGCTAAACTTAAAGATATCATGGCGAACGGTGAGGGGATTTCCAGTGAGGCGGTGGCGGAGGCTTTTATAAGCGCGACCTCCGAGGGCGGACGCTTTTATGGAATGATGGAAAGTCAGTCGCAGACGCTCTACGGCTCGATATCCACACTCAAAGGCATATGGAAGGAATTTGTACGCGCAATAGGCGAAAAGAGTTTTGAAACTCTTAGAGACGCGTTACAGACTATTTCAAACGAGGTAGTCAAGCTCTCCGAATCAGGCAAGTTAGCGAAATGGGCGGACGGAATCGGCACGGCAATTAACGCGATTATAAAGCCGATAACGTCGTTGACGACGTTTTTAATCGAACACAGAGAAGTCGCTAATACATTGAAATACGCTATACTGGCGGCGAATATCAACAAAATTATAGGGATTATCGGCATTGCGGGTTCGGCGTTTTTTAAGTTTGGCGCAGTATTGTCAAGCGGCGCGGCACTTGTCGGAAGTTATGGCGCTAGGATTATTGGTGTGACAACAAGTGTCTCGATACTTAATACGACGGTGAGGGCGACAAGCATTGCGTTCAAAACGCAGATAGCGGCGGCTCTTGTGGCATACAGAACGTCAATTGTCGCCGCCACTACCGCGACGGATATCATGACAGCGCGGACGGCGTTACTTAACAAAACGTTGATTACATTGGGGGTTTCTATAAAAACCGTATTTTTGGGCGGTATCGCGCAGTTAAAGGCAATCCCCGCTTTGATAATGGGTGCGGCGGGTGCGGTGCAAAAAGCGACGCTTGCCGCCAACGCGGCGATTGCGGGGACTGTTCTTGCGGTGGGCGCGCTTATTTTGGCGGTAAAGCATTACGCCGAGGAATGGGAAAAAGCGTACAAGATGCAGTTTTCGGCGGATATTAAAAACGGAATATATGACGCAATAGACAGGTACGAAAAACTTAAAAAAGAGATTGCAAACGATAGCAACAAAAGCGATAGGGAAAAAGCAGAACAGATACAGATACTTGACGACGAGATAAAAAAACTTCAAAAAGATTTAGGGATTAAAGTCCAAGCCGAAAAGGAAGACGCGGAAGTAACTAAAAACAGCGCAGAAAAGATAAAAGAATATGTCGACGCAATCAAAAACAGTTCTTCCGCCATAGCCGAGTTGAATCAAATACAACAAAAACTATCCGAAAACGAAGCCTTGAACGCAAAGGAAATTGACGATTTAATATCAAAATATCCACAGCTTGCGTCTAAAATAGAAAAAACGGCGGAAGGCTATAAAATACAGACAGGCACTATTGACCTAGTTAGAGTTAGCGCCTTAAACTCCGTCCGTGTCACTATGAAAGCGCAAGAAGATGAAACGAGGGCGGTAATCGAGCAAAGCTCCGCAAGGCTTAAGGCGTACGGAATAGAGTTATCAACCATACAATCACTTAACGACGCAAAACGCGAAGCTTCTAAGATTGCGCGTCCGAGTACGGCGGATTTAATCGCGGGTATCGCTAAAAACAACGACGAAATGGTTAAGAATTTATCAGATTATAAAGATAAGGTTGACACAATCATAAACCCTATGCTCGATTACGGCGCGTTGATTGACGCTAACAAAGAACGGCTTAAGATGTTGCAAGATATCAAATACGGCGTTGATACTCCGAAACCCAAGAAAGAAAAAGAAGAAAAGGACGATTCCGCCGAAAAAGCCAAAAAGGCGCGTGAAGAGTTTATCAAAGAACAGTTTGACAATCTCAAATTCTTACGCGACACGGACGAGGTGTCAGAGTTGACATACTACAGCCGTTTGGAAGAACTTAGAGATATCTACCTAACTAAAAACTCCTCCGAGTGGCGGTCGTATACCGCCGATATGCACAACTTCCAAAAAGAACAGCGCGATAAGTCTATTGAGGACGCGAAATCCGATTTTTCAAAATCTTTGGAAGGTATGAAAATCAACATTGACGAACGAGACTTTTATGACAACTGGAGTTTGCCGACACAAAAGATAGACGAACTAAACGCAATGCTTGCGGCTATTGATGACGGATACGAACAGAACTTACTCGACAAAGAAGAATACCTTGATAAGATTCGGGAGATAAACCGAGAAATTTATAACGCTGAAAAGGAACTAACTAAAAACCTTATCAGCGAACAAGAGAAACGCCTATCGGACTTGAAAAAATTCTATTCGGAGCAGTACGAGCTTGAAAAGAAAAAATCCGACAAAATGTTAAAGTCCGAGAAATCTAATACCGAAGCTATCTTGAAATCCTTGAAAGACGACCTTGCGAACAGGAAAAAGTCTGTAGACGCGCAGATAAAAGAAGTGCGGCGGCAGGCTGACGCGCAGAAAAAAGCCTATGACGATATGAACAGGGCGAAAGACATTGGTAAACTACAGGCGCAAGAGGCGGTTTTCCGTTCGGCGGTGACCGTCGAGGGCAGAAACGAGTACGAACGGATAAAGGGCGAACTTGAAAAATACGCGCAAGAGCAACGCCAAACGGAGCTTGAGGAGATAGCAAACGCTCGAGCCGAGGCGTGGCAGGCGGATTATGACAAATACGAACAAGAGGCGAAAATCCGAGAGGAAGCGATTCAAAAAAGGCTTGACGATATAAGGGAATCCGAGGCGGCACGCCTTGATGAGTTAAGACAATTGCAAGAAGACGAAGTAAGCCGACTTCAAGATATATTGGGCGAGTTAAAGGAAATGAAATACGACGCTGCTAACAGGAATCTTGAAGGACTTGCGGACGCAATAAGCGCGGCTTATAAAATTGTCAATGAATCAACCACAAATAACACGCAAAACACCACGAACAACAATATAACAATGAATAACAACGTATCTGACAATCAGACGGCGAAAGCCTTGTCGCGGTCGGTGCAACTAGCAATCGGAGGAGGCGCGTCTGTATATGCTTGATACTTCAAGTATAATGGGGTTCACGTACAACGGGGTTCACTGTTCACAATTCGGGATTCTCGCGAAAGTAAGAGATATGCCTTTTATAGCGGAGGCGAAGACGGCTTTTTTAGACGCGTCCGACCGTGACGGCTCGTTTTCCTTTTCGGGGATAAACCAATATACAGGCGGAGTGCGGACTTGCCGCAAGGACAGTAGTATACAGATAGAGTGCCGAATAGTTGAGACTGATATTATGTTACTTAACAACAAAATGTCGGAGATTGCCGCGTGGCTAGGCGGGACGGCGGAGGGCAAACTAACGCTAGACAGCGTACCTGATGTTTATTGGAATGTGTCAATATATGAGAGGTTTAGCTTTGTACCTATGCGTTACGGCGTTACAACGGCGTTCGCGCTATCTTTTCGAGCGTTTCCGTATTCAATGTCAAATGAACTTACGACGGTTACTTTGGGTTCTGGAAATACCTACAGCGGCGCATACAAAGGACAACCAACGCCAATCAAGATAAACGCGCAAGGCGGGACTGCCGCAGGTTCGATTGTTTCTGTCACAGTCACGGATACGTACAGCGGCGGTTCGCTATATTGCGGATACTCGAACACAGCGACGACCAAATACACGAACGTCGTTATAGACGCGCAAACGTGTTCTTGTTCTGATAACGGGATTAACACGCTGCAGTATTTCACAGGAGAGTTCTTGTATTTGCCTAGTTCATCCTTTGCTATAACAAATTCTTCAAGTACAGCAATAACTATTTCGTGGCGGGAGCGTTGGTTCTATGGAAAATTATATTAATGCAGACGCGTTGCAATTATTCACGGAATCGTCTGTTCATATCCTTGAAAACGCGACAAACGTTAGGTATACTCATACAATAAACGACACATATAAACTTGATTTCGATATACCCGCGAACGACAATAAAGCGCGTTTCATAAACCCATATAAAACCGTTGTTTACTGCGGACAAAACAATCAGCTATACAAAGTATGGGAAATTAACAAAAACAAGGATAATACCGCAATAATAAGCGTCACGGCATTGTCGTTATATCACGCAGACCAACAAATTCATGTTGTGAGAATCCTTGATAACGCAATGGGAGTTTCCGCAATTGAACAGTTTCGGACGATATTCACCGACCCCGCATGGGACGACAACCCATTTACGGTATTGTCAAACACCCAAATACAAGCCCTTGGAATGACACCGCTAACGCGCTTAATTGACTTTTGGGAAATAAGCAAGATAAACCCTGACGACGCTGTGAAAAAAATTATCGAATCAGCAGGGTACGGTGAGATTTATATTGACAACTACAATGTCGCGCTAGTTGAACAAATTGGGTCCCCGAAAATGTCGTCAAGGAGATAACGCAAGTTGCGTACCTCGGTATCGTCGATTGATATGAAAATAACGCCGTCGTCGCGGAGCAGGTTAGCCGCAAGGCGCAACCTCGGGAACATCATATTCAGCCAATTCGTATGAAACCTCCCCATACTTTCTGGATTGTTTTTGTCGTCTGCTGTGTCACCTCGCGATACCGCGTTAAAGGGTCGGCGAAGTCGTCGGCGTATACAAAATCGTTGCCCGTGTTGTACGGCGGGTCTATATAAATCATCTTCACCCTGCGATAATACGCGGTTTGCAAGAGCTTTAAGACTTCAAGGTTGTCGCCCTCAATATAGACGTTGCGCGTATTTTCCCAATCCACGCTGTCCTCACGGCAAGGGCGCAAAGTTCCCGCGCTTCGTTTTCCCGCCAGTTGCAGACACTCCTGTTTGCCTTTCCACCGAAACTCGTAGCGTTCGCGGTCATTCGCGTCAATCGTCTCAAAACTGCCCAAAAGCGCAAACAGCTTGCGTTCGTCAAGTTTACCCTCCACAAAACATTGCGGAAAAATAGCGCGGAGCTTGTCTTGTTCCGTGGCGGCGTTGTCAAGCGATAAGCCGTCTATTCGTTCATTATCATTCATATTTTTGTGCCTCCAATTTCGGAATTTTGCCTTCGGCAAAACGTCGCTGAAATCGTGCGTAGAAGCATCGCACGATTTCAAAACGCGCCGCCGCTTTTCGCACGGTTCTCTATCGTTATCGCGAAAAACCGAGTGATTTCGGCGGTTAGTTCCGTGCTTGCCGTGAGTTCGGCTATCGCTGCTTCTGCTTCGCTGTCAATCCGCAAGCCCTCCATAAACAGCGATTGTTGCCGCTGTTTTAAGGTTTTGTCGACAGTTGCGTGGCGTTTCTCCGCTGAAATCTTCTCGGTGGTTAAAACCTTTCGCGTCAGCGTGAGTTCCGTCTGCCGTAAGTCTGTTTTTAACGCTTCAATCTCGCGGTTTAACGCCTGTTTGCGGTAATAGGCGCGGTCGCCGATTGCGCGGGCTTCCTCGCGGCGTTTATCGTCATATTCGAGAGCGGCGTGTTTTATAAAGTATGATGTGTCCACAAACGCGTCAAGAGGGGCGGCGGCTTTCGGCTTCGGATAAGCTTTTCCCGAACGGAGAAAATCTGCCGACGAGAGTGAAACAGTTAATGCCGCCCCAATCGCCCTTTGCCTTTACCTAACTCTATAATAGCCTATTTGCACCTGATTTTCAAGGTTTTCAACCGTCACCGTGCCGCTGTCGGGTATGCCGCGCCAGAAAATTTCGTTGATGATGTTCTTCGCAATACTACTGACGGGCGAAAGCGTCTTGTCGGCAAGAGAATACTCTCGCCGCCGCAAACTCGCGCCCGTAAACACTTTTTGCGGCGTGATGCCGACGCGGAGTGTTTGCGTTTCTTCATTAATAAGGTAGTCTCTTTTGTCGTGAAAAAACCATTTCGTAAGTTCCCATAGTTTGGCGTTCATCTCGTCTGCTCTGTCTTTGATGTATTGCGGCGTGACGGTGACTTTTTCAGCAATATCCTGCGTGAATGTGGTGAATAGGGCGTTTTCGGCGCGTTCCACCTTGACGGCGTTCGCGTCTTCGTATGTATGGAGTGTCGCCTTGTAATCGACTTTAATCTGCTTTTGAGTTCGCGTTTCGGCAAACGCGGCGATTATACCATCAAACCGCAAGACGCGCTTGTTGATGAGTTCAAGCATGCGCACATCCGCGAAGTTGCTCTTGTTGAGGAAGTTCAGTACAACAACATCGTTTTTCTGTCCTTGACGGTGACAGCGCATTATACGCTGTTCGAGCGTAAGGACGGTGTACGGTAGGTCGTAATTCACCACGAACGAGCAAAACTCAAAGTTAAAGCCCTCGGCGGCAATGTCGGTCGTGACGAGAATGTCAGCGTCAGCGAATTTGTCATAGTCGGCTGTGACATTATAATCGTCTGACAGCAATTCTGAAAGATATTTCTGTGTTGCCTTATATTCGGTGAAGATTAACGCTTTGCGGTTCGCGCCGCGCTTTTTGAGTTCGGCGAACGCCTTTTTAAGGGCTTTAACGAGTTCGCCGCCTTTGGCGTTTGACTTTATCCCTGCCGCGAACTCACGCATTTCTTTTAGTTCGTCCGTGCGGTCAAGAGTACCATCCAAAAGGTTCAAAAGCGCGGAGGTAGATGACGATAACGCTTTCCAAAACATAAGATTGCACTCGTAAGCATCCATTTTCGGGAATGCCGTCTTTTCGGGCTTCTTGAGGTAGTCATCAATCATTGCTGTGAGTTTAGTCTCGGCGGCGTTTTGTTTGTAGTTGGCAGTTACAGGAAGACGGCGCGGCAAGTTCACGAATCGTCGCGCCTGTGAGCGAAGAGTCCGAAAAGCATAACGGCTCACAATAGCCGTAAGTTCGCCGTATTGCTCTGGCTTGCGGAAGTATCGTTTATAAAAGCCCTCCGCATCGGGTAAGACGGTTTCGTCTATGAACGCAAGTAAGCCGTATAAGTCCATAATCGAGTTTTGCATAGGCGTTGCGGTTAGTAGAATCTTGAAAGCATTGCTGACAGCCGATTTAAGCGTAACGGTTAGCTTGTTTTCAGGCTTGTTCAACCTGTGTGCTTCCTCAAACGCCGCCACATTCCACGAGATATTACTTATCTCCTCGGCAAAATCAGCGGCGATTTCGTATGTAGTAAGGACAATGCCCTCTTGTGCGAAGTTTGGGTTATCTCGTCCGACAACGGCATACGGCACGGCGAAGTCGCGTTCCAAAACCGCCGTCCATTGCGATAAAAGCGGCGTAGGTACGATTAGCAGGATTCTTTCTTTGCCCTCAAACCATAACTGTGACAGCACGAGCAGAGTTTCCATTGTCTTGCCCAACCCGCCCTCGTCGGCAAGAATAACGCCTTTGCGCCATTCAGACCGCAAGGCGAATTGCGCCGCCGCCCGCAACTTGATACGGGTAAACCTTTATATTCGCGGAGGCAAACGCCGCGACAAGCCTGTCGTGAGCGTAGGTGTAGTGTGATATTTCGTGCGCGGTCAAAACCGCGTGGAACGGTGTCATTATAGGCATTGCGGCGTTTCCTTTCCCATTTGATTTTAGCTGTTCGTTGTGACTCCCGTGTCGCCGCTGTCTGGCACTAATTCAACTATATCGTG